>JAUVIR010000021.1 GCA_030592645.1 Candidatus Fermentibacterota bacterium | reverse complement strand
TGATTACACTGTTGTAATTATCCATCTCAGTTTGAAGCTCTTCTTCACTTTTCGCTACTCTATGGAAGTTCTCATCCACTATATGCAGAAAAGGAGTTCCATCAGGTTCGCAGCCATGGATCTCAAACTTGTCGATTGATGATTGCGAATAGAAAACCCTTCCATTGCGGGTGGCACAGCTGTAGATAGTATGCTCTCTGGAGCTGGTGAAATCGATTACACCGGGTTCCATATTCATTTCGAATTCAAGGCTGAAGTACTCCATCGAGGAATCTTCATCACCATCCCACCTTGCGAGAGTCGAAACCATCTTGATCTTCCCTTCATCCGGTTTTGCAGTTGTCCTTATTCCTATGAACCCACCGCTGTCCAGCGCAGAAACTATAGATGGAGTTAAGAAAGGCCAGGTCATCTGATCCTGATATTCGTAATTGCTGTCAAACAACGCGATCCCATCCTGATCACGGATCAGCAGGTTTCCATTGGAGTTGAACTCCATGGAAGACGGCATATGGAATTCTCCCGGTCCGGAGCCTTCCCGTCCCACGGTCCTGATGAATTCTCCCTCCGGTGAGTATATGAAAGCAGCGTGCTTCATCCGGTCAAGGATTGCGATATTGCCGTGGGGAGTATATGTGGGGCTCACAGGCCACACGAGCATGTACTCAGGGTCACCTGTCTCGACTCCTATCGAGTCGGTAATAACGAGTATGTACTCAATATCGGGGAGTTCGGGTGGTGATTCGTCAGCTCCGCACCCGGTCAACATCATGAATACAGTTAAGAGTACTCCGATTGATAAATATAAGTTCTATTTCACAATCACTCTCATGTGTCAGTATTGGTATGTCTGCAAAGTATTTCTTTATCCGCATCATCAGGTTCGGCTGTTTTCAGCCAGCCATTCTCAGCCCATTTCTCTAAACTCATCCTCTGTTCCTATCAAAAAGACCTTTTCACCGGTAGATATCCTCCGTATGAATCCTTCCTGTTTCAGTCTTTTGCTAAATACTTCTGATTCGAATACAGATGTGTTGATCTCTCTTCTCAGATTCATTTGGGGTTCATGCAGCACAGTCATCATTTGAACCATATCGACATCCCCGATGATCATGAGATCAATGTCGCTTTCCGGCTTCATATCACCTGTTGCGCAGCTTCCATAAATAAAGGCGAATTGAATTGTATCTCGGAAGGGATAAAGCGCATCTTTAACTGACTGTAGAGTACCTGAGGTTTTCTGTACAAGGGCTTTCAGTTCATTGAATACTGCGCAGTCACTGTTCGCTTTGAATCTGATCTGATTGCCGACTTTCAGCTTCTCAAGGATTCCGGCTTCAGCCAGTCCGTTCAACTCACGGTGAACGGCTCCTATACCAAGATTCAGATTCCTGATGACTTCATTTACATTGAACAAAACATCAGTGTCAGAATAAAACAGTGCAAGCACCTCTCTTCGAACCTTGCCGAAAAGAGCCCTGCTTATCGGATCAGATATTGGCGTTCCCATAATGGGAATGTCAACACGGACTTCATTTCATGTGGCTGTCGCGAAGATATTATTGCCCGAATTAATCCCAGTTACCGATCCTCTCGAACACCAGAGTTTCGCAGCAGCAGACCGGGCACTGGTGGGGACCGTCAAACAATGAGACAAGCTCCCAGTTCAGCGGATCCTCAGCCGTTTCATCGTTAAGATAGGCACCTGCCGGCAGTACTACTTCCAGTCTGATCTCTCCGAGCAATTCGGGCGAAACCCAGACCATGGCAATCTCCACGACTTCCCCGTAGGAATTTCTGATGATGGATGCGATCTCGTCAACTGATATGTTTCCGGTTTCACGATGGTTATTGGTAATTGTGACTGCTATCTCCTCGGCGGTCTCCAGTCCAATCACGTGATGGTTGTTTGTTATGGTGACCGCGATCTCATCGATGTTTAGCTCTTCCATCTCATGGTGGTTGTTAGTTATGCTGACCGCGATCTCTTCGGCCTCGATCTCTACGATGTCGAACCTTACAAGGTGAAATTCACCAGTATGGGGATCACGGTATACTTCAGCAGCATAACCCGGCATCATGCCGTATCCCGCAAAAAACTCGTCGGTCTGGTAGCCGCACTCGCAGCAGACGCCGACAACAATCTCTCCAGCAATAACAGGCATCGCAAATGCAAGCATGACAAGCGCAGGTGCGAAACGCATCTTATTCTCCTTTGTGATATGAATCCGTAATGCTTAGATACCCCTTAGATTATTCTTCAGTCTATCCATCGGATCATCTCCCGTCGCAGGAACGAACTCCTTGCCGGTTATCATCTCGTAAAGCTTTATGTATCTTGATGAAAGCTCAATGACAAGATCATCCGGAGCTGCAGGGAGTTCCTCATCGTTGTACGGGTCGCAGTTGTCCCTGAACCAGAGCCTGAGGAATTCCTTGTCGATATTCTCAGGTTCCCGGCCGCTCGCGAATCTTTCTTCGTAGCTGGCGGCAATCCAGTACCTTGAGGAATCCGGAGTATGGATCTCATCGATGAGTATTATTTCGCCGTTATCATTCTTCCCAAGTTCGTACTTTGTATCAACGAGGATCAGGCCGTTCTCAGCTGCTATCTTAACGCCTCTTTTGAAGAGCTTCATCGCTATATCGGATGCTCTGTTCCATTCGTCAGCGGTCATCAGACCTTCGCTGACTATTCCTTCTGGCGTGATTGACTCATCATGGACTTCGCTTTTTGTGGTGGGAGTGATAATGGGCTCGGGGAATCTCTGGTTCTTCACCATTCCATCCGGAAGTTCGTTACCGCAGATGTTCCGGCTGCCGCTGCTGTAAAGGGTCCATGCGGAGGTACTTGTGCTGCCGGTAAGGTAACCCCTGACGATGAATTCCACAGGGAAGACATCGCACTTGACTGCTAGAGTAGCATTGGGATCGGGTATTGAGATGACATGATTTGGAACGATATCACTGGTGTTTTCGAACCAGAATGCACTTACCTGGTTGAGGACCTGTCCCTTGAACGGGACAGAAGTGAGTACCCTGTCGAATGCGCTCTGCCTGTCAGTGGTGATAAGGAGAATCCTGTCTCCAAGATCGTAACTGTCTCTGACTTTACCCCGTTTTCCTCCAGGAAGATTCAGTGAAAAAGTATCTGTGAGGCAGCTTGACAGGTTTTTTCTGATAGTATCCTTGTTGACCATGACATCCTCTCGATTGTAACGGAATTCATTAGCGATTTCGATTCTGAGTATGTATGATAGTGAAACTTTCCCATTATTGAAACCTATTTATAATTTTGTAGAACAGGAGAAATATGAAGCAGGATAGCACTGCTGATAAGAACCTTACATGGCACCATCATGGTGTAGATAGAATTGACAGGGAGAAGCTTCTCGGGCACAGGGGAGCTACCGTATGGCTCACTGGGCTTTCCGGTTCAGGCAAGTCTACCGTTGCGGACATTCTCGCGGAAATGCTTCAGGAACGCGGTGTTCTGACAGCGATCCTCGACGGTGACAATATCAGGCACGGTCTTAACAGCGATCTTGGATTTTCGCCGGATGACAGGAAAGAGAATATTCGCAGAATCGCTCAAGTTGCCAAACTCTTCAGTTCCTTTGGTGTTGTGAACCTGCTGGCCTTCATAAGCCCTTACCGCGAGGACAGAGATTTTGCCAGATCCATCCAGGATGAGCACGATTTTGTTGAGGTATTCGTTGAAGTCCCGCTTGCAGTGGCTGAGGAGAGGGATCCCAAGGGTCTGTACAAAAAGGCCAGAAGCGGTGAGATCCCTTCTTTTACGGGTATATCAGCACCTTACGAAGAACCCCTTTCACCTGAGCTTGTTCTGAAAACCCATGAATATTCAGCTGCGGAGTGTGCTGAACAGGTTCTGGAAATCCTTGTGGCTAAGAAAATAGTGCCGCCGGTCAGTTAAGCTATGCAGTTTTTCTCATGGATGTCATTCAAGTCAGATAGTGGAGAGAGGAAATTCTTCCGCCCCCTCGGGGGGGATGAAAGAAAATCATTCAAGCTCCATCTGGTATCCGCCGTTTTCGGGGGAATTTCCATGGGAGTGGTTATAAACCATGAGTACATAGCTGTTAACGGGCTGCATGCCGCCGCATGGCAGATAACCGCCCTTACGATGCTCTGGCCGATCAGCAATATGCTCGCTGTTTTCATAAACCACTGGCTTGACCGAAGGGGAAGGTACGACAGGGCAGTTCTTGTCTTCGGAGTCCTGTCCAGGCTTCCTGTTGCTCTGATGTTCTTCTCATCTTCTGTCAATGTGATGCTGGTGCTCCTCCTTCTCTTCTTTGCATCAAACAGTGTCATTCTGCCTGCGCAGAACAGCATCATGAAAAAGCGGTACTCCCAGAACAACAGGGCAAGACTGTTCGGCTGGTGGACAAGCGCGTTCACTCTTTTCAGCCTTCCCATGGCTATGCTTGCAGGTGCTCTTCTGGATATGGATTTTCAGTACTACAGGATTCTGTTCCTGGTTGAAGCACTGTTCGGAGCGGGACAGGCTCTGTTCCTCTCAAGAATGGCAAGAGGTATGGAATCCAGCGTAACGGAGAGTTCCACAGGCAGTGGATCTGCTCACTTCTTCAGAAGTCTGTGGGCTATTTTCAAAAATGACAGGGATTTTGCCTGGTTCGAGATATACTTTTTCATATACGGCATCGCCTTTCTGATGATCCTGCCCGTTATACCCTTCTTCGCAATAGACAGGCTCGGGCTGGATTACGAGCAGTACGCACTGGCGAAGGGTGTGATCGGACAAATGGGAGTTCTTCTTCTCTCTCCTTTTCTTGGAGTCCGGCTTGAGAAACTCCATCCCTTCAGGTTCACAGGTATAGTATGCCTGCTTCTCGCCTTCTACCCTCTCTCGATGGCCTTTGGCAACTGGATACCAGATATGGGTATTACGTTCTTCTATATCGCTTATGCTATCTTTGCCGTGGGGATGGCAGGTGTGAGAATATCCTGGAACATTTCCAGCATGCACTTCGCTCCCCAGGGCCAGGAAGCCACATATCAGGGTCTTCATGTTACCATGACTGCGTTAAGGGCCAGTTTTGCGCCGATACTGGGTAGTGTTCTGCTGCATTTCTGGGGGTTTTCAGAAGCATTCCTGGTCTCTTCAGGGCTCTTTGCCCTTTCGGGCATACTGTTTCTACGGAAGTACAGGAAGAGAAAGGCAGAGGGAGGACTGGTATAGCCTTTGCAGAGATGAGCAGGGTTTAAGCTTCAAAGAGATTCAGTCAGCTCTGCTTCTGAAGTACTCAGCCATATCCGCTGTCCTTCTCAGTTCAAGAACCCTTGGCCCCGGTGCGGAAAAATCTCCATCAGGCCGTACGAATACAAAATCAACTCCTGCTGCGTTGGCAGCTCCCATATCGCTGCCTGCGCTGTCGCCGACGAGTAGAGTATCGTACGTTTTTGAATTCGCAAGTTTCATTGCGTATCGGAGTATCTCAGGGTCTGGTTTTGCAGAACCCACTTCACAGCTTAACACGATAAGGTCAAGAAACTCCATCAATCCTGATTTTTCAAGCCTTTTGCGCTGGACAGATCCCGGGCCGTTTGATACGATCCCAATAGAGAATCTGTCTTTGAGTACTCCCATCAGGTCGATAATACCGGGTAGCGGCTCTCCATGCTCCTCCAATCCCTCGAAGTAGAGTTCGATGAACTCAACGGGATCAACACCTAACCCGGCTTTACTGAAAGCCTGGCGCATTTCATTGGAACCTGGTTCTATGGCCGACGGCTTGCAGGCTTCAAGATCCTGAATGACCTTATCCTCAAGAAATTCAAGGATATGCGTCATCGTATCACTTGATTTGTCAAGGTCGAGAATTTCCACGATGTATTCCGCGGCGGACTTCTGTGCTCCCGCGTAATTAATGAGTGTTCCATCCAGATCGAAGAGAATAGCGCCGTACTTACTGAAATCCATGAGAATAACCTCCTGTTCCAATACCATGGTAATGAAAGTGCACTTCGGCAATACCTTTGCGTTATATTACTATTTCTAAATCTTTGGATACTCACCTTTAGAAAGGCACGATTATTATGAGTAACCCGAATACCGCGCCGCTCAGCCTTGAAAAATCGCCAGCGAAAAAAAGCATTCTTGTGCTTTCCGGCAAGGGAGGAGTGGGTAAGAGTACCGTTGCCGCCAACCTTGCAATTTCACTTTCGCTTCAGGGGTATGCTACCGGTCTTCTTGATACGGATTTTCATGGTCCCAGCATTCCCAAACTTCTAGGTATGGAGGGAACGAGACTGACATCTTCCGATGGTAAAATGCTGAATCCCGCTGAAATAGGATCCCTCAAGGTGATCTCTGTGGATTTCATGCTCGGCAGCAGGACAGACCCCGTGATCTGGCGGGGTCCGATGAAGATGAACGTTATCAAACAGTTTCTTGAAGACGTGAACTGGGGGGAGCTTGACTACATGATAGTGGACTGTCCTCCTGGAACCGGTGATGAACCGCTTTCCGTTGCTCAGCTCATACCGGATCCCGCCGGTGCTGTCATTGTCACAACGCCGCAGGAATTGTCCCTTTCCGATGTTAGGCGCTCGATCCAGTTCTGCAGAGCTCTCAAGCTGCCGGTACTCGGAGTCGTAGAGAACATGTCAGGGTTCGTCTGTCCCCATTGCGGCGAGCGGACCGAGTTATTCGGCTCGGGCGGCGGGGAGAAAATGGCGTCCGAGATGGAAGTTCCCTTCCTTGGAAGAATTCCAATAGAACCTGAAATAGTTTCATCGGGAGACAGTGGAAAGCCCTTTGTGAATCACAACGGTCAAACTCAGTTCGCAAAGGATTTCGAGAGCATTGTAACCGGTATTGTAGAGAAAACTAAGTAGAAAAAGGGGTCGGACCTTATCGGGGTCGTATCTTGAATTTTGGCATTCGTAAATATCTTAACAAATGAAATGCAAAAATTCAAGATACGACCCCGATAACCGACACCAAAGAAAGAGGCGGGGATGAACCCCGCCTCTTCTGCGCACGTGTAAACTAAACGTTACTAAAACTCAGCTTTGATCTGGCCCCAGGTTGAGTTCTGAAGGGCGCCGGTCCAGTCAATATCCAGCGTATAAACGAAGTCATTCTGAGGGTAGACGTAAAGGTATGTACCGTCGTAGTCGATCGCTCCGTTGGCGCCATCGACAATCTCGGTGAATTCAGTAGACCATAGAGGAGTGAGGTTAACACTTCCGTCTCCGTTGATTGCGAAGATGAAGACGTTGTCTGTACCTATTTCTCCGTTGCAGAGGAAGAGGTAGTCGCCCCATACAGCCATTCCGTAAGAACTAGGAACTGGTGATGTTACAACAGTCCAGGTTACTGAGGATTCTGTGCCGGTGTAGGAGCCCCATGCCATTTCTCCGGATCTGTCGACATAAATCATGTCGTGTCCAGCGGCTACCGGGAAAACGTTGGAGAAGCTGGCGGGACCCGCAAGGGCTCTGACCCAGATTCCTGAAGCGTCAAATACACCGATGTTGCTGAAAGTGTAGTCACCGATTAAGAACTGAGCTCCACCGGTGTATTCACACCAGGCCATGTCATCAGCATCAATGCTATTTGTTATTTCCCAGGAATTGCCTGTGGCAAAGCCTGTACTCATGTCGAATTCGTAGGTGTTCAGATCGCCCCAGCTGCTGATCCACATGCGATCTGCAACATTGTCCTGTATTGCGGCGCCGTAAGCACTTGCTGCCATATCAGGGTCAAAGGAACTTACAACAGTGTATGTACCCTTCTGGAATGCGGTGGTACCGGAACCTGAACCTGGTCCTGCAACGCGATCAGCGGCAGAAAGAGTAAGAGCAACGCACAGCAGCAGGAATACTACTTTTTTCATTTTTCCTCCTTGGTTTCAATGGTAAGCACCGGATAATCACTAACATTATATATTCAGATTGAGATTATTGTCAAATACTGATCGGCTGAATTACCACAGCAAAACAGTCGGAATAATTACCATTCAGACAGGCGTTACATATTGAGCCCGAACTCTACAACCTTCCACTGGCCGTCTTCCTTTACCACATCGATAATATTTGTTTCGGTTTCATCCAGGAAAGTAGTAGTCACTTCGACCCTGGCGATATCACCATCGATTGTGACCTCGCCGATGCTTACATCACCGGAACTCATGACAGATGCCATCATCTGTGAGGAAAACACGGCTATGGCGAAATCTTTAACTGTCATATCGGGAATAGCTGTCGCGTCTATCTCAATACCCATGGCAGCCATCTGAGCGGATGCAGCCTGGGGGTCGAGCTTTACCATTTCCAGCTGTCCTTCCATTCCCGCAAGGGCGCTTTCGGACATATATGAAACTACCCTCTCACCGTTTCCCGCCTTCAATGCATCGAACATTCCGGTTACGGCATCGCCGGGGCCGCCGGCGCTGCTGCCGCCACCGCATGCCATTGTCAGAGCCAGCAGAAATATGAAAAATGCTGAGATCGTTTTCATGGTTTCCTTTCTGTACATATTATGGTTACAGTTTCCAGGATAATCCGGCGGAATAATATGTTCCCGCGTCATTTATATTGGAAATAAATGGTTCAGGAAAAGCATATCCAGCCCTGCTTCTGCTCATCCATGATATTCCCAGTTCAATTTCCAGCTTCTCGAAATTTATGAAAGCTCCTGTTCCGAGGCAGGCAGCCGCGTGCTGATAATCGGAAGCCCTGTTGAAACCAATGCTGTAAGTTGACCGTACATGAGGCATCATCTCGGCCAGGTTTGCGAACACTCGTCCGGATACAGCAGGATTTTTCTCTTCTATGGATTGAATATCGAACTCCACCCCTATTGTGCTGCCGTACAGGATACTGAATTTCTTCTGGAATCCGACTGCGATCCTCGACCGGTACCTGCCTGTGGCATTGGTACCGGATAAACCGAATGTTCCGAACTCAAACGGCATTAGAATCCCGGCATGGAGGCAGAAATCCTCTTCTTCCCATTCCAAGCTGGTGGTGTCATCGAAAGCCAGTGGATCCACAATGTCATGTCTGCGATTCCACGACCCTTTTCCAAACCTGATTCCACCGGATACTCCTGCGGTCAGCCAGTCATTCAGAATCACCGAAACGCCGGTGTTCGCCTCCCAGATGGAACCGTGGGAATCGAGTACATCAATGGCGACGACCTCATAGCTGTTTACTCCGATTTCGTCCGTGAGAATAAGGATACCATCGAATCCGAATTCCGAAACCTTTGTGATTCCTGCGCCTACGGATACGGCATCGGATATTTCTGTTCCAAAGGCAAGGGTTACAGCTCCTGTGTTGCCCGAACTGTATTCATCGAAATCCACCACTCCATTTGCATATGAACTCCACTGTACAATTGAGATTGCTGCGTTGATGAACGGACCATCCAGCATGGACAGTTCCGCAGGATTGAGAAAAATGGATGCTGCGCCGCCCGATGGAAGTGACCAGACCCCACCCATAGCGGATGATTTTGTGGTTACACACAGTAAGGGTGAACCATTCCCGATACCATCATGAAAGCCCCATGCCAGCGTGATTGCCGGAAACAATAGAACAATGCAAAAAACAGTTAAGTATTTGTGCATTTCAAACCCCTTAAGTAACAGAAAATACCCCTTTTAAAGAATATTACCCGAACAAACCGTCAAGTAAACTTTCATCAGCAATTTCAGGTATGGTTACCTTCATATCCGGTTCTGCTTCCATCGCTTTCTTCACCGCGTAGATTGCTCCTGGATTTCGTGCCCAGGATCGCCTGGCCAGTCCGTTGGATACATCCCAGCTCAGCATGGAGGATGCCCGCTGCGCAGCTTCGGGCGAACCGTCAAGAAGGAGTCCGAATCCCCCGTTGATAACTTCACCCCAGCCAACTCCTCCTCCGTTATGCAGGGATACCCAGGTTGCGCCTCTGAATGAATCACCGATAATATTCTGAACAGCCATATCCGCTGTGAACATGCTTCCGTCCCTGATATTCGCGGTTTCCCGGTAGGGGGAATCCGTTCCTGAAACGTCGTGGTGATCTCTTCCGAGGACTATCGGTGCTGATATCTCGCCGTCTGCTACAGCATCGTTGAAAGCCCTGGCGATATTTATTCTCCCCTGCCTGTCAGCGTATAGTATCCTTGCCTGGGAACCCACCACCATTTTGTTCTCTTCGGCCTGCTTTATCCACAGTATGTTGTCCAGCATCTGGCGTTTTATCTCAGGATCGGCTTCCTCCGCCATCTTTTCGAGTACACCGGCGGCGATCCTGTCAGTTTTCTTAAGATCTTCATGATCTCCGGAAGTGCAGACCCATCTGAAGGGACCGAATCCGTAATCGAAGCAGATAGGTCCCATGATGTCCTCAACGTAGGAGGGGTAGGCGAATGTACCATCCGTACGGAGAATCCCCTCCGCACCTGCCCTTGAAGCTTCAAGCAGAAAAGCGTTGCCGTAGTCCCAGAAGAACATTCCAGCGGTGCTCAGGGTGTTTATCGCTCTGACCTGTCTTCGAAGGGATTCCTGCACTGCTTTTTTGAATTCCTCCGGGTCTTCAACCATCATCCTGTTGGATTCGGCGAGGGAGAGACCGGCCGGATAATAACCGCCAAGGTAAGGGTTATGAAGCGAGGTCTGATCACTTCCCAGGTCAACGTGGATGTTTTCAGCTGCAAGCTTTTCCCAGAGATCGACGATATTTCCCGTATAGCCGAGGGAAAGAGCCTCACCTGCCTCGCGCGCCTTATCAATCCTGAGAAGAGCCCTGTCAAGATCGTTCTCAATCTCCTGAAGCCACCCCTGTTCGTGCCTTGTTCTTATCGCCTTGGGGTTGATCTCGGCGATTACGCATACAGCACCGGCTATAACTGAAGCTTTTGCCTGGGCTCCGCTCATGCCTCCGAGTCCTGAGGTTACGAACAGTTTACCCGAAAGGTCCGCCTCCGGAGGTAATCCAAGATATTTTCTTCCGGCGTTCAGAAGTGTGATGGTGGTACCGTGGACGATCCCCTGGGGGCCTATATACATGAAGCTGCCTGCGGTCATCTGTCCGTAAGATGTTACGCCAAGGGCAGCCATTCTATCGTAGTCTTCTCGCGAACTGTAGTTTGGTATAACCAGACCATTCGTCAGAACCAGCCTCGGTGCATCGGGATGTGACGGGAAGAGGCCGAGGGGGTGTCCCGAGTAGAGAACAAGGGTCTGGTATTCCGTCATCTCGGAGAGGTACTTCATTGTAATGAGATACTGCGCCCAGTTCTGAAATACAGTTCCGTTGCCTCCATAAGTTATGAGCTCCTGCGGATGCTGGGCAACCGCGATATCGAGGTTATTCTGGATCATCAGCATTATCGCTGCCGCTTTTTGCGTTCTTGCAGGATATTCAGTTATGGGTCTTGCTTTTATTTCATGCGGCGGTCTGAATCTCCGCATGTATATCCTGCCGTCATTTTTCAGCTCAGCCGCGAACTCCGGAGCGAGTTCGGCATGCCATTCCGCAGGGAAATATCGAAGCGCATTCTTCACTGCAAGTTTCTTTTCTTCGGTATTCAGCACATCCGGCCTGGCCGGCGCATGACTTACTCCCGGAAGGTCAGGGGGCACAGGAGGGATCGAATCGGGGATACCCTCTGAAAGATGTTTTACCAAAGCGTCTGACATGAAAACCTCCACTGTATATATTCATAATAACTGATTTAGTATGTTGAATAATAATCAACGTGTTTTCTTTCACAAGGAGAAGGTAATTATGAGAAAGGTTATGCTGTTTCTATTCGTAGCGGTAACTCTTGTTTCCGCAGAAATTTATTCACTTATGAATTTTCAGCCCTCATCCGGTGCTCAGGCTGAACTCTTCAGAAGTCTCGCTTTTGAAGTTGTGCAGATTCATGAAGATGGTTCAGTCGATTTTGTTGCCAACTCCTACGAGCGCATGATACTGCTTGATAACGGTCTCTCTGCCACAACAAAAATTACGGATATGCAGGCTTACTACCAGGCCCGCAACGGCACCAGCCGTTCAATGGGCGGATTCTACACCTGGGATGAAGTAAGCGTCTGGATCGATTCGCTTGTGGCTGCCAACCCCTCCATCACTAGCGTTCAATCCATCGGAAACACCTATCAGAACCGTCCTCAGAGGGTAGTGAAAATTTCCGTGAACAACAACTTCAACGACGATGACCCAGCCATGGCCAACGCCTGGTACGATGGTCTTATCCATGCCCGCGAAGGTGCTGCCATGAGAAACGTCCGCTACTGGATGATGTGGCTCTGCTCGAACTACGAGCGTAATGGTTACAACGGATACCAGGCGACATGGCTTCTTGAAAACAGAGAAATATGGTGTCTTCCTGTGAACAATGTTGACGGCTGGGTGTACAATCAGAGTATCTCACCCGGCGGCGGCGGAATGCACAGGAAGAACATGAACTGGACCGCTGGCGGTGATGGTATCGATCTGAACAGGAACTGGTCGGTTGACTGGGGCGGCGCTGGTTCCAGCGGAGATCCCAATTCCCAGACATACAGAGGGACAGGTCCGCTTTCAGAACCGGAAAGTTCCAACATCGATACCTTCTGGCAGAGTCATGTTCCTGCCCAGATGCATTCCACGCATACTTACAGCAATGTTCTTATCTATCCATGGGGCTGGACCAGCTCCCCGACCACACATGCAGCAGCCTACAGTACCCAGGGTGAGATGATGGTTCAGTGGGCCACCGGTGAGGAACATTATATCTCGTACTACTTTGGCCCATCTGCCGGTAACACCCGGGATCATGCTTACGGTGTTCACGGAGCCATGAGCTGGAATCACGAAACCGGAGCTAGCTTTGCAGGATTCTGGCCTTCTGCCACAGAGGTTGTTAAGCTTTCAAGGAGAAATCTCAGAAGCTACCTTGTAACTGCATGTCTTGCCGGCTGCCAGTACGATCCGCATGAGCCGGGAGTGCCGGTGATAGACGCCATCGGTTCTGTGAGCGTGCCCTTTACCATCAACTGGAATGATGCTGCCGATGCTGATTACTACGCTCTTCAGAGACTCTCCGGCTACCAGCTGCTTCTGGATGACCACGGTGATAGCGGTCCCTTTGACAAAGTTAACTGGATCATTACCACCAGCCAGCATCACAGCGGTACTCAGTGCTACGTCTCGAACGGAACAGGTCACATGACCTGGCAGGAATCGGTGACCATTCCGGCCAATGGCGGCGGAAGGATCAGCTTCTGGTCAGAGCAGGATATAACCCCTCAGAGTTACCAGGGAGCCTTCTCCTACAGTCCCGATGCCGGTGCGAACTGGTACTATCTCCAGACATTCGGACGCGATGACATGACCTGGCGCTTCAATATCCATGAGCTCGATGAATTCCAGGGGCAGACACTGATGTTCCGCTGGGAGAGCTACGGAAGCAGCTCAAGCTGCAAGCTCTACATAGATGACATCAAGATCGAGGTCTGGGATAGTAATGTAATTCAGTCAGACAATATTGCGGGTTCGCAGTACACAATAAACTCTCTTAATAATGGTGAGTACTACTTCAGGGTCTGGGCGATTGACAACGAATTCGGTGCCGGCTGGCCTTCCGATGCCGTTCTGGCACAAGTATCTACAACCGGTATCTCGGAAGGTTTGACTGGTGCCGGTATAACCCATATTGGTCAGTTCAGCCCCAATCCCGCTTCCGGTATGACTTCGATCCCCGTGACGATCTCAACTGCTGCTGAAGGCTCGGTATCACTTGTTGTTTACGATCTTTCGGGAAGACAGATCCGGGACCTTTCATCCGGGATCGCAGCGGCGGGATCACATAATCTGAACTGGGACTGCCGCGATTCGGGCGGAGATATCGTACCCGGAGGACTCTATTTCTTCGTTATTGACGCACCGGATCTCAGACAGACAAGACAATTAGTTGTTGTGGGCTATTAATGATTGATACAGAGATACATTCTGCATGAAGCCGCCTGGTGGAATCCGGAATCTTCTATCCGCGGTCACGGATGCTGTTGTACTTGTTAATCCCAACGGGAAAATATCCTTCATGAATCCGGAAGCGGAGAATCTTACGGGATTCAGCGCTTCCGGTGCTGCGGGGAAGGATTTGTGGGAAATCTGTGTCTTTGCCGATCAGTACACACGGGAACCACTTATTGAAGACATGAATGAAATCCTTTCCCGGGATGGATATTACAATTTCCCTGTTGCTGCCGTCATCATTAGCCGGGATGGAGATGAAACACTTGTAAGGGGCGGTGTTTTCCTCTCCGATGATTCCCGCAAGGGTTCCAATGTCATTGAGGGTCTTGTTTTCAGGAATGTAAGCTCAAGATGGCTTATAGATACTGCTCTCCAGGCGAGTCAGAAAGCGGAGACCATAAGGGCTCTTGCCGGAGGAATCGCAGGCAGACTCGATGATCTTCTTACTGTTCTTCTAGCGCGCCTGTCCGGAATAGGCAGAAACCATAAGGATAAAGCTTCCGTTTTCAGATCTATTCGTGATTCAAAGAAGATAATAAGCAGGATCAGTTCAATGGTATCCAGCCTCACATCCACAGAAGCTGCAGCGGAGCCCGCAGCGGATATCTGTCTTGTCGGGAATATTATCGGGAGCAGCCTTTCCATCTTTACCGCTTCATTTCCCGGATTGGATATAAAACTGGCTTACCCGGACAGGACGGGATATGCAGGTGTTCCGCCGGGACTTGCACAGCAGATAGTCCTTAACCTTCTTATGAATGCCGGTGAGGCCACAAGCGGCAGCGGCACTATAAGAGTTACAGCCTGCAGGATCGATCTACCTGAAGATATGAAACCAATAATCGCCGGAAGCTACGTTATGATATCCATCAGTGACGACGGGTGCGGTATTTCGGAGAAAAACCTGACCAGAATTTATGATCCATTCTACTCCACCAAACGTCAGCAGGGGGGGCTTGGCTTATCTGCGGTTTACTCAATAGTGAACACCTATCATGGTTATATTGTTGTTGGTTCTGAGCTTGGTTCAGGTTCCAAGTTTACGGTATACCTCCCTTCAGCCAGAAATATAGTAACTGAGACAATAGGGGATGTTTTTCCGAGGGTCTCAATTACCGGATTTTCTGAGGAGGAGACTTCGCACCTTGAATTTATACTCGAGGCTATCGGCTGCACCGTATTTCAGCTGACTGCGGATAGTATAAAGAATGATTTGATTAAAGCGCGTAAGGAGGCTTCGGAATATAATCTGCTGTTGATCGATTACGATCTGTACATGTCGGAAATCGATCATTTCAAAGGTTCACCAGTCTCGGAACAGGGTGTTATAGCGGTTATTAATGAATCTTACCATATACCCGATAATCATGAATCGAATGTAGTGTTCGTAAGAAGACCTTTGGGGAGTGATATCATCATAGCGGCCGTTACGGAGAACGCATGGTCAAGGCCGAAGGATGGCAAAAGTGAAGATTAGGTGCACACAGTGTGGATCCCGGCAGGTGGTTCTGGAAAGCAACTTCTTCCTGCGCTGTCCGTATTGTGATGCCAGGATCATTGTAGACCCGCCGGAGAATACACCGGCGCTGGTGGAACCATCCGTTTCAGAAGAGCATGTCAGGAGGCTGTTTCCATCGGGCAAGGTCTCTTCCGTGGCAATAAAGTTCTTTCCATACCTGGAAACAGGAACATCTTCCGCAAGGAAGCTCCAACCCTGCTTCAGTCAGCCCTGGCAGGACCTTGAGGATTACATTCCCCCCTCCGGAAGCATGAAAGTCTTTGATGAAAGCTTGGTTACCCCCGATCAGCTGATACCATTCAACAGAGATACAGCTGAGGGAAGCAGCGGCAGAGTGATCTTTCACCCGCTCTATATTGTCATGCTGAATCTGGAGGGATACAGCGAGGGACTGCTGGTTGACGGTGTATCCGGCAAGCTGATTGGTGAGTTATCAATTCTGGGAGAACAGTGTGATCCGAAAAAGAATCTAAACAGGGTATTTTTGCTGACTCTTGCTGCAGGTCTTGTTTTTACATTACCCGTTTATTTTCTTACTAAGGGTCTTGATCGGTCAGCACTTTCCGGGATTTGGACATACATGGTAATTATACCTCTGATAGTGGCACTCATTTATTACAGGTTGAAAGCCCGGAGATAATGAATAAAGTAACTGTCGCCCTTACCTGCCCATCATGCGCCGGACCGCTCAGTATTCGAGAGGGGGATACACATACAGTCTGCCCCAGCTGTTCGAGCAGTCTGCTGCTTTCAAATGCAGTGCGCAGATATGTGCTTCCTTCGAGGATAGCAGGTATAGATGTTCTAAGATCGGTACGCAGGGAGCTCAGGGGAGTGAATCCCCGCAGCATTGAACGTGCAAGGGTGAGCAAACCGGTGCTCTATTATGTACCTTTCTGGCACTGCAGCGCACAGGTAAACGGCTACGTACTGGGAGTTGAACCTGTCTACCATGAGAGTGAAGTTCCAACCATATCTTACGAAGGGCAGTCTCAATCCGGTTTTTCCGTGTCAGTCACCAGGAAGATCAAGACTCGAACCGGATCCAATGCTGTGGAGCGGGAGATTCAGCTCTCCGGAACCGTGAACATCAGTGCTGCAGACCTTGAACCGTTAGGAATCCCCAGTCTTTCGGCGGATTCGCAGCTTTCCATTCAGGGGCTTGATATTCAGCGTACAGCACTTCCCGATGGTCTTGAGATCCTGCAGGATGAGGGCTCCAGAGAGGGTGTATTCGTCGATCCTCTGGTAACCGTTGCCGATGCCCATGCCCAGACGGCCAGATATTTCAGCAGACTGGGCACCGGAGTCGGTTTCGGGCTTGAGGAGAGATGGGAATATGTTGTTGTATCCGGGTATCGGGATGCTCTTGTCTATTATCCGTTGTGGATCACCGATTTCAGGATCGATACCGGATCATATCAGGTAGTTGTTGATGGACGTTCAGGTAGTGTTCTAAGGGGGAGATTTCCATCATCAGGCAAGGACAGGAAGATAATCACAGTTGCCATGGCGCTGCTATGGGCCGGCATTCTGCCTTACACTCTTGATATGATTTTCAGCGGCAGACTTAACTACAGAACAGCAGGAAGAGGACAATCAAGCTGTCTTCCCATAATCATTCTTATTCTATGTGCACTTGCTTACGGAACCTGGCATCTCCTCAAAATACTCAGCAGATTAGCGGACAGGGGTAACGATCATGTTATCTATTAATACAACGATGGATACCCTGGCATGAGATATGATCTTTCGGAGCTTACGCTTTTGAGGTGTTCCAATTGCGGCAGCGATCTGGACGGACTTCCCACAGATGTCATATTTTACTGTTGTGAGTGCGGCAGATGCTGGATTTCAGATGAACGTCTAAGTCCGATCGATATTGAATTCGTACGGGTTGGCGGTTCCGATTCAGTTCTGCTTCCTTTCTGGAAGGTTGATGCTTCCGTGACCATGCGGGACCGTATTTCACGCAGGGAATCATCAGCATCAGGCGTTCCTGGATTCAGGGTGTTCACCGGAAGGGAGATGGGGCTGACGGAATCCGATTCCGGATCCCGCAATGTCAGGTTTATCTTTCCGGCATTTTCAACGAGTCTGGTCCTCTCAACCGGGGTCAGAATGCACAGAGAGAACTTTCTTCCGGAAAAGACAGAGAATGGAAAGCGATTCAGAGTTATCGGCGGTTCTGTAGGGAAAGATGACGCTGCATTACTGGCTCGTGCGGTTGCGGTGGGTGTTGAAGTTAATAGAACAGATTACCTTGCATCCGTTGACCTGGATATCGATATTCATTCAGCAAGCATCTACGCGATCGGGTGTACACGCGATAAGAGTGTTCTCAGAATTAACGGCTCAGAAATCGGAATACTCCTTGAAGCGATAAACGATTGCGATGATATACTTAAACAGGATAAGGTTTTTCCGGTTAACCCTACTTCTTGACCTTTGAAGGCTGCATATCTAATGTTGATATTGCAGATGACGTAAATCAGAAAGTATTACGGAACAGGAGCAATGCATGTCAGGACATAATAAATGGAGCAGTATTAAGCACAAGAAGCAGAAGGCTGACGCAGCCAGAGGTAAAATCTTCAGCAGGCTCGTCAAGGAAATATCAGTTGCCGCGAGGGAGGGCGGGGGAGACATAGAAACAAACGCCCGATTAAGGGTCGGGGTCGAAACCGCTAAATCCCATAATATGCCTTCGGACAATATCGAACGGGCTATTAAAAGAGGTACGGGTGCCCTTGAGGGAATCACATACGAGGAGATGACGTACGAAGCCTACGGTCCCGGCGGAGTCGCAATAATTATCGAAGTACTGACGGATAACAAGAACAGGACAGCGGCTGAAATAAGACATATCCTGGGAAAACACGGCGGTCATCTCGGTTCAAGAAACAGTGTTGCATATATGTTCAGCAGGGTTGGAAAGATAGTCATTGACGGGACCCTGTACACAGAGGATCAGGTTCTTGAGGCCGGGCTTGAAGCAGGTCTTGAAGATGTGCAGACAATTGACGAAGTGATCATCGCTTCCACATCTCCCTCCGATGTATTCGATGTGAAGAACGCTCTGGTGGAAATGAATGTAATTCCTGAAAGCGCAGAGGTTACAAAGGAACCGGAGAACTACATTGGATTAAGCGAAAAGGAAGCCCACAAGGCTCTTGAACTTCTTGAGATACTTGAAGATAATGATGATGTTCAGGCGATTCATACCAATTTCGAAATGCAGGATGAATAGTTGCCTGAGACTGAATCAGTTATCTATCTTGGTGTCGACCCCGGGCTGGGCACCACAGGATACGGAGTGCTGCGGTTCAAAGCTTGTTCAATCGAGCTTCTTGATGGAGGTGCGATAAGATCGAAAGCAGGCGACCCTCTCCCGGTAAGGCTGGATGAACTCTATTGCGGAATAATTGAGGTTCTTGATAAGTACAGACCTGTTGCCATGGGGCTGGAGAAGATTTATTCACATTACAAGCATCCGGCTACAGCAATTAAAATGGCGCATGCCAGGGGTGTCTTCTGTCTTGCTGCCGCCAGGCGGCAGGTGCCTCTTATTTCCCTGCCCGCAACCAGGATAAAAAAACTTGTTACGGGTAATGGAAGAGCAGGCAAGGAACAGGTAGCGGGCATGGTCAGACATCTGCTGGGTTTGACCGCCGAGATCAAACCGGATGATGTTACTGATGCGCTTGCAATTGCAATAGCCGCTTACGAAAGTGAAAAGAATGATAGAAAGTATAAGAGGCTCGGTAGAAAAGACAGCTGATTCCACAGTGTATATGCGGACAGGTCCGGTTGTTGTACGTATACTGGTTCCAGGTTATTTCTTCAGAAATATATCTGCAGGGCAGGAGATTGACATTCCGGTCTACTTGCATCTTCAGATGGAGGGGAACCGCATTGTCCCTCTTATAGTCGGGTTTCCGGAAGTACAGGACAGAGAATTTTTCGAGAGGTTCATTTCGGTTTCAGGAGTGGGAGTGAAGGCTGCGATAAAAGCTCTTGAGAAACCGCCTCACAGAATTGCCTCGGCAATAGCTTCGGAGGATTACGATTACCTTACGACCCTGCCTGGTATAGGTAAGAAAAGAGCCAGACAGATCGTAGCGGGACTGCAGGAAAAGATGAAGAAAATGTACGGAGCGATGCCGTATGGAAAAACCGTTTTGGAAACCGGCGGCGAGGCGGAAGCAGTTCTGAAACAACTTGGAGTGCCTGTGGCTGAAGCTGTTGAGCTTATTGAAAAAGCATGCGGTGAACTTGGGGAAGAAGCCCGGACATCTGATATAGTTAAGCGGGCTATGAAACTTCGGAGCAGACAGTGAGCAGAGAATCAATAGTTTCCGGCGAATCCCAGAGGTTCGATGACATCGCCGATGAGAAGACACTTGCTTCCCTCCGTCCTGAGAACCTTAGTGAATATGTCGGTCAGGAAGCGGTCATTCAGAAACTGTCAATCGCGATCAAGGCAGCCCTCGGGAGAGGAGAACCTCTGGATCACATTCTGTTCCACGGTCCTCCGGGTCTGGGCAAAACCACACTGGCCAATATCGTATCTCACGAAATGAACGCCGGGTTGGTCTGTACTTCCGGACCCGTGCTTGAGCGGGCGGCAGACCTGGTCGGGATACTGACCAACCTTCAGCGGGGGGATATCCTTTTTATCGATGAGATCCACAGGCTTCCCAGGGTGGTGGAGGAGTACCTTTATCCCGCAATGGAGGATTTCAAAATTGATATTGTGGTGGATCCAGGACCGTATGCCAGGACGGTAAGGCTTGACCTGGCTGAGTTCACGATCATTGGCGCTACCACCCGCGCGGGCCTTATAACAAACCCTCTCCGCAACAGGTTCGGTTTATCTCTTCACATGCAGTTCTACAACGCCGCGGAGCTGGCAATAATAATCAGAAGATCTTCGGGTATCCTCAAGCTTGAGATAACTGAAGGTGGAGCGGAAACGATAGCTCTCCGGTCAAGGGGCACACCCAGGATCTGCAACAGACTTCTCAAGAGGGCAAGGGATTTTGCCCAGGTTGAGGGCAGGGGTGCTATCACCGAGGATGTTGCTGTCGAGGCCATGGATATTCATGGTGTAGACGAAGCCGGGCTGGACAGCCTGGATATCAAATACCTCAGCGTCATAATCAAGCAGTATGCAGGTGGTCCGGTAGGGGTAGCAGCTATGGCAGCGACCCTTAACGAAGAGAAGGATACGCTGATCGATGTTGTGGAACCGTATCTGCTGATATCAGGTTTTCTCAACCGGACAAGCAGAGGCAGAATGACAACTTCCAAAGCGTATCGCCATCTGGGCCTGAAACACAACAGTCAGGAAGAACTTCCTCTGTGAAAGAGCTTCTCCTTCATGCATGCTGCGGACCCTGCATGACCGTTGTCTGCGAGCAGCTTCAGAAGGAAGGTTTCGAAGTAACAGCCTTCTTCTACAATCCAAACATACACCCCTGGAAGGAGAGGGAGAGAAGGCTTGCAGCGCTTACCGGGTATGCCGATTCAAAGAATATCCCTCTTGAGATCGATGAGGAATACCCGCTTGAGGAGAATATCAGGATGCTGCTGGACGCTGAGAACAGATGTTATGCCTGTTTTCTGGACAGACTTTCGGCTACGGCCGGCAAAGCGGCGGAACTTGGAATCAAGAATTTCTCCACAACTTTATCTGTAAGCCCCTACCAGAATCAGTCATTCATAATTGAAGCCGGGAAGTCGGCCGAAAAGAAAAGCGGAGTTTGTTTCATTTACAGAGATTTCAGGGAGTTCTACAAAGAATCCATACGGATTTCCCGGGAAGCGGAAATGTACAGGCAGCCTTACTGCGGCTGCGTTTTCAGCGAACGGGACAGGTACCTCAAATTGAAATCACCAGGACAGGTGTAGCATGAATTTCTGGATATTCATTTTGCAGTATTCTTTCAGCTTTCTCGAATGGTACAGGAGATAATAATGAAGAGAGTAATATCCCCGTTAATAATCCTCCTGATCTCTATACTGATCAGTTGTGGAAACAGCTCTACCGGTCCGTCCGGTCCCACCGGCGCCGTGCAGTACTATCCCTTAACCATAGGGAACACCTGGGATCTTCAGCTTAGCGGTATCTTTACTGCCGATTCTCTACCCTTGCAGGAGATCTCAGGGGAAATCAGCTGGATCATCACAGATGATACAACCCATTCCGAAGGCTTCCAGCTTTTCAACTGGCAGGAAACTTCAATTATGGAAATCTCCATAGGTGGTCAAACCATTTCCACCGATACGCTGATATGCGCCAACTACGTTACAGAGGTGGACAGTGTGATCAGAGCCTACGACTCACCATCGGTATCAATCTACAGGATATGGATGAAATACCCCCTTACTGTCGGGGACTGGTGGTACAGTGACCCTGAATTTCCATCGAGGATCATGACGGTACTATCTGTTGACACTTCCATCACGGTTCCCGCAGGAAGTTTTAATGAATGTGTCTACATTCAGCAGACGGAACCCGAGTTCCCGGATTCCTACGTTAATTACTTCTACGCGCCAGGCGTTGGACCGATCAAGTATATCGTTCATATTGAAATGATTCAGAGTATTTACCATTCCGTTGCTGAGATGGTGGATTATTCGGTTCTGTAATCGCTGGATCATCCTGATTTCTGCTTCACATGTATAGCAAAACGAATCAGTTGAAATTCGGAGCTGTTCGCGAAGTTGAGATTGGTCCTATCGGAGACATGAACGACTAACGATTCTTCAGCTTCAGTTGCCCCTTGATATTCTCAATTCATTAACATGAGATGATGATGCTGCCAGTAACTCTGTCCGATCATTATGCGACATTGAACGGAATGGAATAACAGCCCTGGGAGGTTTCAGTATTGACAGAGGCTCGAATTCATACAATCTTTCGATATACCGAAAGGATGTAGCATGATACACGAAAGCGTCTTGTATGATAGAAGAATATGCATGAGCAGAATTGAGCCCTTCCTGCAGAAACCGCTTGTGAAGGTTATCACTGGAATGAGGCGTACGGGTAAGACTAGTATTATGCGACTACTTGCTAGACGCAGAGATATTTACAGGAATGTCTGTTTCATTGATAAGGAAGATTACTCATTCGATCACGTTAGAAATTATCACCATTTAATGGAAGAGGTGAAGGTTCAAATCCCTGAAGGCGCGAAGTCGGTTCTTCTTCTCATTGATGAAGTCCAGGAAATTGAACACTGGGAAAAAGCTGTTGTATCCCTTATCAAAAGACCGGAATTTGATGTTGTTGTCAGTGGATCCAACGCCAGGCTTCTTTCCGGAGAACTGGCCTCCCTGCTCACCGGAAGGTTCATAGAAATAGAAGTTAATGGTTTGAGCTATCCTGAGTATATTGAATTCAGCGACAATGAAGCTGATATTCAGGACTACATAAAGTTCGGAGGGCTTCCCGGTCTGCATCAGTTCAGTCCTGATAAGGAAGTATTCACAAGATATCTTGAGTCTGTCTTTGATTCAGTTCTACTGAGGGATATTGTGCAGAGATACAGTATAAGGAATGTACAGCTTCTGCGTAGAGTGTGTGCTTTCGTATTTGACAATATTGGAAGTATACTCTCTGCGAAAAAAATAGTTGATTTCTTCAAATCCCAGCGCATTTCAATTGGGTTGGAAACAGTATTAAACTACCTGTCTCATATGGAAGATGCCTATCTGATTCATCGAGTTGGCAGATACGATATCAAAGGGAAAAAACATCTCGAACTGGGAGCGAAATACTATGTAAATGATCTCGGGATTCGAAATGCATCTATCGGATACAGAGAGTCTGACATTTCCGGATTACTCGAGAACCTTGTGTTTCTTGAATTTCACCGAAGAGGTTTTAGAGTAAGTACCGGTAGTGCAGGGGGATGTGAGGTTGATTTTGTCATCGAAAAATCAGGAGAATTGGAGTATTTCCAGGTTGCCTACCTTCTTGCTTCAACGGAAACTGTGGAAAGAGAGTTTCATTCACTTGAAACGATAAAGGATAACTATCCCAAAACTGTAATAAGTATGGATAAGATGTTTCAAGGTCGAAATGGAATCAGGCATATCAATTTGCTGGATTTTCTAATGCGCCCATGACAGGACGGATATATCAGCGGAAGGTCACCCGGACAGGTGTGATTCATACTTGACAGATGAACATGCTTTCTGTTCTATTAGGTCTACCAACTCCAACCGAAAGGAGGTGCACATGAGGAAAGGGAAGGGCATACGCACGGAGGTGCTGGCCTAGATCAGCCCTCTATATCCGAAACCCCAACAGAGGAGGTGCACATGGTAGGAAATAAATACAAATGCGGGGAGGGTAAGGCCTAGCCTGTTCTCCCTATAAGGACGGGGCCGGAGCATTCACTGCTCCGGCCCTTATTCCATCAGGAAGCTGGATTATCGGTATTCAGTAATATCTCACTTTGATGCAAGCATATCCGCATTTACTACAGTGGCTCTTTCGCAGTATACACATCTGTACGTTACTGTATCTCTATTCTCGAGCAGGAAGTGTTTTCTTGCTCCCAGTTTGTTGGTGGCACAGTTGGGATTGGGGCAGGTGAGTATATCTCTGACTTCCGAGGGCAGTGTGATCTGCCTCTTTTCTGATACTTCACCGTTCTTGATGATATTGATGGTCGCGTCGGGGGCGATAAGGGCGATCTTATCCGTCTCTTCGTAAGAGAGTTCCCGGTTTTCGATCTTAAGAATATCTTTGCCGCGAGGATGCTTCTCGGAGTTGAAGCCGATCCCGATCGTCATTATTCCCTCATTCTCAAGTCCAAGTATTCGGATAACTATAAGGGCAAGCGGAGTAGGAATATGATCGATCACAGTACCGTTTTCTATTGAATAAACCTTGTACGCTCTCGTCATCAGTTCAACCCTCCAGTCACCAGGCCGAGTAATGCCTGTCTTGTAGGGATACCATTGTGCGCCTGTGTGAAGTATATCGCGTTAGGCATTGAATCTACCTCTTCTGCGATCTCATCTACCCTCGGCAGGGGATGCATCACGCGTATATCCTTTCCCAGCATGTTTATTGTATCCTGCGTGATCCTGTATACACCAGCGACTTTTTCATATTCCTGCGGGTCGCCGAAACGTTCCTTCTGAATTCTTGTAACGTACAGTATGTCAAGATCACATTTTCCGGCTTCTTCAAGGTCTGAAATAGTCCTGTATCTGATATTCGCGTCATCCAGCTCTTTAAGTATATGCTCAGGCATCTTCAGCGAAGGTGGAGAGATGAATATCAGCTCGTTATTAAACATTGCGAGAGCATCGGTAAGGGAGTGAACGGTTCTTCCATATTTAAGATCTCCCATCATGCCTATTTTCAGGTTATCAAGGCGCCCTAGACTTTCTTTAATGGTGAACAGATCAAGAAAAGTCTGGGTGGGATGCTGGTTTGCCCCGTCACCTGCGTTGACAACAGGTGTACCTGAGAGCTCCGAAGCCATACGAGCCGCTCCCTCCACCGGATGGCGAATCACCATTACATCACAGTAACCGGAAACAGTTCTTATCGAATCGGCGAATGATTCACCCTTGCTCTGTGAGGAAGCCTTGGGATTTGCGATACCGAAAACGGAACCTCCGCTTTTGAAAACAGCGGATTCAAAAGAAAGACGGGTTCTTGTAGAAGGCTCGAAAAAAAGAGTTGCAACAGTTTTTCCATTGAGAAAGCCGGATAACTCGCCGCGTTTTACCAGATCTGCTGTTTCAACCACTTTTGTCAGATCATCCTGTGACATGTCTCTTATGGATACTATGCTTCTACCCCTGAAGGATATCACTTATACACCTTCTTCCCGACTACTGAATTTGCCGCTTTAAGACTGTTTCAATATTTGCACCCGTGTATATATACATCAAATATTCCATTCTTGAAAAGGAGATACAATGTCAGGCCTTACCGACAGATTCCTCAGATACGCCCGGATAAATACAGCTTCAGATTCATCCTCTTCGACATCACCTTCCACGGCCAGACAGATCGAATTCCTCCGCTTACTTGAGGTTGAACTTAGCGAACTTGGAATGGAAGATATTGAACTCGATGAGAAAGGTACCCTTTACGCTTCACTTCCAGGGGAAGGGAGCGGCGATACAGTGATAGGTCTTCTTGCACATGTGGACACCTCTCCGGATGCCCCCGGTGAGAACGTTAATCCCATCCTGCATCGCAACTGGGACGGCATGCCGATTGAGCTATGCGAGGGGGTTGTCATCTTGCCGTCTCAAACTACTGATATGCTGAGATATGCCGGCGGTACGATTATTACATCTGACGGTACAACTCTTCTTGGTGCGGATGATAAAGCCGGTGTTGCCATCATTATGGAAATTCTTGAAACTCTGATAAAGAGCAGTGATAAAGCCGTGCCGCCTCTTCGGATCGCCTTTACAACAGATGAAGAGGTGGGGAGGGGAATGGACAATTTTGACCCGGCGAGATTCGGTGCTGATTTTGCCTATACAGTCGATGGGGGCTCCGTCGGTAAAATAGATACACAGACATTCAATGCCTGGTCGGCAGACTGGAAAATCAAGGGTAGAGAAGTTCATCCCGGAAGTGCGGAAGGAATAATGGTCAATGCTCTGCGTGTACTTACCGATATCGTTTCATCTCTGCCCCCGGAGGAAATGCCAGAGAACAGTTCTGGAAGTGAGGGATATTACTACCCTCTTTCCATTTCATCGGTTACCTCAGAAGGAAATCTGAAAATGATACTGCGGGATTTCACTTCTGAAGGAATGACATCAAGGATTGAAACAATGAGGAGCCTTGAGAAATGGATCAAAGTTAAGTATCCCGGAGCGGAAATTTCTCTTGAAATGTCCGAACAGTACATGAATCCCGGCGAAATATTGAAGCAGGATAGAAGGCCTGTGGAATTCGCTCTGAGGGCAACCGGGAAGATGGGGCTTCAACCTGAGGAAAGCTCTATCCGGGGCGGTACCGATGGATCCAGGCTCTCTTTTATGGGAGTACCGACTGTAAATCTGCCGACAGGCGGAGAGCTTTTTCACTCCCGGAACGAATGGATAGCTGAACAGGGGCTTGAGCTGTCATACGGGATAGTCCTTGAAACGCTCAGGATATGGGGTACACAGTGAAGGTATCCGGCAGCATAGAATTCCTGCCGGTAGAACATCTTATACCCCTATTCATTGTTTAATTAACAGGTTCGATAGCAGAGAGTGTCCCCGGTATCGATCAGGCATCTTTGCGGGGTTGTTTGGCGCTACTGGTTCCTATTCGCTATTTTGTATTATGTATTGGAAGCCTTTTGTTAATTGAGGAGGGTTCAATTGAGGCAGACTGCATTCCTGACTATGATTCTGTTGATCTCTGCTGGAGGTGTTTTCGCTCAACTTGATGAGGAAATCTATTTGCTTCAGGATTCTCCTGAGAATACGGAACCTGATTCACTCCTCGCGGAAGAGATCGAAATTCCAATCGAGGATGAAACTCCCCTCATTCCCAATGATCCAACAGGTGTTCTGGAGGTTTTCTTCCAGGCTCTTAGAACCGGTGATACATTTGTGATCTCCGAGCTTATTTCCAGCGATGGGCTTGATGATATCGATATCATGCTTGAAATCCTGCAGGAGAATCTTGATGATGCCACACTATCCCGGTTAACCACTGCAGGCTATACTGCAACTGCTGACGAAATAGATCACTGGTCACCGATGGATTATCTAATCAGCACCATAGTGCTTCCCGTAATGAAAGCCCGTTACTCCATTTATGAAATGCAGATCGGTGACTATTCGGATCGGGGAAATGAACTTGTCATTCCGCTTGTATTCAGCACAGCCACGGGGCTGGAGCTCCCTTACGAAGCTATCCTCAAGAAAGAAGATAACCAGTGGAAAGTAACGAGTTTCATGGGGCTGAACAGCTTCCCCTGATACAGCTCAATACTTATCCGATTTACCGATTGCAATCATTCATCCAGCAATGAATCTGTTAGGGAATAATGAAAACTGTTAATATACTGATACTTGATTATTCAGTTGATCGTTCTGAGGCACCGCTGTTCAGGAGATATTTCCCGGAGAACTGCGCCTCAACTGCGGCGTACATCTATTCTGGTGACAGATTTCCCGATCCGCTTGAATACTCTCGCGTTATGCATACAGGATCCAGCTTATCGATATGCGAAGAAGCTTTCTTTCTTGAAGATGCGGAAGAAATCGTAAGAAAATGTGTAGCCGGGAACATTCCTCAGATGGGTGTCTGCTACGGGCATCAGCTCATCTGCAGAGCACTGCTGGGTCCATCAGCTATCGGCAGATGCGCAAATGGTCTGGAGGCTGGCTGGGTCGATGTGGAGATGATCGGCCGCGGGCTTGAAATACCGGGTGCAGCACCGGTTTCCAGGGTTCTGCAGTCGCATTTTGACAGGGTTACTGAAATTCCTGATACTTCTGAAGTTATAGCTGCGAACGATCACACTGATATCCAGGGGTTCATTGATTTTAAGAAGAGCCTTTTCAGCCTGCAGTTCCACCCTGAATTCACCCGTTCTGACGGCAACGGACTATTCCTTAAGGAAGCCCGGCTTCTGGAGGATAACGGCATAGATCTCGCGTCCATACTTGATGACGGGCCATCAATTGAGACCGGAAAGGTATTTTTCGAGTATTTTTTCAACATATTTACGGGGGAATCGAAGCAGTCCAAGCTCCCGAACAGATAGAAATGAAAGGTTAGTCAGATGAGAGTATTGGAGAATATTGAACCTAAAGAAGTCTGGTACTGGTTTGAAGAGATATCCAGGATTCCCAGGCCATCGGGGGAAGAGGAAAAAATAGCTGATTTTCTGGTTGAGTTCGCAAGGAAGAGAAATCTCGAGTACAGCAGGGATGACGTTAATAATGTTCTTATCCGCGCCGCAGGTTCCCGCAGGGCTGCCGATAATCCCGGGCTTGTTCTTCAGGCTCATGTCGACATAGTTCCGGAAAAGACGGATGAAAGTACCCATGATCATTCGGTAGACCCCATTATCCCGGTCATCGAAGGTGACTGGGTTATCTCGCCTGATACAACTCTTGGCGCGGACAACGGAATCGGCGTCGCACTTATGCTTGCAGTGCTTGATTCCCAGTGTGCTCACCCTCCTCTGGAGTGCCTTTTCACAACGGATGAAGAAAGGGGACTTACGGGAGCCGATAACCTCACTCCCGAGTGGATAAACTTCAGACGTCTCATTAATCTCGATTCGGAGGACGAGGGAGTTTTTACGATCGGGTGCGCGGGCGGGATGGATATTCATCTGAGCATGCCGATTGTGCGTTCCAGGCCGGTTGACTGTTACAGTCTGGAGATCTCTGGCCTCAAAGGCGGTCATTCGGGGATGGAGATAGACAAAAACCGCGGGAACGCGATCCGACTTCTCGGAAGAATTCTCCGAAAACTATGTATGGATTACAATTGCCGCATCGCAGGAGTTTCAGGGGGCACAAAAAGAAACGCCATACCCCGCAATGCTTCCGCTTTGATTCATTTTCCAGATGATGACTCCTATCAGGCAAAGGTATTTCTGAACCGGGTTTCGGAGGAGATAGCGCTTGAATACAGTGGAATAGAAGATGAGATCAGAATCCGGATGGATAACGGGATCGTCAGAATCGGAGCTATGGATTACGAGACCAGCCTGAGGATAGCCGACCTGCTTCTGGCGCTTCCCCATGGGATAGAGAAGAACAGTGGTGTAATTGACGGGTTGGTAGAGACTTCCGTAAACATGGCCATCGTTTCAATGAGTGATGAAGAATTCAGTGTTGAACTTACCGTGAGAAGCCCGCTCGCAAGCGCTAAGAAGGCTCTTGGCGAGCGAATTGCTGCTGTCGCCGGGCTGTCAGGATGTTCATTCAGCACGGGAGGCTCGTATCCGGGATGGATGCCTGATTCAAATTCCATATTACTTAAAAAACTTATCGGGATCTACACTGAAATATCCGGACATAGGCCTGAAGTCGAATCCGTCCATGCCGGGCTTGAATGCGGCATTATCGGTGAGCGGATCGGCAATATGGACATGATATCAATGGGTCCTGATATAAGGGATGTTCATGTACCGGGAGAGCGAGCGAGTATTTCTTCACTTCAGCGTTTCTGGAAGTTTTTCCTGTTCGCACTCGAAACTCTGGATTAAGGGGTCCTGGAAAAATGGAACTCAAGCAAAGGCTCAATGAGGTGTTCAGTCAGGTATCAGACGAGATGTTCAGTGCCCAGGATACGCAGGAAGACTGGATACCTCTGACCGAATCCCAGATCGTACTTCTTGAGGACAACGGTAACTCATCCGAAAACTGGTCTGGAGTAAGAGTATTCGGAAACGCCGCACTCGATTCCGTTCGTAATTGTGTTTTCAGAGGTGATGTCCGGATTGCCATGACTCCAGCTGAGATTGAAGGTAAACAGTTTGCCCCAGTTCTCACTAACTGCTGCCTTCAGAACGTGACAGTTCTTCCAGGATGCAGGATCGAATCTACATATCTGCTTTCCAATCTTCATATTGGAGAGGGAACGGTCATAGAGAACTGCGGCAGGCTCATTTACGAACAGGGTTCATTATGTGGCTGCGGAACAGAGCTTGAGCTCGGAGTTGAGACCGGCGAGAGAAATGTACCCTCCTCACCCTGCCTTGATACAGACCTTGCTGCATTACTATCCGGAGGTTCCGATCGAAGCGAGAATATTGCTTTGTACCATACGTTTCTCGGTGGATTTATATCGCAGCTCAGATCGGAAAAAAGCGGGGTCATCGGAAGAGCCTGCAGAATTCAGGATACGCCTGTTCTCGAAGACTGTTTTATCGGCTCCGGTGTAGAAATTCTGAATGCCTGTGCTCTTCGGAACAGTACCGTTCTTGGTGGTGAGCCCAATCCGGCTTCAGTACTGGACGGAGCTCTTGTAAGGGATTCAATACTGAAATGGGGCTCCAGAGTTGATTCGGGGGCTATAGTTGAGAAGTCCGTAGTCGGGGAAGTGTCGACGGTAGAGAAGCACGGCAAACTTACATCATCCTTTCTCGGGCCGAATTCGGTACTGGCTGAAGGTGAGATCACAGCATCACTCGCGGGTCCATTTACATCCTCCCATCACCAGTCTCTCCTTATAGCCGCCAGATGGCCTGAGGGAAGGGGAAACATAGGTTACGGAGCCAACATTGGAAGCAACCATACATCAAGGCTTCCCGATCAGGAGATAAGACCCGGAGAGGGTATGTTCTTCGGGCTGGCATGTTCAGTTAAGTTCCCGGCTGATTATTCGCAGGCTCCATACAGCATAATAGCAACAGGTGTAACCGCATTGCCCGGGAGAGTCGAATTCCCATTTTCACTTATCTGTGAGCCCTTCAGCTCGATCGATGGAATACCCCCCGCGTTCAATCAGATTATTCCCGGATGGGTCCTTTCCGATAATCTCTTCGCAATAAAGAGGAATGAGGAGAAGTACAGCTCCAGAAACCGTGCTATCCACTGGAAACCCGATGGAAAGATCATCCGGGAAGAGACTGTTAGAATGATGATGCGGTCACTTGGGAAGCTCGATGTAAAATCGGTGAAGGAGATATACACGGAATCGGATATCTGCGGCCTTGGCAAGAACTATCTTACCGAAGCGCACCGGCACCGGGCTATCGAGACGTACAGGTTCCATATAAGGTACTTCGCCCTTGAATGCCTCTCGAGCAGCCCTGAAAAGCTTTCAGTTTTCCAGCAAGATTATCTGCAAAGGGAATTTCCGGGTGTATCCGGTGAAGAGCTCCATAAAATAGTCTCCGATATGCGGGAAGTGATCGCTGAAAGTATCCGCATGAGCAGGGAGAAGGACTATTCCAGGGGCTGCAGGATAATCACTGACTACGGCGATGTAAGGTAAACCGTTCCCATCAGGTGATTCGGGTCGATCGCCCTTCTGATTGCTTCCATCCCCCTGATCTCATCTTCTGAGTACATCAGCTTGAGATAATCGAGCTTCAGCTTTCCAAGCCCGTGCTCGGCGGATACCGTGCCGCCCATTTCCACTGCCGCTTTCGCAATTTCCCTCATGGCTTCGCCTGCCAGAAGCATCTGCCGGGGGTTTTCCGGCATCGCATTTGCGTGAATGTGTCCCTGTCCGGCGTGACCGAAGATCACAAAGGGCAGAGCTCTTTTCTCGAGAATACCCGTTACCTGCGCGAAGTATTCTTTGAAGCGTAATAGTTCGACAGCGCCATCCGAACCGAATTTGTGTATTGAGGGGTACTTCCTCCTTGATTCTGCGATGCAGTGGTTTACAGCTTCCGGCAGCGCATGTCTGAAATCCTTGATCCTTTTTCTTTCGGAAGGTTCAAACCCGCCCCAGGCGGTCTCGGGGTTTGAATTGGATGAGACAAGCATATCATCCAGAGTCACGAGGGTTTCCTCCAGATGTTCATCGCTGTCTGCTTCAGCTCTTAAAAGCAGGCAGAAGAGAGCACCCTCGGGGGGAAGCGGGAGTTCACCGGGATGTGACCTCAGAAAGTCCATGCATTTATCATCCATCATTTCCAGAGCTCTTATCCTCAGGGGTTCCGGGGCATGCAGCAGTGAACCGTAGAGTTCCCAGAAGGATTCCTGATTATCGGGGAATACTGCAAGGTCGATAACGTACTCCGGCACAGGCGCGAGCTTCAGTTCGGCCTCTACGATAAAACCAAGGGTTCCCTCAGAGCCGATGAAGAGATCTATCAGATCCATGCCTGGCCGCACATAATATCCTGCGGCGTTTTTGGGCGGCTGTTCACTCCGAAGAGGGGGGAGGTGAATCGTTCCCAGGAGGGGATGGGTGCATTCGCGGTTATCGAAGACATTCGTGCCCCTTTTTATGTCCAGAAGCTTACCGCACGGGAGAATGATCTTGAGCCCTTCAACCCAGTTTCTTGTAGCCCCGTACAGAAAACTGTCCGCTCCGGAGGCATTGGTGGCTATCGTGCCTCCTACAGAAGCCGTTTCTTCAGTAGTGTCAGGGGGGTAGAAATGACCATCCGTGTTTGCGGAGATGAAGGAATTGAGTTCTTCTATAGTTACACCAGCGCCGGCCGCTATGTTGCCGTTATCCAGGAGCCTTATATCCTTAAGTGCTGATGCCGATATTACGGAACCTCCCTCCGGGAGAGCTCCCCCGGCTATACCTGTCAGCCCGCCGGAAACCGTTAGTTTCATTCCTGTCTTCGAGCAATTTTCCATGTAGTCCCTGGCTTCATCTGTGTCTTCTGGCCAGGTGGCTGCTTCGCACCATGCGCCTGACAGATTCGACTCGTCCTGGAGAAGGTCGGCACACATTTCGGCTACGTTTTTTCTTCCCGTTACTGATCTCATAAAACCCTTTCCTGGCCATATTATCATTCGGGGTTACTACTCCCGGAACAGATTGTATAATTCATACTATACTGAATCGATCACGAGCAGGAATATTCTTGAAGAAAGGCTCTGCAAATGGGAGACACTTTTGCGATTAAAATCCTCAGCCGGGCTGCCGGCAAGAAGGTCAGGGAAGGTGAGATAGTATTTGTCGAACCGGATTACATTCTAACCCATGATAACAGTTCGGCGATTGTAGGCAAGTTCGAGTCTACCGTTCCGGGGGGCAGGGTCAGATACCCCGAAAGGATTGCCATTGTACTGGATCACGTTATTCCGGCCGCTTCCAGTAAGCACGCTGCCGGTCACAGGAAAGTAAGGGAATTCGTACGTGAACAGGGCATAGCTAATTTCTATGATATCGGAACCGGTGTCTGCCACCAGGTCATGCCTGAGGTGGGGCTTGTACAGCCCGGATCAATTGTCGTCGGCAGTGACAGCCATACATGTACTTATGGCGCATTCAACTGCTTTGCCACGGGTATAGACAGAACAGAGGCAGCCGGTATCTGGATAACAGGCCGGACATGGTTCAAAGTACCCCGGACAATAAACATTGAACTTACCGGCAGTTTCAGCGCAGGGGTTTCCGCGAAGGACCTGATCCTGACGATAATTGGAGATGTGGGTGCCGGCGGAGCAAACTATATGGCTGTTGAGTTCAACGGACCCGCAGTAGGTGGACTCCGGATATGCGACAGAATGACCATTGCCAATATGGGAATCGAGATGGGAGCTAAAATAGCTGCATTCCCAGCCAATATAGTGACAAGTAAGTATTTCGAAGCTCTGGATGTACCGATTACAGATGCCATCTGGAGTGATTTCGATGCAGAATATGCAAGGACACTGGAGTACGACCTTGAGAACATCGTCCCTGTTATTGCATGTCCCCATCAGGTGGATAACGTTGTTCCGGTCGAGGAAATGGCCGGTATGAAGATCGACCAGATATTCCTTGGAACCTGCACCAATGGCAGAGTCGAAGATCTCAAGGCTGCAGCCGATATCCTGAGGGGAGAGAAAATTCACTCCTCCACACGGATGCTGGTTGCCCCTGCCTCCAGAATTGAATATCTCAAGGCAATGAAGATGGGTATCGTTCAGGATCTGGTAACCGCCGGGGCGGTAATTCTACCGCCGGGCTGCGGTCCATGCCTCGGAGCGCACCAGGGTGCACTTGCCCCCGGTGAGAAGTGTCTTTCTACAGCAAACAGGAATTTCAAGGGAAGAATGGGTGAAAAAGAAGCTGAGATATACCTGTCCAGCCCAGAGACGGCAGCCGTATCGGCCCTGACGGGTACTATACGTGACCCCCGGGAGGTACTCAAATGAAAGTATTCCACTACCCTCAGAAGGACATTAACACCGATCTGCTGTTTCCAGGAAAGTACACTTACACTTGCTCCACAGGCCCTGAGATCAAGGAACATCTTCTGGAGGATCTCGATCCATCCTTTGCAGGAGCCGTTCAAGCCGGAGATATAATAATCGCAGGGGAGAATTTCGGGTGCGGGTCCAGCAGGGAACATCCTTCACTGGGTCTTAAGCATATAGGCCTGAAAGCTGTGATTGCTTCATCATTTGCGAGGATATTCTACAGAAGCGCAATAAATCAGGGACTTCTTCTGATCCAGAGCTCCGAAGCTGTGAAGCACTATACCGAAGGTGATGATGTCACGGTTGATCCTGCCGCTGGAGAGGTTCGTATTGGGGACAGAGTATTCAATTTCCCTTCGCTGCCGGATGAAATGCTGGAAATTCTCAGGGATGGAGGGCTGCTCAACCATATAAAGAAGCAGTTTGCACGGGGAGATGGAGCATGAAAATCCTATCCACTATTGTGCTGATGTTCTGCCTCTCACAGGCTTTCGGCTTCGATGGCATCTCGATCAGTGCGGGTCCTATGATCTCGAATCTTGCTCCGATGGATTCCGTTTACGAAAACAGGTTTCTCACACCTGGAACATCGATAGGTCTGGCCGTAGATATCGACGCGCCGGGAATACTGGACTTCAGAGTATCGGGCGAGTATTTCTGGAAGAATTCCTCTCCGATAGGATGGGATGGTGAATTGAGTGCATTTCTCATTTCGATCATGCCGCTGGCGAAGCACGAAGTATTCAGCAGACTCTCCGTGTTTGCAGGAGCTGGAGGAGTGTTCATAACCGGAAAGTACAGCGGAACGGATGATTTCGGGGAATTCGTTGAAGCTGAAGGAAATTCGGCAGGTTTCATATTTTCCGTTGGAGCTGAGGTAGTCCTTGCCGGCCCACTTTCAGGCAGGCTTGAGTACAGAAGGTCTTATGCAGGTTTCAAAACGGATAATGCCATAATAGATGGACAGGAATCATCAATCTACCCTGCTGCGGAAGCTGATCTGGGGAGTTCTCAGTTCTGCGTCACATTTCCTCTGAGCCTGTTCGGGGGCTCCGGATCAATTTTCTGACATTATTGACGAACTGTGAATTATTCAATAATATCCATTCCTCCGGAGCCGGCGTAGCTCAGCTGGCAGAGCAGCGCATTCGTAATGCGCAGGTCAACGGTTCGATTCCGTTCGCCGGCTCCAGATCTACCAGGGAAGGTTTATGAAGCCAATTATCAGCGGATCAGGAATCAGGGGCATATTCGGAGCTTCCCTGAAAATTACTGATGTAGTGAACTTCGCATCCGCATTTGGAGCTCTTGTCGGACACGGACCTGTTGTTGTCGGCAGAGATACCAGAATAAGCGGACCAGCCGTTGAAGCTGCCGTAACTGCAGGGCTTATGTCTGTGGGTTGTGACCCGGTTCTTCTGGGTATCGTACCAACCCCCACTGTACAGCTTGAAGCCATGGGAGAGGGAGTTCAAGGCGGAATAGCTATTACTTCAAGCCACAATCCCGGGGAATGGAATGCACTGAAACTCATCGGGCCTGATGGTATTTTCCTCAGATCCGCAGACAGAAAGCGTTTGATGCAACTGCTTGACAGTGATATGAAGCAGGCGGATTACAGAACAGTCGGGATACCGGGAGAATTGAACGGTTCTGTGGAAAGACATATCGAAGGTCTCCTTTCGATACCCTGGCTTCGGTGCGAGGGAAGACCACTGAAGGCAGTACTTGATGTTACCGGTGGAGCAGCAGCAGCTTTTGCCCCTATGCTGATGGAAAGACTCGGAGTTGATTACACTGTCATCAATGCCGAAATGACATCTGCCGGAGATTTTCCACGCGTTGCCGAACCAACCGTTGAAAGTCTGTCTGACCTGTCCAGGGCGGTTATTAACGAGAAAGCAGACGTAGGTTTCGCTTTTGACCCCGATGGAGACAGACTGGCAATGGTCGATGAGAATGGAAGAATAATCGGAGAGGATTACACTGTGGCACTGGCTATTGATTTTATACTATCAGTCAGACCCGGACCGGCTGTTGTTAACCTTTCGACTTCCAGGCTGGCTGAGGATGCTGCAGCGAAACATGGTTGCCGGCTCTATCGAAGTCCGGTGGGCGAGGTGAACGTAGTTGAGGAGATGGAAAAGGTCGGGGCGTTCACCGGCGGTGAGGGTAACGGCGGTGTGATCGACAGAGATTTTCACGCAGGAAGGGACAGCGGTGTCGCGATGGCCTGCGCGATCTCATTGCTCAGAGAGAATCCCGACTCGAGTATTGGAGAGTGGGCGGACAGTTATCCATCTTACACCATGTTCAAAAGGAAGTTTCCGCTGGATATCGGGTTCGATGCGCTTCGCACGGAATTAGTTGCGCAGTACGGTCCGGCAGACGACACAAGAGATGGTCTATGGTACCGCAGAGAGGGCGGATGGATGCATATCAGGCCATCGGGTACCGAACCGGTTGTCAGGTTCATTGCGGAGAACCGGGATAATAGTTACATTGAAAAAGATTTTAATATCTTCCGCGAAGCGATGGAGAGTATATGTGTGGAATAGTCGGATATGTTGGGCACAAATCTGCCAGGGACATCCTCCTGACGGGGCTGAAGCGCCTTGAATACAGAGGCTACGATTCGGCAGGCTACGCGCTTCAGAACAAAGGCAGCCTGCTCATTAGGAAGTGCGAAGGGCGGGTCAGTGACCTCGAGAGTATGGATCCGGGAGATGCTGGATCATCAACCGTCGGGATAGCTCATACACGATGGGCTACACATGGAGAGCCTTCCATTGCTAACGCTCATCCTCATTTCGATCAGGCGGGGAGGATAGCCGTTGTTCATAACGGTATTATTGAGAATTTCATGACATTGAGGAAGGAGCTTACCGGTTCTGGAGTAACATTCGAATCGGAAACTGATTCCGAAGTGCTGCCTATGCTGATAAGCCAGGAAGTCGCAAAAGGTAAGAAACTCTTCACCGCTGTGAAAGATGCACTTGTCAAGGTCCATGGTGCTTATGGAATAGCTGTTATCTCCGCTGATGAGCCGAATACACTGGTAGCAGCACGTTACGGCAGCCCTCTCGTAGCCGGCATAGGTGACAGGGAGTATTTCGTAGCCAGTGACGTTGCAGCAATCGTATCTCACACCAGGGACGTTATCTACCTTGAAGAGGGTGAAGTTATCGAAGTGAACCTCGAAGGAATTCAGTCGGATAACGGTCATCCAGCCCTGATACGTGAACGGATCGAATATGTAGATTGGGACATCACGGATATCGAAAAGGATGGCTATCCGCATTTCATGCTGAAGGAGATCTACAGCCAGCCGGAATCACTCACGAACGCTTTCCGGGGCAGGCTGGACCTGGTTCAGGGCACAGCTCATCTGGGAGGCCTGCAGATGTCCGAAGAGGACATGAGATCCATAAGCAGGATAGTGATAACTGCCTGCGGTACCTCCTGGCACGCGGCTTCAATAGGCAAGTACCTCATAGAGGCTTATGCGAGGATTCCCGTTCAGGTGGAATACGCTTCCGAGTTCAGGTACAGAGATCCTGTTCTCTCTCCGGATACCGTGATGATAGTGATCAGCCAGAGTGGTGAGACAGCTGATACGCTGGCTGCTCTGAAACTGGCTAAAGAAAGAAAATGCCGTACCCTTGGCATAGTGAATGTAATCGGTTCAACCATAGCCAGGGAAACGGATGCCGGAGTCTATATCCATGCAGGTCCCGAGATCGGAGTCGCCTCAACAAAGGCTTTCACTTCACAGGTAATGGCACTTATCCTGATTGCTTTTGCCCTTGGAAGAGCCAGGCACGTTCTCAACCGCAAACAGGGGCTTGAACTCGTCCGTGAGATCATGGCAATACCCGATAAGGTAAGCAAGATTCTGGAGAATTCCAGCGGCATAGCTGAGATTGCCAAGGAATTCACCTACGCCAGGAATTTCCTCTACCTCGGCAGGGGAGTGAACTACCCGGTGGCGCTCGAAGGTGCACTGAAACTAAAGGAAATATCCTACATTCATGCTGAAGGCTATCCGGCGGCTGAGATGAAGCACGGACCCATCGCTCTGATAGACGAGATGATGCCCATCGCTGTTATTGCCGTTAAGGGCGCAGCTTACGACAAGATAATCTCCAACATTCAGGTTGTAAGAGCCAGACACGGAAGAGTTCTTGCCATAGCTACCGAAGGAGATACAGATATCGAATCCGTTTCAGACTGGATTATCAGGGTACCCGAAGCGCCGGACATGCTTATTCCTCTACTGACCGTTATTCCGCTTCAGCTCCTGTCCTATCATATCGCCGTAGCAAGAGGATGTGATGTTGATAAACCCAGAAATCTCGCAAAGAGTGTAACGGTAGAGTAGATCTGACTGCTAAGATGGGATCCTGGCGTGAACTCTTTCCCATAAGGGCTGAGCCGGTAAAAAGATACCTTCACAGACTATGGATCTTCATCAGGTATTTCGGAAGAAGACTTTACAACAAATGGAACGATGACAGCGTATTCTTCTCGGCAGCGGCTATTGCTTTCAATGTACTTATAACCATCCTTCCTCTGGGTCTGATGATAATCATGTTCAGCGGTCTTGCATTCCAGGAGGACGAGGGTCTGCAGCATGGCCTCACGAACTGGCTCGATACAGCGAACCCTCTTATTCCTGAGTCCATGAGGAGCGATATAGAAAGCGCTATTTTCAGAGGCAATGCTGGAATACCGGGAGTTGTGGGTTTTGTTTTTCTTCTTTGGCTTGTCAGCCGGCTTTTCGGAACCATACGGACCGCGTTCGATAAAGTATTCGAAGTAGCAAGGGGGCGGAATATCGTCCTCGGGAAGCTCTACGATTTCTTTCTTGCTCTGCTCGTCGCCCTCTGTTTCGTCTCAGCATTGATGTTTTCAGCCATGGCCCGTCTGGTAGTTGACAGCCCGGTGGGTGACATCGTTTCCCAATGGCCGATCATCGGACGCCTCACCGGAGGCGGACTGGCTGAAATACTCGGTGTATCCTTCACTGCGCTGCTCTTCTTCACCCTTTTCAAAGCCGCTCCTAACCGGAAGATCAGTATCGGACAGGCTCTTCTTGCAACGATCATTGCGATAGTCTTCACCGGTCTTGGCGCACAGACATACATCTGGGTGATCGGTCATCCGGGATGGGGAGTTGTATACGGGGCGCTGGCAAGGATTATGGCTACATTCTTCCTGCTCTATTGGGAGTGTGTGATACTCCTGGGTGCCGCTGAGATCAGTCAGATCGTAAATGAATGGCGCAAGGTATCGAGAACCATGAAAAGTATACGTTAGAACTTCGATGTTGACGATTGCGGAGTTCTGCTAGTATGGTCAGTATCGGGTATTGAAATTGCCTGATCATCACATCAACCTCAGGCCTGACGGGAGCTTGAATAATGTACTGCATGTTGTTGATTCTGACAGTATTCTCTCATTCTGCTTCAGGTGAAGGCTCTGAACATCAGACCAGCAGCCTGATATTTTCTTATTCAGATCATGAAGAAGTACTATTCTCAAGGCTCACAGACATTCAAAGCAGGGATTCATTGAATGTGGAATTTGCAGGCAGCTGGCCATTCAGTGTCGCATACAATACTGCTGTGGATCATTCAAGAGGTCTGACTTTCTGCGGTGCAGGAGGCGGAGTCTACATTCTTGATTCCCTGCTATCAACTCCACCGGTTCCTCTCTCTAAGCAGATACACGCCAGAGATAATGTTCTCGGGCTGTTCTACGAAGAATCAACACAGAGACTATACCTTGCAGTGAGTCATATGGGGCTTGAAATATGGGATGTACAGGATCCCGAAAATCCGTTCATATTAGGAACCTGTTCCACTCCGGGCATTGCCAGGAGCGTTGTTGCCTCTGATGGTTTTGCATACATCGCAGATATTTCAGACGGACTCCGGGTGATCGATGTGTCCACACCCTCGGATCCGGTTGAAGTCGGGTTCCTGGAATACTCAAGCTACTTCATAAATACAGTAACCAAAACAGGTAACTACGTATATCTTGCTGCAGGATATGGAGGTCTGCGGGTAATTGATGTATCTGCCCCGGCAGATCCCACTGAAGTTGGGTCGTGCATCTCATCTTATTCAGCAGAGGATGTTGTGACAGCAGGGCAATATGCCTATATCGCAAACGGTGGTTACGGACTCCGTGTAATAGATATTTCCTCACCTTCAAATCCAACTGCGGTGGGATCCTGCTTCCTAACAAGGGATGCACATGGTGTGGAGGTCTCAGGTGATCATGTATACATTGCGAACGCCTCAGACGGTCTCGCTGTGATTGATGTATCAACTCCTTCAAATCCTGTGGTAGTCGGGAATTACGATACTTCAGGAAATGCCAGGGGCATAGCAGTATCCGGCAATTCTGTGTTCATCAGCGACCTTGATGGTATCTGGGCGATAGATGTATGCATCCCGGCAGCACCTGTTCTGCTAGGTACATTCAATACTCCGGGTTATGCAAGAGGTTTAGCTGTAACAGATGGGCTTGCCTATGTTGCAGCGCATGACGATGGCCTCCGTTTGATTGATGTATCCAGCCCCTCTGCTTCTTTTCAGGTGGGATTTTGCGATGCGGCTCTTGATGCCGTACAAGTGGAGGTTTCGGGGGATTACGCATATGTGGTGGATGTCTATGATGGCTTACACATCATTGATGTATCAACTCCTTCAAATCCAGTGGAGACCGGTTACTGTGAAACTCCAGGGATTTACGCCTGGGATGTTTCCATCTCCGGAGATTATGCCTTCGTGACAAACTACGATGATGGTCTCCGTGTAATAGACATATCGGACCCTTTTAACCCCACTGAAATCGGCAGCTATTTCTGTACCGGCTCCACCATCGGAGTTGCTTCAGCCGGCGATATTGTCTGCATTACCATCGATAGCAACACCCTTAGAATACTGGATGTTTCCACACCCTCAAATCCTGTTTCTCTTGGTTTTACCTATGTAGCGGCATCTCGTGTGGAGATCGTTGGAAACTTCGCATATGTTATCGGCGGTCAATCTTTAACGGTGATTGATATTTCCTCCCCGTCAGACCCGGTTCTGGTGGGTTCCTGCTCTTTTACCGGGACTGTAAGAGGATTAGTGATTTCCGGTGACTACGCCTGCATAACCGCTGATGGTGCCGGTATTCGCCTTGTTGATATTTCAAATCCTGAAGACCCTTTTCATTGCGGATTTTACACACCACCCTTTGACGGTGAAGGGGTTGCATTCTCAGGTGATCTTGTCTTCGCTGCCTGCCAAAGTAACGGTTTGCAGATATTCAATTTCTCCTCTGCGGGCCTCAGTGAAGAAGAAAACATGGATGCTATCTTTATGGAAGTATCTCCAAATCCCTCAGACGGTAATGCGACGGTACATTTTCAGCTTTTAACGCAATCCGATGTCCAGTTGAATATTTACGATATGTCCGGACGACTGGTAACCAAGCCCTTCAGCAGCATCTGTTCACCGGGACAATATGATATCAGGCTGGGAGATCTTCCATCGGGGATCTACATTGCATGTATCAACGCAGGCGGTGAAACAGCCAGCAGATATTTTACTGTTCTCAGATAGTCAATTTCTTTCTGCCTGGTACTTGTTTGCAAGTTTCTGGAATTCCCTGATGGCCAGGATCAGACGTTAAAACGAATCTCTATCAGGTCGCCGTCTTTGACGGTGTAATCCCTGCCTTCGATCCTGAGTTCTCCCTTTTCCTTCAGCACCGTTCTGTCCGGATGTTCGTGATACAGATCCCATGGCACTACAACTGCTCGAATGAAGCCTCTTTCCAGGTCGGAATGGATGGCTCCCGCAGCATCCAGAGCGGTTGAACCTCTCCGTATGGGCCATGCCCTTGTTTCATCTTTACCGATAGTGAAAAAGACTATCAGGTCCAGGGCGGAATACGACGATCTGATCAGACGGGAGAGTCCGCTTGCGGAGTAGCCCATTGATTCAAGAAAGGGAGCCTGCTCACTTTCATCTATCTCGGTCAGTTCAAGCTCGAACCCTGCGTCGACAGCAAGAAGGGTTCCTCCATGTTCCGAGACCAGTAAGGAGAGTTCCTCATCCGGAGTGACAGGATCACCCATTCTGTTGGAAACCACTATCAGGGGTTTGAGGGAGAGAAGGGCGTAGGGAGCCAGAATTGCAGCCTCGCCTTTATCCAGCTTAAGAACTCGCAGGGGACTGCCGTCCTCCATATGTTTCAGAAGATTTCCAAGAATAAGGGCTTCCCTGGTTTTACCTTTACTCTCCTTGGTAAGGCGGGCCTGCCTCTTTTCACAGAGGGCCATATCGCTGAGAATGAGTTCCGATTCGATATCATTGAAATCGTTTACGGTATCGCCCAGGGCGTAATTATCAAGGACTATCGTCAGTACCGCGGCATTTCTGATGAGAGTCAGATTTTTTGCCGAAAAGGAAGGGGTTGGAACATCGAAAAACACGACCGTTGCATGAGTATTTTTCAGCGGGTTATGGATGCCTTCAAGGAAGTCCAGTCTGTGGTCGGGCACCTTGACCGTTAGAGGTTTTCCCGAATCAGCATTCGGGGAGCCGGCAAGGGCATGGAACAGAGTGGACCTGCCGCAGCCCGGTTTTCCCGCAAGGGCTATTTTCACTGATATTTCCTTTCTGCATTAAATAGAAAGGTGAATATACTAACTATTCGGTGAAAACCCTGACCTTATCTCCATCGGCACTGTCCACATCGACCGTTAGATCGCTGAGCGCTTCGATGAGTTCATCCCCGTCGAGCCCGGAGAGCTGGGAAAGGTCGAATCCATGGCTGCTCATCTTTTCCGCAGCGTTACCCGGAAGAAGTGCCGACAGCTTGATGCCCGTTTTCAGAAGGCTCATAGGAACCCTTACGTTAACCTTGTCTCCGTTTGCAGAATCAACCACTACTCTTAAGTACCTTGGAGTTCTTTTCCTGACTTCGCCGGATTCAGTCTCGATAACCTCCTCTTCAACTGCATCGGTATTCTGAAGCTTTGAGAGAAGCGCTGCGGCTTCATCTACTGTGATCTTTCCGTCGGAGAGCATTTCCAGGATCTTTTTGTGAGAATCGTTCTTCATTGTATTCTCCCTTCTTATGATTATATGAACTTTATCGATATGTTTTCAGCACCGGTATCGACCTTCACTTCGGTTCCATGAAGGTTCATCAGCAGCATCAGAACCCTCCACGATTCGCTGGCAGCGCGCATTGGATAACTGTCAGGGGCGAAGATCAACCCGATATGCCCCACGAACCATCCCAGAAAAACGAAGGGTGCCCCAAGACACCAGATAAGGAACCATGGCAGCGGGATGAAGAATTTCTTTATTCTGAGCAGGAGTATGCAGGCAGGCATCAGAGTTCCTCCATAGCTTCGGAGAAGGAGATATCTCCCCGTTCGAGTTTTTCAAGGATCTGGCTTTCCATATTGTCCGTCACCTCCATAGTTGAGTCCAATCTTTTTATCAGATCTGCGATACGAGCTCTCGCAGTGGGATAGCTCACATCAAGGAGTTTCTGAATCTTCTTTATCGAACCGTAACTGCGAACGAATGCGATTACAAGCGCCTGGTCTGTAACGGAGAGCTGGGACAGGATGGAAACCGAGAATTTCCCTTCCATCCTTATGTCGCAGTGCTGGCATTCACAGGTAACCGGTGTCATCGGTTTTCCGCAGTCAGGGCATCTGGCATTGCCAATATCCATGTGTAACCTCCAATAACTTAAAAAAATTATACAAATTTATTAAAAAATGTCAAGTGTATGGTGAAAATATTAATAAGTGAATCACGTTATTCATACATCCTTGACTCTGCCCGGCAGCATGATTCTATTGCATCATGGAGGTATGAATGAAAAGGATAGTTGCGGTGATTCTTGGTGGAGGAAGGGGAACGAGACTCTTTCCTCTCACACGGGACAGGAGCAAACCCGCTGTTCCTATCGGCGGCAAGTACAGACTTATTGACATACCGATCTCAAACTGCATTAACGATCAGATCAGACACATGCTTGTCCTTACACAGTACAACAGCGAGAGCCTTAACACACATGTGGCACGCACGTACAGATTTGACAGGTTCACAAACGGTTTTGTCTCCATTCTCGCAGCCGAACAGACCGATGAAAACAGGGAGTGGTTCCAGGGAACCGCTGATGCGGTCAGGCAGAGCCTCAGATACATCAACAACCAGCATCCGGACCTGGTCCTTATACTTTCGGGCGATCAGCTTTACAGAATGGATTTCCGGGAATTTGCCAGGTGCCACGAGAGCAGTAATGCTGATATCACTATCGCAACCAAACCTGTCTCAGCCGCCGAAGCCCCGTCTCTGGGCATTATGAAAGTGGGTGGAGACGGTCTTATCACCGAGTTCAGGGAAAAACCATCGGAAGACGAGCTCGAAGGGCTGATGAGCACTCAGGATGGGACCAGCAGTTCAAGACCGTATCTGGGAAGCATGGGTATCTACATGTTTTCTCCGGGTATCCTCAGGGAAATACTTGAGAAGGAGCCGGATGTCATCGATTTCGGGAAGGAGATCATACCTCATTCCATAGGTTCGTACAGAGTTGCTTCGTATATGTTCGACGGTTACTGGTCCGATATCGGGACCATCTCCAGTTTCTTCAAGGCCAACCTGGATATGGCGCGTCCCGATCCCGACTTTGATATGTATAACACCTTCTCTCCGCTCTATACACGGGCAAGGGCTCTTCCCGGAGCACGGATAAACAACTGCAGTATGAATAATACGATCATATGCGATGCTTCCGATGTAAATGGAGTATCGTTCATTGACTGTATTGTGGGCTTGCGCGGAAAGATCCAAAGCGGAACTGTGATGGAGAAATGTGTGTTCATAGGCTCGGATTACTGGGATGGTCACTACCTTGACCCCAGGACTATCCGGAGTGATATGCTCCCCCTTGGAATAGGGGAGAACTGCATCATAAAAAACGCGATCATCGATAAGAATGCCAGAATAGGTGATGGGTGCAGGCTTGAGAACAGAGAGGGTATCCAGGAATACTCTTCGGAGCTTTACTGCATTCGCGACGGTATTATTGTCATACCAAAGAATACCATGCTCGAACCTGGATTCGTTATCTGAGAAAACCCCCTGTTCCCGTGCAAAGATGATGATATCCCGGTCCAGATAAACTGCTCAAGAGCAGCGGGAGACGAACAAGTTCTTCTCGTTCTGCTGTGTACCCTTAAGCAGGCATTGATAATGTGATACAGTTCAGTGTAATGACCTTGCAATGCGAAAGCCATGGTCGTTTAAGTTGAAGTCGGGGTTGAAGCCGCCGCGATTTGCGGACCGGTGGTAAGGGGGAGTAACGTACCAGCTGCCGCTACGGAAGACGCGAGCGGGACCCGAACCCAAATACGCGCTTCCATCAGCGGGACAGTTTTCGTAATCACTTGTGTATACATCCTCGCACCACTCGCAGACATTACCGCTCATGTCGTACAATCCCCAGGTATTGGGTTCCCTAGTTCCTACCTGTTGGGTTGATGGATTGGCGTTCTCCCTGTACCAGCAAAAGGCATCATTCATCTCATCTCCCCAGTAATACATCGTTTCAGTCCCGCCACATACTCTGAGTAACCTCTGTTGTCATAAGTTCGAACGAATCAACATGAACTCTATGCTGCTCTTCATCATGATGCCGATGATCCTCTGAGTAAGGAGAACCCATCTCGAAACTCCCGGATGGAATCATTACAAATTCCATACCGTCAAGCGGACCTGAAGAGGTTTCACCGGATCCGGATGATAATGTTGAATCATTGTGGAAGGACATGCTCATGTTCAGTGTATCAATGAAAACACGGAAATCAAATGATGGGAAGGCTTCATTCTGACCTCCCATCGAGTCGATCCACTCCGAAAAATCATCGTATGATTCAATCCCTGCCAGAGACGGAATTACGTTTGGAGACGCCGAAACATCGAAGAAAATGCCGCTGTCGTAGAAGCCGAAGTTATCCTTCAACCGGTAATTGTAATACCTGTCCTCCGGCAGAATCATCCATGCTCTGTTCCCGTGCATGAGAACGATATCTCTTGGAGCCCCCTCTGCACTAGTCTTATATGAATAGTTTATCCATGGTTGATTTCCAATACCGGTCCAGTTTTCGGACATAGCTCCTGAACCGATGCTCTGAATCAGCAGAAAATCACCTTCTATCCAGCTCGAGTATGAGTTTACGCCTGAACGGGGGATATCGTATCGGTATTTAACACCGGTTTCAATATCCACCAGATCTATGGTACCTCGCCATGTTCCGGTTCCATCCGCTCCAATTGCATAGTATTTACCTGATGGGCTGATCTCATGCATTGAAGCGATGTTACAAATATTATAAAAGCTGAAACCCCACTCTCCGGCGAACAGTACTGTGCAGTCCTGATGCCAGAACATGTTTTCGCATTCACTTACAGGATTGCCTGGATAGTAAACAGCAATCAGCACATCGTCTTCCTCTTCAGAGATAACACCGATTCCGGCAAAATTCGCTATAAGATTGTGTGCCATGGTCATCTGTCCATTCGATGCTAAACCAGAAGCAAGCCATATCAGATAAGACACATCGGTAATGTGTCCCGGTTCCGGGATAAGTGTGTTTCCCCTGCACCAGACTCTGGAGAAAAACTGCTCATT
>JAUVIR010000016.1 GCA_030592645.1 Candidatus Fermentibacterota bacterium | reverse complement strand
TCTTCTCTGTAAGCGGTTCAGAGATGGGAAGTACCAACTGGAACAACAGAAGCCTCCAGGATATTCTCCCGACCTGGCGATGGGTAACTGACTGCAGTGGAACAGCCCTCTACCCCGAACTCGACTGGACTGACGCATACTGGGGAGGTACATGCCTCTCGGTTTCGGGGGATCTTTATCCTGGAACCCCGACCATTCTGTACCTCTACAAGACGGACGTGACACTTTCATCTGGAGATAACCTGATAGCAGCATACACCACGGGCAGCAGCGGTACACCATCGAACCTTGAAGTGGGTCTGGCTTTTGAGGATCCGGAAACGTTCGAATATTTCGAAATGGGCAACAGTACAACGGAAGGCTGGAATACGGTAACAACCGACCTGTCAGCATACTCCGGCAGACCGCTTTCGGTGATAGCACTCAAATTCGACGCTACATCAACAGTAACAGGCTACGAAATAAAGGTAGGACAGCTGGGCATCATCAACGGAGTACAGAACACCCCTGCCCCGCCAACGAACTTCTATGTGGAGGATTTTCAACAGATCGATGATAATCACGGAACGATCAGGCTCAGATGGAATCATTCATCGAACTTCGCCTACATGTACAATGTCTACAGGATAAATGCTGACGATTCCCGTACCTGGCTCTGGTCCACGCCCAATAATGCCTGTTTCGTACCTGAGATTATCCGGGAAATACCCGAAGCAAGTACCACTATTGAGGTTGTTACGATTGGAAACGAGTTTGGAGTATCCTTAGCGGATACTGCCACCATCAACTGGACAATAACAGGCATTGAGGGATCCTCCGGAGGAATCAGTTTTGGAATATTTGACAACTACCCCAACCCCATGACCTCAAACACTTCAATAGTCTTTTCCATTATCACTGAAGGGCCTGTAAGCCTGTCACTTTACAGTATTGACGGAAGGCTTGCACGCATGCTCATCAACGAACCCATGCCTTCGGGAAACCACGCAGCTGTACTGGAAACTGATGAATTGACCCCGGGGGTGTATTTCCTGAGGCTGGAATCAGGAGGTTCCGTGGATACCGGAAAGTGCCTTGTTCTGTGAGATAATCTCAGAATAGCATTCGGGATCAGGCTTCCGGCTTGATCATATCTTTACGAACCTCGCTGAAACTGACCTGTTTCCAACAATACTGCGGACCAGGTACGTCCCGGACGGAGCCAAGTCCCCGGATAAATCACAGCCGTCCCAGATGACCGGCCCATTGCATGCCTGTAAAGTCAAAGCTCTGATTAACCTGCCATCAGTACTATAGATCAGAATATCTGATACAGCTTCTCCCGATATCCCGAACAGGGAGATAGTGAGACTTCCAGAACAGGGATTCGGTGAAAGCACAAAAGAGAGGTCATCGGCATGGGATCCCTCTTCGCTTTCAATCCCGGTGACCACATCCCGTGACACGAAGACCAGCTCAGGTTCTGTCGCTCCGCTTGCAAGCCAGGCTACCCAGTATCCGTCTTCAACACTGCAGACAGCGATGTTTCCTTCAGCAACGGTACTCACTCCTGTCTGGACGATATGATCGAACCCGTTCCATTCACCCTCGAAGTGCCTGCACCTGATCTCACCGGCATGGCGCCAGACTAGAAGAAGCCCCTCATCCTCAGGATTGCCCGACATAGCGCAGGGCGAAGATATTGAAGGCTCACTCCATTGATAGATCTGAGTTGACAGCGGAACAGGATCCTCACAATCGAAGCCTGAGTACATCACATCACCCCATTCGTCTGCCCACATGAGGAGCCCTTTTGCAGAACAGCTTCCAAACGCCATTACACATGGATCGTACGGAAGTGTATCGACGGCTGAATGGAAAATATCTGAAAGCAGGTTAAGTGAGTCAGAAGGGGGATTATGCGTAAAGGAAGTCAGGTGTGTGTAACCTGGGATTTGAAATGGACTGTACCCGGGATATTTCATATCAGTGGCGAATACGGGCCAGCCATCCTGATTTACAACAGGTCCGACAAGACGGTTGAAGAAGGGATCATCCATCATCTGAAGAGGATAAGGATCCTCCTCGAAAAGAGTGGTTCCCAGACTGATGGAACCGTCAGCATCAACATCGAACTCGGTTGAAAACCAGTATACTGCGACTCCGCTGCTGAAACATGTATAGTAGAAGCCAGTCAGAAAGCCGTCCCATCTCTCATCAGGGTACTTCAGTAGTCCATATTGAGCCACCTCAGCTCCAAAATACCGCTCTATTTCGACAAAATCCTGCACTGTTAGGCTATCGGAATGAAGGGTATACAGGGAATCATATAATGTGTTTTCCTCCGATGTCACAAATAGAACATGATACGAATCTCCCCCGTCATCAAATAGACCCACTGAAGCCATCATCTTGTCGTTGAATATCGTCTGATCCTGAATCGAGCTTCCATAGTACCTGGCAAGGCAGGCATCGCCTGAAGTGCTGATCCAGCTTACGAAAAGTGTATCTGTATTTCCACGGGGAACTACTTCCACGTTAGCGTAAACGGGGAGAGTAATCAGCATGACCAATAGTAGATTTTTCATCACTACCCCCTTTCGAGCAATAAATTAAATGTCTTCATAGCAATAATGACCGGAATCAAATAACAATGTCAAGTGTATGAGCCTGGGGTCGGGCCTGACATTTGATTTAGCGTTATCGTCTTATAGGGGTCGTATCTTGAATTTTGGCATTCGTGAATGTCTTAACAAATGAAATGCCAAAATTCAAGATACGACCCCGATAACGATAATCGACCCCGATAATGTTAACATAAACAGTCACGGCCCCTTTTGTTTATGTTTGAGCAACCGGAAACTCAGATCAGAGGCGATCTGAAAAGCAAGCAGCGGGAGTATGATATTGACTATCAAAAGAATCCTCGGAAGATATCTTCAAAGATCACACAGGTTTCCCTGGGTTCGGCTTAGGGGCAGCAGGTATCTGATAGTACGGATGGACACAACAAACAGGTGCAATCTTGGATGTTCGATGTGCTCGATGCGGCTTGCAGATCTGGACCCGCAGCGAAAATGGCATGATATCGATCCTGTCTTATTCAACAGGATAGCTGATGAAGTATTCCCTCAAGCATCTGTTGTAGGACTGTCCTGCGGTGCCGAGCTTCTGGTTAACCCGGATTTCCGCACATACCTTGAGCGCCTGTACAGGGCTGATGTCCCTGTCAGAGACATTGTTACCAACGGCATTCTGCTCTCTGCCGAGAATATATCCATCATCCTTGATACTCCCCCTACCTCCCTCTTTGTCTCGATAGATGGAGCTACCCCTTCGACCCATGCAGAGATAAGAGGCGGCGCTGATCTGAACCTGATAACTGAGAACATGAAGGCTCTTGTATCCGAGCGGGATAAAAGAGGCATGAAATTCCCCATGCTTTCATTCAGTGTCACTCTGCAGAGAAAGAACTTCATGGAGCTGCCTGATATAGTCAGGCTTGCGCACGCAGTCGGAGCTGTATCTATCGGCGCGGTACCCCTTGTGCCGTACGAAGGGCTGGACCTGACCGGGGAGACCATTGACCCGGCTTCTCCTGCAGTATCGGAACAGATCAGACTTGCATCGAACACAGCGGCAGATCTTGGACTGATCTTCAATCCGCCATCCATCCCGGATACCGATGGAAAGGTTTCCTGTCATTATCTCGAAAACTGGGTTTACATAGATCCCGATGGAAGGATCAATCCGTGTCCCCACTGGGATACGGCGGAGCCTCTGGGCAATCTGAACAGCCAGAGTTTCAATGAAATATGGGAAGGTCCGGCATATCAGGAATTGCGGAACAGGATCAGGGAGGGTGTATTCATCGGCAACTGCGCCGTATGCCCGGAGATCTCCGGCAGGTTCAACAACGAGATATCCAAGATCTGAGAAGAAAAATGGAAAAAACTGAGATCTGATTCAAAGGATCAATCAACGTACAAGTGGATGCACCTTACAATCAAATAGATTCAGCTTCTTTACCAGTACGGCGATTGCTCCGAGCGTGCCTATCGTCATGAGGATGGATTCCTCCGGTCCGAAAGCTCCCCAGGGCGGGTGACCTGCAGTCCTGAAAATCGAGGGCAGAAGCGTGTGGCCGCTTACGTTCCATCCGAAGATCATCCCGGTTGCAAGGTTCCATAACCAGTGCACCAGTATCGGGTAGAACAGCCCGTCCGTTACCAGCCTCAGGAAACCGAACAGGACTCCAGCCAGGAAAATGTTCGCAATACCTGCAAAGGCGGCATGACAGTTCCCCAGATGCAGCATGGAAAATGCCAGCGAAGAGAGCAACAGTCCTGTGAGCCTGCTCTTTCTGAAACCGAGCGTATCCATCATAAAACCTCTGCAGATTATCTCTTCCGACGCAGCGAGCAGCAGCAGTGCTCCTGCAAAGAGAAACCACTCCGAAGAGAAACCGAGGTATTGAAGACCGGAGCGAAGGGCGATGACAGTAAAGGGAATGAATAGAACCGCAGAAGATGCAAGTGCTATCCTGCCGTTCTTCCTTCCAAACCATCCGGCGACCCGGGGCACCAGTCTCCAGAGGGGAAACAATACTATCAATGAGGTAAAACTAAGTATTGCCCAGCCCGGAATACTGAACTCTTCCAGACCGAAAACATCGGAAAGAAATCCCTGAGCGATCCCCCAGAGTAGAAAACCCGCCAGGGTTATACCAAGCCTTAGAAAAGGTCTGGCAAGAGAGGGGCATCGCCACTCAAGAAATGGTGCAGTTCTACCATGCATTTTCACGAAATGACCGACCTGTACACTTCCATGGTCTCTCTTGCTGCCCTTGCCCAGGAAAAACATGAAGCCCGTTCCAGCCCCTTTCTCATGTATTCCTCCCTCTTAGCCAGTGACCCAGCCAGAAGCCCCATCGAATTAATAAGTGCGGCTGTGCTGCGGGGATCGACAAGAATTGCCGCCTTACCCGCGATTTCCGGTATGCAGGACAGATCAGAAGCTATAACCGGACAGCCGCTCTGCATGGCTTCTAAAACCGGCAGTCCGAAACCCTCATCCAGGGTTGGAAATACGAATGCGAGGGCAGAAGAATAAAGGTAATAAAGATCCTTCTGAGGCACATCCCTGAGGTATATTATCCCGTTACCGGTGAGGAGGTGACCGTAACGGTTTCTGAACTCCTCTAAATCCGGAGGACGGCCCGAAAGAACAAGCGCGAGAAGGTTGCTCGATCTGATCCCCCGGGGAAGTTCCATGTAAGCCTCTAAAAGCCTGGGAATGTTCTTCCTCGGATCCACCCTTCCGACAAAGATGAAGTACGGTTTTTCGTAAAGACCGTAGCGCTCCAGTATTTCCCTGTCCCTGATGCGGGGATGGAATTCACCTGAGGCAGCCTCGGGTACAGCAGTGACGGGACAGCCCGATTCGGGGAAGTGTTTCTGCAGGCTTCTATGCACGTAAGCTGAAGGCGTAATAATGGCTCTTGCTTTTTTCAGTATTCGGGGAGTTCGACTCAGGTAGAAACGTCTCAGCGCAGAATTCTTGAATTCATCCAGAGTAATCGGGAAAATATCATGCACTGTGGCAACGAATTTTCGGGGCAGCACCACGGATCCATAGGGATCAGTCAGGTGTACTATATCCAGATTGCGGGATGCCCACCGCCAGAGGATACCGCTTACAATTTTCGTGATACCCGAAAGCCCATCTCCGAGCATGTTCCTGTGAGGGACGGCTCTGCGTACAGTTACGTTTGGAAGGTGATCAAAAAGCTCTTCAAGCTTTCTCGTTTTTGAACTGCTGAAGGTTGAAAGCAGCGTAAACCTGTCTTCGGGATACTCTTCCGCAAGACCCCGCACCAGTTCCCTGGCGTATGTCTTTATCCCTCCGTGGCCGAGGATATTTGTAGCGTCGAACCCGATATTCATGCGGGGTCTTCAGCTCATCAATCCTGGAGCGGAACCGCTCTTACAATATCCATGAAGTTCTCAGCATCAAGGCTTGCCCCGCCCACAAGTGCTCCGTTGATAGATGGCATGGAAAGTATTTCAGCAGCATTGTCAGGCTTCACGCTTCCACCGTACTGTATCCTCGTGTTATCTGCAAAATCGCTACCCGATATTCCGGCAACCCACTCCCTTATCAGCGAGTGCATCCGCTGAGCTTCATCGGGAGTTGCTGTGAGCCCTGTGCCTATTGCCCATACCGGTTCGTACGCGATCACAAAGTTTTCATTGGAAACGCACTCAAGATCCCTCAGGGCGTATTCGACCTGCCTTTTAACAACTTCTTCCGTTCTGCCTGCATCTCTCTCCTCTATGAGTTCACCAACGCAGAGAATTCCGCGAAGTCCGCTCGAAAGGCCGGCTTGAAGCTTTCTCCTGACGATGTCATCGGTCTCGCCGATCACGTGTCTCCGTTCGCTGTGGCCCGCCAGGAACCAGGAAGCTCCGGCGTCCAGAAGCAAAGAAGGGCTGATCTCGCCTGTAAATGCGCCTTTCTCAAGCCAGAAAATATCCTGCCCGCCGGTTTCGATGCCCGCGTCGGCTGCGGCATCTGCAATAAGAGGAAGAATTGTAAAAGGCGGGAAAAGGACTATTTCCGTGGATACGGATCCGGAGCCGAGCCTTTTCATCTCCCTCAGGAATTCAAGAGCTGCAAGTCCCGAACCGTTCATTTTCCAGTTTCCGCCGATGATCTGTTTCACTGGTTACCTCCAAGAACGGTAAGGGCGGGCAGTTCCACACCCTGCAGAAGCTTCAAAGATGCGCCACCTCCGGTTGAAACGAAGGTTATCTTTTCCGAAAGACCCGCCTCCACAACAGCCCGCACAGAATCGCCGCCGCCGACAACTGTGACCGTGCCGTTGCCTGTGACTTCAGCGAGTGTCATAGCTATGCCTCTTGTGCCGCAATCAAATGGTGGAATCTCAAATACTCCCATAGGTCCGTTCCAGACGACGGTGCAGCTTTTCCTGATGATCTTCCCGAACTCCTCAATCGTTTCGGATCCTATGTCCAGCCCTGCCATATCGTAAGGTATCGCATCGGCCGGAACGGTCTGAGCCAGATCCGGTCTGCCTGTGGAAGGTGCAGTTACAATATCAACCGGAAGGTGGATATCCACACCGAATTCTTCCGCATCATCAAACAGCTTCCTTGCAGCTCCCAGCCTGTCATGCTCCAGAAGACTTGTACCAACATTCAGTCCTTTTTCCTTCATGAAAGTAAAAGCCATCGCCCCCCCTATCATCAGGTGATCAAGCCGGGGAAGAAGATTCTCTATCACGGGGATCTTATCTGATACCTTAGCGCCTCCGATAAGCAGGGAGAATGGTCTTGCAGGAGATGAAAGCATCTCCAGGAAAACCTTCAGTTCCTTCTCAACGAGAAGTCCTATGTAGCCTCCTTTGAGAACTTCCGGGACTCCGGTCAGGGATGCATGGGATCTATGGATCGTTCCGAACGCGTCATTGACATAGATATCTGAGTTGGATGCCAGCTTCCGGGCAAAATCAATATCATTCTTTTTTTCTTCCGGGTGAAAACGGAGGTTCTCGAGAAGTAGAATGTCTCCCGGTTGAAGAGAGGCGGCAAGGGTATTCACTCTCGCTCCGATACAGTCAGGGGCGAAGGAGACTTTCTTCCCGAGCAATTCAGTAAGCCTGTCCGCTACAGGCGCCAGCGACAGTTCGTGGTGTATTGTACCGCCTGGCCTGCCCAGATGGCTTGCAATAATGATTGACGCTCCATTAGCGAGCAGATACTCCACCGTTGGGATAATCGCTTTTATCCTGGTATCGTCGGCAATTACGCCATCCTCCAGGGGGACATTAAGATCCGCCCTGAGAAATACTTTTCTGCCCCTGAGCTCAGCATCTTTCAGTTCAGGGTATTTCACAGTCCGACTTCTATCATGTACCGCATGAAGTCCACCATTCTGGCAGCATAACCGAATTCGTTGTCGTACCAGGAAAGTATCTTCACCATTCTTGTACCCATTGTTTTGGTTACGAGGGAATCGAAGATCGAGCTATAGGGATTGCCTATTACATCACTGGATACAATGGGTTCATCGGAGTACTGCAGCACTCCTTTGAGACTGCCTTCTGAAGCGGATAGCATAGCGCTGTTTATAGAATCAACAGTGGCATCGCTTCGAAGTACGCAAACCAGATCCACCAGTGATCCATCCTTAACGGGAACCCTGACGGCTATACCGTCAAGCTTACCGCTCAGTTCGGGAATCACCAGTGCAACAGCCGCAGCCGCGCCTGTTGTTGTTGGGATGATATTAACAGCTGCCGCCCTCGCGCGTCTGAGATCACTGTGCGGCAGATCAAGAATTTTCTGATCGTTAGTATAGGCATGGATAGTTGTCATGATACCATTAACAATCCCGAATGTATCGTTCAGTACCTTCGCAACCGGCGCAAGACAGTTGGTCGTGCAGCTTGCGGTTGATATCACTTCATCCTTGAGGGGATCGTAAAGCTTATGATTCACACCGTAAACAACGGTGAGGTCTGCTCCCGGTTTTCCCTTCGCGGGGGCGCTGAGAATCACTTTCTTCGCACCTGATTCTATATGCAGCATCGCTTTTTCCCGCGTCCGGAAAAATCCTGTGGACTCTATAACAATTTCTACACCGAGTTCCTTCCAGGGGAGCTTCGATGGGTCCGGCTGAGAGAAAACCCTGAAACTGTCACGACCCGCCTGGATAATGTCTCCGTCCACTTTAACGTCACCTGGAAACCGGCCGTGTACCGAATCGTACTTAAGAAGGTGCGCTAGAGCCGCAGGATCTGTAAGATCATTCACGGCAACGATATCAATGTCATTCTCATTAAGTGTCTGCCTGTAAACAAGCCTTCCAATTCTTCCGAATCCATTAATCGCGACTTTTACCGCCATTTCAAACCTCCGTTATCCGAAGAAGAGTTTCGCAGCTTCATACTGCTCGACAGGTACAGTTTTCAGTGTTCCGACCGCTTTCTCAAGTTCAACATATACAAGCTCCGTACCATGGAGAGCCGCCATTTTACCGAACATTCCCTGTTCAGCCATTTCAACAGCTTTGACTCCCAGTCTTGTTCCGAGTACGCGGTCGAACGCCGTAGGGCTGCCGCCCCTCTGAACATGACCCAGAACTACATGTCTTGTTTCCAGATCGGTTCTGTCGGCGATTTCATTCTTGAGCACTTCACCGATACCGATCCCTGTACCGAGCTGGACATGACCGAAGGCATCCTTCTCCGCCGAATGCATAACATGTCTCTGCAGCTTGGGGTCTATGGCTCCCTCAGCCACTGCGACAATTGCATACCTGTTGCCTTCACTGTAACGCTTTTTCAGGAGTTCACACACTTCGTCAGTGTTGAATTCCTGTTCTGGAATGAGAATGACATGTGCGCCTCCAGCCATGCCCGCATGAAGCGCAAGCCAGCCGGCATGTCTTCCCATGATCTCCACTACGATAATCCTTTCATGGCTTCTGGCAGTGGTATGAAGCATATCAAGGGCTTTCATAACGTAATTGATCGCGGTATCGAAACCGAATGTACAATCGGTAGCGCTCAGATCATTGTCTATCGTCTTTGGAATACCGATAACCGGAATCCCTTCACTGTGAAGCTGGCTGGCAACACCCAGAGTATCCTCTCCGCCTACTGCTATGAGGCAGTCCAGCTTTCTGTCATTGCAGGTCTTCCTGATCCCTTCGAATCCGTTCTCAAGCTTGAATGGGTTCGTTCTGGATGAAAGCAGTATTGTACCGCCCTCCATGTGTATATCTCTTACCATGTTAAGATCGAGCTCAACGGCATCGTTCTCGATGGCTCCCTTCCAGCCTCTGAGAAAACCGGTTATCCTGTGATCCCGCATTTTCCCTCTAACCGTAATACCCCGGATAACGGCGTTCAATCCAGGGGCATCTCCACCGCCAGTAAGCAAACCTATGTGCATATTAATTCCCTCTGTTTTCAGAATATTCGTGAGCTATTCTCTTGAGCAGTTTTTTCGCAAGTTCCATTAATTCAGGAATGGAAAGGGACTGTCCTCCATCTGAAAGTGCCTTGTCTGGATCGGGATGTACTTCCAGCATAATGCCGTCAGCCCCTGCTGCAAGCCCTGCAAGGGATAGCGGTTCCAGAAGGTCCCTCCTTCCCGAAGCATGGCTCGGATCTACAATGACCGGATATCCACCAAGCATTCTTGCAAGCGGGACTGCCGAAATGTCAAGCGTATTCCTTGTCCATGGTTCAAATGTTCTTATTCCTCTTTCGCAGAGAACAACCCTGTCATTCCCTTCCTTAACGAGATACTCCGCCGCCATGAGCCACTCCTCGATAGTGGCCATGAACCCCCTTTTAAGAAGTATCGGTTTCTCTGTCCTGCCGAGGGCGGAGAGAAGCGGGAAGTTGTGCATGTTCCTTGCTCCAACCTGGATCATGTCGACGTACTTCACGGCATGTTCTATCTGATCAATTGCCAGTACTTCACTGACCACAGGGATATTGAACTCTCTTCTAACCTGATCCAGCATTTCAAAACCTTCGATACCAAGACCCTGAAAGGAATAGGGAGATGTCCTGGGCTTGAACGAACCGCCTCTTAACATGGCAACACCCGCTTCCACCACAGCGGCTGTAATCTCCCTCAGCATTTCAATGTTTTCAACGGAACATGGACCGGCTATGAGGATGGATGTTCCCGAGCCAATATGGACATTACCTACTTTTACGGATCTTATGTCCATTTCTACCTCTTCCCCAGCTCGCTGATAATGAATCTGATTAAATCTCTTATAGAACTATCGGATACGGGACCCGCATTATGTCCTACGGCGTTATCCACCTGGTCATCCACCCATGTCGGGTCAAATCCCCCTCCAATTTCGTTCATCAGCTCCGCCCTCTGGTTTATAAGCCTTACAAGCTCCACATCAGACCTGAGAAGTTCACCCCGAAAATCAGGGACGATCTCCCTTGTTCCCACTGCCCTTCTGTCGATCTTCCCGTTTGCGGTTCTCGGAAGTCCGTGAACAAAATTGATGAGCCTTGGAATCTTGTGTTCATCAAGGAACTGCCTTAGAAATGCCCTCATCCCCGCAACGGTTAGCTCAGATCCCGGCCTTGTTACAATGTAAGCGGAAGGCATCTCGCCCCGAGAAGGGTGATCCCTGCCTACCACACATGCGTCAACGATTGAAGGGTGTTTCAGTATAGCCAGTTCAACCTCAAGTGGATAGACTTTCAAACCGGCAGCCTTTATCAGTCCTCCCCTGCGGCCAAGAAAGATAAGTCTTTCGTTATCAGTTCTGAACATATCACCGGTACGGTACCATCCATCAAGAAATGCTTCTTCAGTCTGAGGTCTGTCTCCTTTGTACCTGTTCACAACCCCGGGTCCCGAAATCCATAGTTCACCGCTGCCGCTATCGTTCGTCCTGCTGCCTGACAGGTCACGAAGTTCTATCTCGTACCCCTCCACAACAACCGTGAACCCCTGCACTCCGCTCTCTCCTATAAGGACGACACCCGCTGTTTCGGTACTTCACCATACAGGTATCAGCTCCACGCCGGTTCTTTCTGTGAAACTGATCGCGAAATCGTCAGAAACATACATTCCGCCGGCTTCGGCTATCCTCACGGACTTCAGATCAGCATCAATTCTGTTCCATAGATGCGACAGGCTCATCAACTGCGTCGGGAGAGCCATTATGGCTGTTACCCCGGTACTTGAAATAACATGAAGCAAATCCCGGGGATACCTGTGCTCGGTCAGTACAGTCCTTCCGCCGAGGAACAGCCCCCGCATGAAGAGTTCATGCGGATGGCCGAAAACGCCGAAGATGGAAAGGTGTACATCATCGATGGTCAGGCCCATGGTCTCTGTAACGCCGCCTGTATTCGACAACAGCTGAGCATGGGTTGTAGGCGCAACCTTTGCCTGACCGGTGGATGCTGAAGTAACGTTCAGATAAAACTCTTCATCGCCCTGCAGATCGGGAAGATCCACAGGGTTTTCACTGCCCCGAAAGATATCATCGCTGAGAGACAGGGTGATCTCATCCGTATAAGAGAAGCCGTTATCATTAAATGTAAGAAGCAGGCGATCAGACCATCTGCCGAAAACCCGCATCCATTCCTGCGCCGGCCAATCCGGATTCAGCGAAACGAATTTCGCTCCCAGCATGGAAACTGCAGTGAAGGTTATCGGAAGAAAAACGGATCGGTTAGATACAACTCCCACAACAAATCCCTGCCGGACTCCAGCTTTCTGAAGCAGAGATGCGACATGACAGGATACACGCCACCAGTCGGCAAAACTTAGTTTCCGCTGGTCGTCTTCAAGGGCAACAGCTTCAGGTGTGCCTGATGCCCGTGTCTTCAGTAGTCCGTGAACCGTCCCCGGCATCTATTCCTTTTTCTCTCCACATTCCGGGCAGAATTTCGAATCTGCAGGAACATCTGCTCCGCATTTGGAGCATGGTTCTCCGCCGCCGAATTTTGTACCGCACTCGGGGCAGAACTTCGCTCCGGGTGCTACTACAGCACCGCATTTTGAACACGTCAGACCGAGCGGTTTGCCGCATTCGGGGCAGAATTTACCGGGAGCTACGTTTTCACCGCATGCAGGGCATGCAACCAGAGCAGCCGCTTCGGGAGCACCCTGGCCGCCTCCCGCCATAGTCTGGCCCATCATGTTGGCCATTGTCATACCCATTCCGAGTCCTGCACCCATACCAACGCCGGCGCCGGCAGCTCCGCCGCCGCCTTCATTCGCAGCCGCATCACCCATTGCGGTGGCAGTCTTGAAGCGAAGGTACTGGTTCATATCGCCAAGCGCTCCCATGGCACTGCGCTCGTCGATCCTTTTCTGTACTTCCTCTGGGGGTGTAATCGCCTGAACGTAGAAATCAACCAGCTGTATTCCGTATTTCCCGAAATCATCGCCCAGCCTTGATTTTGCGAGGGTACCTATTTCATCGTAGTACTGCGCAAGATCAAATATCGTCTCGATCGTCTCTCCAAGGAGATCTGACAGTCTTGATATTATCATGCCCTTCAGAAAACCCTCGATCTCATCGGTTGAGAATTTCCCCTCTGTTCCGACTAACTTGTTGAGGAAGAGATGGCTCTGTTCAACTTTCATGGAAAAGCTGCCGAAAGCCCTTAACCTCACCATCGAGAGTTCCTTGTCCCTGAATATTATGGGTTCCTTGGTACCCCATTTCATATCGGTGAAGGTCTTCTTATTCACATAGAACATCGTTGCTCTGAACGGGGAATCCTTACCCTCGAAAAGGGTACTGACGAGACCGGTCAGGATCGGGATGTTCTCTGTAGTGATAGTGTGTCTTCCGGGTCCGAAGGTATCCATCGCCTTTCCATCCCGGAAGAAAATTGCGTCCTGGCTTTCTCTTACTATGACCTGGGTACCCAGGCGGAATTCGCCGGAGCCGCTCTGAGGAATCCTGTGGACTATTTGTTTTCCACTGTCATCCATCCATTCTACGATTTCAAGTTTCTTGAACATGGTCAGTTAACCTTTCTTCTATCTAATCATTCGGGGTATTGTTTTCAAGATCGATCATCAGCTCGCTGCGAAGAGACATTTTGCTGCTGAATTCGATGAGGATCGCAACCATATTATCAATCGGTTGCTTCATATCGGAATCGGCAGCTGCAGCAGCCTGGAGGACCGCGAATGACTCATCAAGCTCATCGATGTTCTCCATCAGACTCACATCAAACGCGTAGAGCTGATCCAGTTCATCCTCACGAACCTTATGCATATCGAACCAGCCCCTGTATCCTCTTGCTGCAAAACGGATCTCGTCCGTTACCCTTTCGAGCCTCTTGAGAATTCTATCAAAATCGGTAATCGATTTGAGCGCTGAGGGTCCTCTGAGGGTTGCAGGTATTTCGTTGATATCGGTTCTGAGCCGCTCAAGCCTGCTTACAAGACCAGTTCTGAAAAGCTGATCGTTATCTCTCCGCTCTTCCTTGCTCTTGTAGCCCTTGTACCCCGGAATGAGCCGCATGGCCTTCTCCAGAAATCCCAGATCTCTTCCTTCACTCATGTTCTGTCCTTTCGCTGATAGTATCTGAACCTGTAAAACCCCAATATAAGAATAATACTAATAAACTATGTCAATCAGGTCACCTGCCGGCTGTCGATCTTATGTTGGAAAGATGCCCTCTGTACGTTCTGGCGAAAAGATGCATGCCTGTTCCATCATCCCTGCTTACGAAATACAGGTAGCCCTCTTCTGTATCAGGACTGAACGCAGCATCAATGGAAGGCAGCCCGGGGGAGCAGATCGGGCCCGGGGGCAGCCCCTCGTAAATGTACGTATTGTAGGGATCTTCGATCTCAAGGTCGCTGTAGAGCAGGACTTCCTTAACCTCACCAAGAGCGTACTGGACAGTCGCACAGCTTTCAAGCTTCATTCCGCTTCTCACTCTGGAAAGGAAAACACCTGCAATGACTGCCCTTTCCGAATCAACTCTGGCTTCCCTCTCAACAATGGATGCGAGTATTATCGTTTCGTGAAGCGTCAGACCGGTACTCTCCAGGAGTTCGTCAATTTCGCCGGGCCATCTGGTTTTCCCGGTTTCGATGATCCTGGAGAGAATCTCTGAAGCATCCAGGGTATCGGCAAATTCGTAGGTTTCCGGGAAAAGGTAACCCTCAAGGACGGGTACGCTGTTAGATGCGAGAAATGCGGAATCCGCTGAAAGGCTGTCAAGAACGGTTTCCGGGATACCGGTATCCTCCGATATAAGACCCAGAGACTGTGCGAGGGTCAGCCCGGGGGAGATAGTCACCCAGCTGGTCTGCACCGGCAGAACATCCCCTCTCGTCATTATCCCAAGTATTGAATCGGGAGACATCGAATCATCAAAACAATAGATGCCTGCCTGCAATGGCAGTAAGTCATCCATACGGGAATACCTCCAGAGAAGGTAGAGTCTGCACCGGACAAGTCCCGAATCGGCCAGAACCTGCGAGATCCTGCTTGCTCCCCACCCCTTCTCAACGGTGAATATGCATTCCTTTCCAACGCCGGGAGACTGACTGCACCAATAAAGAACGGCTATTCCCAGAAGAGCAAGCATCAGAATCAGGACCGATATCATCAGTATTTTACGCTTCATGGCATACCCAGGTAACGTTTAAGAATGACCATTGCGGCAAGGGAATCCCTCTTCCCGTCCCGCCGGCTGTTAAACAGGGCTTCTCCCTCCGTTTCAGCGGTTGAACCGGTTTCTCTGACAAGTTCAACAATGAATCCTCCGGTCTTCAGGTATTCCGCTAGTTTCCCGACTTCTAAAGAGAGTTCTGTAGGATTTCCAGCGGCACTCAGGGGAAGGCCAAGAATAACCATACCGGTTCCATTTTCATTCTGAATGCTTTTCAATCTTTCCTCAATACCATTCCAGGTGGTTTCGACAAGTGGAGGAAGCGGCAGAACAATACCGGCAAGGCAGATAGCAAATCCAGTTCTCTTTCTGCCGTAATCAACTGCTATTTCATTCATTTCAGAAATCCCTCTTTAAAAGGCTTCGATATCCTGTCCGAAGGAATAAGAACGCCATGAATACAGTCAGCACGGTCAGGAAGATCAGAGCCTGACTGAGCGGTCCTGCAAGTACCTGAACAGACGATGCCATGACAAATGACCTCCGCAGGGTCAATCCCAGAACCATTATGGATACAAGGACGTATCCCATAGATATGAAAGCTGCTATTATCCCCCCCTGACCGCTGGCAATATTCGCTGCGCTTCCCTTCTCGAATTTAGGGAAGATAGCACCCAGTCCTACATTTATACTTACAAGAGCGGTGCACATCAGCGAAAGAGAAACGGTGGACATGAATACAAGCATCCATCCCGCTCCTATCCGCAGTGTAGACCATATACCCACTCCTACAATGAATGGCAATATGAATATGAAGGATTCAACCCATTTCGTCCCTATAAGCATCCTTCTACCCCCGGGTAGCTGAAGAATGTAACTCAGACCGGGTCCTTCAAGACTTATCGAGGGGAATGTGAACCTCACTAGAAGGGTAGCCGTAACAAAGCAGGAGAATGAGAAATTCAGGTATACGACGATAGTACGCCAGAATGCATTGCCGACATCAGTCTGAAACCGGTTGATGTTGAGTGCGTAAACCAGGAATAGCCCGGTTAGAAGCAGCAGCTGACTCCACTGAACGGGGTCTCTTAAGAAGAGCAGGATATCCTTTCCAAGCATGGTCCGGAAGCGCCCCCCGGATCGAAGGAAATGCCTGCTGCTCCTCCTTCGTCCGGATGCGGAGGATACTCTACCGTAACTTCTGCGGAATCCAGGACATATCATGAAGCAGGCAAGTGAACAGGCCAGGATAGCCTCGATCAGAAGGCTTCCAATATATCCTGAAGCCTGCGGCCATGCACCGCTGTCGATAGAGGATATAGTGTTGCTGAAAATCGTATGCGGCCATAATCCGCCGCTGACAACCGGCAGCTCCGCTACGAAACTCTGCACGGCATCAAGGGCTGAATTCTCCTGTGCTATCATACCTTCGGGTCCTGAGCTTTTCAGTATTACGAAAATCCCCGCGGCAATCACCATGCCCAGAATGCCTGCTGTTTTCCATAACCGGCCGTCGCGCCGGTTGAGCCTGATAACAGCTCCCAGAAGAATCGTCCCGGACGATAGCCAGATGGCAATAAGAAGTGGAAAAAGAAGCACAGAGATTACAGTAGCAGTCAAACTGACTTCAAGCGATATGCAGAAGGCTGCAACTATTGGAATTCCAAGAAGCAGGGTCGCCCAGCCAGCGTTGAACCAGCTCTCCAGCATACGGTAGAAAGCGGTGAGTCCGTCCCTCATCGGCAATGTAAGCAGGAAAGAAGTTTCCCAGGATCTGAAAACCACGGAAACCCCGCTGATGAAAGAGGATATTCCTATGAAAATCCCGAAGGACATGAAGGTCATCGCAAGCAGCCTCATGGCAAGAGCGGTCCCGAATCCGGCAAACGTCTCCTCAAGACTGTAGATGTATGAGAAAAGAAAACGAAAGAGGATAAATATGCCGGGAACCAGAACGGCGATGGTTATAGCTCCGGCAATGAGCTTAAGCTTATTGGTCTGCCATTCGGAAACCGCTGCCCCCCTCAGGCTGGAGGCTTTGATGCGATAGAGAAGCCTGATTCTTGAACTCATATCGAAAAGATAGCAGATGGTACACGTATTTCATAGTCCGGATGGACACTTTAATCCTACCGGAATAGATTACAGTAATTCGAAAGGAATATGATATGAAATGCCCCAACTGCGGAGCGGAGATCGGAAAGTTCGACAGCGAGACCTATACATGCAAATATTGCCTCTCAACATTCCATGCAAGTGAATTCGACCCTGGCTGGAATCACGATCAGGACACCCCGAATGTCAGCGAAATTCACCATTACCATCACCAGGAAACAACGGACAAACTGTCTGTTGGGATGGGGTGCCTCTGCTTCTTCTTCTTTCCTCTGGGCTGGATTATCTACTTCCTGTACAGGGATTCCTCCCCGCGGAAGGCCAGAGCCGCAATGATAATAGCGGCTGTATTGACCGTACTCTTCCTGGTAGGATTAGCATCGGGAACCGGTTCACCGAAATAAATAGGGACGGAGGGTATTTTATTCAAATCCAGCAAATAATCTTACATTACACAGATACTGAGGTGCCAGTTATTTGCGTTCTACGAATAAAAAGCCTCCGTCCCTATTTAATCAGAGATTGATATCCGGACCTATGTCGTTCAGGAATGCAACCAGGAGATCGATTGCGCATTCAACATCATGTCTGCTGATGACAGCTACAGGGCTGTGACCATACCTTGTAGGAATTGATAAACATGTCGAATGGGCTCCGGGGCTGAATTTCTGCATACTGGATGTATCGGTGCCCCCACGGACAAGTATCTCCATCTGATGGTCTATCCCGTTTTTCTCGGCCAGTTTCCTTATATACTCCACAAGGGATGTCGAGCAGATCACACTGGAATCCATCTGCTTGATGGCTACACCTTTTCCAAGCTCAGCTATCTTCATCCTGGCGGGGAATCCCGGTGTATCTCCCGAACCAGTGATATCCACAGCTATACCGATATCTGGTTTTATTGTCTGAGCGGCGACGGTGGAACCGCGAAGCCCCACCTCTTCCTGTGACGTACCCACAGCGTAGACATCGATTGATGGGTTATCGTACCTTTTCATCGCTTCAATTATTATGAACGCCCCGACCCTGTCATCGAACGCTTTCGCGACGAAGCAGTTACCAAGTTCTTTGAAAACCGTATCCATCGATACCCAGTCGCCGCGGCTGACCTTATCTTTAACGTCCTCTGCGGGCAGTCCGAAATCAAGGTAGAGCTTGTCGTATTTCGGAGTGGTTCCGCGCAATTTCTCTGTGGGTTCCCACCTCCTGTGCATTACAGCCGGCATAATACCGCCGTTCCTGGTATGCACCCTGACGGTATGACCCAGAATATTGGCGGGATCCCATCCTCCGATCGGAACCACCGAAGCGAAACCCTGATCATCAAGATTGTAGACGATGAAACCGATCTCATCGATATGCCCGGCAAGCATGACCTTGAGCCTTGAATCTCCGAGAGCTCCCGATTTAAATGCGATGATGTTCTTCATCGCATCGATTTCAAAAGTATCGGCAAAGCCCTCCAGAGCATCTCTGAATAACGACACTATACTGTCCTCATATCCTGAAATACCATCAGCTTCACAAAGTTTCCTCAGAAGGTCCATCAGATCAACATCCTTTCAAATTATCTCCAGCAGTTTATTCGGCTTCAATCCAGCTGAATCCAGCCGCGTCCATCCATCTGGTGGAAGACTGCCCTGCAAAATCAATGTCTTCAAGTACGCTGTTTGCCGCATCGGAAGGTGAAAAACCGTTCTCAAGTATCTGATTGAAATAGAATATCTCTATAAGACCGCTTGCCCCCCAGTCCACACTGTGCGAATACCCCGAAACGATGAAATCCGCAGGCCAGTTGCTCCTGGACGATACGATCGCCTGCGGCATTCGCCCGGCCATTATCTCACAGCAGCTGAAATGTATCATGGCGAGATTGTGCAGCGGTCTTATGGCATCGACGAACTCCCTTGAAGATACGTTTCCGGACGTCAGTTCGATACCCGAAGACGATCCGTGGGAAGCGATCACCAGGTAAAGCTCACCGGGAAGACCTGATGATTCAAGGCAGAAGGTTTTAAGATCATCCGCATCATGGATGAACCTGTGCCTGACGGTTACACCCGGCACCCTTGCAAACCAGGCTGCCAGCATTTCACCGAACGAATATTCCTCCTCTGCAAGGGACGTCTGCCATTCGGATTCGAGAATTACAAGCCATTTGGATGAAGCGACCCCGACGCCTGCCCTGTACCCTTCCCATTCTAACCACTGCCCTCCACCGTCCGGACGCCACATACCACTTATGTTCATGGAATCATCGGAGAGTTCGAACCAGCCCTCACCTGAAGCGGTTGGTTCGCTGTATGTGAATATGAGCTTTCCGTTCCGGTCGACTGTACCCTCGACTGTTGAATAACCATCAAGTGTATAGTACCCGCTTACGACAGAATTGTCCTGCTGCAGAAAAAGTGTGCCGTAGGTGGTTTCCCAGGTTCCGGAAAAATCCGGCAGCTCCGAAGCCGCCAGTAACAGTGGAAATAGAAGCACTGAAATTAAAGTAACCAGGGATGCTCTCATTCAAGTACCGCCCTTATTCTTCTTATGCCTCTTGAGGAACTCATCTCCTTCACAATCCTGAATATCCCGAGTTCTCCGGTTCTGCCGACATGGGGTCCCCCGCAGATCTCCAGGGAGAAATCCCCTATTTTGTAGACTTTTACCTTGTCACCATACTTACTACGAAACAGCCCGATAGCGCCATCTTCAAGAGCATGCTCAAGGCTTGTCTCCTCGGAGCTGACGGACAGGTCTGCCTTGATGATCTCGTTAACCTTCTTTTCCACCAGAGCGATCTGTTCAGGCGTCATTTTCTCAGGATAGCTGAAATCGAACCGGAGCCTCTTCTCAGTGATGTTGCTTCCCTTCTGCTCCACCTGATCACCGAGTACATCCTTCAAAACCTGATGAAGAAGGTGGGTCGCGGTGTGAAGCCTGGTTACAATTTCACTGTTGTCGGCGAGACCACCCTTGAACTTCTGATCCCCACCCTGTCTGGATAGCTCTCTATGCTTGTCGAATGCTTTACCGTAACCTTCCATATCGACTGTCATGCCATGCTCAGAGGCAAGCTCGGCTGTGAATTCGACCGGGAATCCGTAGGTATCGTATAGCCTGAAAGCGATTCTTCCGGGTATGATTTTCGCGGGATTCTTCATAAGATTGGGAAGGATCTTCTCGAATTCCCGCAGACCGGACTGCAGTGTTTTCTCGAACCTTGATTCCTCCATGGAAAGCTCATCAAGGATGAACTTCCGGTTTCGTGCCAGTTCCTCGTGAACAGGTGACTCAACATCGATGACAAATTCTGCAAGCCTGTGAGTGAAGGGCTCATCTATGCCAAGTTTCCGGCCGTGCCTGACAGCAAGCCGGATAAGCCTTCTCAGTACGTACCCTCTGTCCAGATTTGATGGTGGAATACCCTGATCATCCCCCAGAATATGGGTAGCCGTTCTGATGTGATCGGATACTATCCGCAGTGAGCGGAGCGCCTGGTCGTCGGGTTCCGTTCCCAGACCTGACAGTTTTTTCAGAAATCCGAACAGGAGCTCGAACTGGGGAATATCGTAAATGGTGGAGCAGCCGTTCATCATCGCAACTGTCCTGGCAACACCCATACCGGTATCCACGTTCTTCTGCTCCAGAGGAACGTACTGGCCATCAGCAGTTCTGCGGTACTCCATGAAAACATCGTTCCAAATTTCGAAGTACTTCCCGCAGCCGCAGCCGGGCCTGCACTCGGGGGTGCAGGGCGGTAATCCGGTATCGATGAATATCTCCGTATCGGGGCCGCAGGGTCCGGTATTTCCTGTTGGTCCCCACCAGTTGTCTGCCCTGCCGAGGAAATAGATACGATCCGAGGAAATGCCCGCCTCTTCCCAGAGCGCGGCAGCTTCCTCATCCGGAGGAATCTCTCCTTCCCCCGCAAAAACCGTTACATGAAGCTGCTCCGGTTTGAAACCAAGCCATTTCCGGTCTGTGAGAAACTCGAAGCTCCAGATGATGGCTTCCCGCTTGAAGTAATCCCCAAGTGACCAGTTTCCAAGCATCTCGAAGAAGGTAAGGTGGGAAGAGTCTCCGACCTCCTCGATATCACCGGTTCGGATGCACTTCTGAACATCTACAAGCCTTTTTCCGGCAGGATGTTTCTCTCCGAGCAGATAGGGTACCAGCGGCTGCATTCCAGCGGGAGTGAAGAGAATGGTGGAGTCCTCCTGTGGAATAAGCGAAGCTCCCTGAATAAGTGTATGGTTTTTCCCGGCAAAAAAATCGAAATAGAGATGTCTGAGTTCTTCCGCAGTCATTCCAGTCCTTCTGATTGTTAAATGTTCTTCTGGTATATCCTGTAGATTCGATACGGATCAGCTTTAAGATCGTTTTCGAGTATCTTTCTCATGGGCATATTGTCTTCAAGTATCCATGAAAGCTCTCCCCGTCCCATCCCCATCTCGATACTGGAACTGATCACCCTGTCAATCAGAAGAGCTTCGAGGCCGCGTCCCCGGAATGCCTTTCTGACTCCCAGCAGCATCACTCTCACCTGGGTGATTCGAGTTCTGAAGAGCGGCACTTTCAGCGCCAGTACGGCCTTTATCAGGTTTCCTCCGGCCCGCCGGAAAGCCTGGTTGGCATCCGGAAGTGAAATGGCAAACGCGACAGGTTCTCCGTTGATTTCAACCAGGGGGGCAAGCTGGGGGAGCATTATCAGCTTGAGCTCATCCGCCATCATATCCATTTCACGCTGAGTCATGGGGACGAATCCCCAGTTATCCTCCCAGCATTCATTGTATATATCCATGATCACGGGGACTTCCCTGTGAATGTGTTTCACGGAAATATTTCTGATGACAGCATCGGTTCTCTTCACTACAAGGTTCGCAACCCTGGATACTTTCGAATAATCCAGAACACCGGAATCAAGATAGTAGGCGAAGAGATCCTTCAGCTTCCCGTAACCTGTTCCCTCAAGCATATCCTTATACCAGGGCGGATTGTAGGTCATCATGATAAGAGGGCATGAGTCAAATCCCTTAACCAGCAGTCCGCACTCCTCATTGGTCGAGAAATTCATCGGTCCTCTTACTTTTTCCATACCGGCTGCCTTCAGCTTACCTTCAACGGCACTCAGAAGGAGCCTGAAAAGCTCTTCGTCCTTTTCTCCCTCGAGAAATCCGAAGAATCCCGTTTTTTCATTATGGTAATCGTTATGAACATGATTCACGATGGATACGATGCGGCCGACAGGCCTGCCCCCGCCGTTTCTGGCAAGGAATACCGTTACATCACTGTGCTCATGGAAAGGATGCTTCCGCCTGTCGAAAAGTTCCTTCTGAAAGTACTTCACGGGAGGCACCCAGTAAGGATCATCCCTGTAGAGCCTGAAAGGAAGGTCAATAAACTCACGCAGCTGACCTCTGCTGTCTACCTCTTCTATTGAGAAAGACATTGAACCTCCAGAATTAAATAATACCGAGTTCCCTGCCGCACTTCTCGAAAATGTCCAGAGCACGATCTATCATGTCATCGGTGTGGGTAGCCATATAGCTGGTTCGCAGCAGTTCGCCGCCGCTTGCAACAGCCGGGCTTACAACGGGATTTGTGAAGACCCCCTCCCCGAACAGCTGCTTCCAGAACATAAGCGTCTGGGCTTCGTCTCCCACGATTATCGGGATAATCGGGGCTTCAGAATTACCAACATTGAATCCGAGAGACGCAAGCCCCTGCCTGGCTCTCTCCGCCGCCCTGTGGGAATTCACTATAAGTTCCGGTTCATTCTCGAGTGTTTCCAATACGGCAATCACGGTTGCCACAGCGGCAGGCGGGAGGCTGGCGGAGAATATCATCGTCCTTGCGGTATGCTTGATATAATCCATTACCTTTGCCGGTCCTGCGGCAAAACCCCCGATGCACGCAAACGATTTACTGAAAGTGCCCACCAGAATGTCAACTTCATCATGACACCCGAAATGCTCGGCAGTTCCCCTGCCGGTTGAACCCATGGCTCCGATACCATGAGCATCATCAATGATCAGCCGGGCTCCGAATTCTTTGCTGATCTCGATCAATCCCGGAATGTCAGCCAGATCTCCCTCCATACTGAAAACACCGTCGGTGACTATCACACCCGGATTATCCCTGTTGTTCTCAAGCAGGTAACGAAGATGCTCGTGATCGTTATGCCTGTATTTGAGATTCCTGGCATAACTCATCCTGGCCCCATCGATTATTGAAGCATGATTCAGCCTGTCCAGATAGATTATATCGTTTCGACCCGCAATAGTTGAAATAACACCAAGATTTGCCTGAAATCCCGTACTGAAAGTTATAGCCATTTCCTTGTTAAGAAATTTAGCAAGTTTATCCTCAAGTTCGATATGAAGGTCAAGGGTTCCGTTGAGGAACCTGCTGCCAGTACAGCCCGTACCGTACTTGTCTATGGCTTCCTTCGCCTTCTCCATTACTTTTGGATGATCCGTAAGCCCCAGGTAATTGTTGGAACCGAGCATGATTATGCTGTGTCCATCGATCTCCATCTCAGCTCCGACATGCCCGCCGAGGGGAATGAAATACGGGTAGAGTCCCGATTTCATAACCTGTTCAAGTCTTTCGTACTCGTAGCACTTCTGAAATACATCGTTGGGCGTGTTATTCATATTACACCTTGTCATTGGTTTAATCACTATGTAGCATTGCGAAGGAAATTAATCAGTATACCTTCAAAAGTCAACGGAATCCGGTAAATATGAATAAAACAATTATCACCGGTGCTTCAGGTTTCCTCGGAAGTCATATTATAGACATCCTGCTGGAAAAAGGAATACTGGCTCATGCCCTTCTCAGGCAGTCTTCATCGCTTTCGAACCTGTCCGATAAATGCAGAATCTCCCGCGTAGACTTCATGAACCCTGATTCCATGGCTGAGGATCTTACGGGAGCAGATTTGATAATCCATGCCGCAGGCGCTACGAGCGCTGCAAGCCAGGAGGATTTCGACAGAGCAAACGCCCTTGTAACGAAAAACCTGCTGACCGCAAGAGACAGGTACGCAAAGAACGCACTATTCATCTATATCTCAAGCCAGGCTGCATCGGGACCTGCAGGAAACGGACCCGTAACAGATTACGGCAGAAGCAAACTGCTGGGTGAATTCGCGGTCAGAGATACTGATAACTGGGTAATCGTGCGCCCTCCCGCAATTTTCGGCTCCGCGGATCCCGCATCCACGCCGGTTATGAAACTGGCACTGAGAGGATTTTTCGCCTCCCCGTGGATGAACAGAGGCGGATTCTGTCTTGTTTATGTACGTGACCTCGCCAGGCTGATAGCGGAGCTTCCCGATCATCCGGATACTGCAGGCAGAACTCTCGAACCATCCTACGGAAGGCTTTTCTCATGGAAGGATTTTCATGAGATACTCGAAAAAGCCGCCGGACGAAGGATACTGCATCTGCGCATACCACCGGTCCTTATACATACAGCGGGATTCATGTCCGAAGCCCTGGCTTCCCTCACCGGAAGAACGCCTTTCTTCTGCAGGGATAAATGCAGAGAACTGCTGGCAAATGAATGGCCCCTCGAGGAAGGGCTGACTCACAGACTCACAGGATGGGAACCTGCGATTCCAGTCGAGGCAGCCATGAAAATAACGCTTCAGTGGGTCAAGGCACAGAAAAACCGTATCAAGGAATAGTTGTCTTCCGGGGTTCCGCGAAGAGCCCATATCCTTGTCCCTTAAAAGAAATCCTGAAAATGTTTGATGAATGCTGTAGTGAACAACTGGAACAACACTACGATCGTCACTCTCAGAGAAAGCCGCTTCCCGGAAACGCTGCCTGTGATCAGATAAGCAGCCGGAATACACAGAAGGGGAAGGAAGAATATCCAGAGCCGGCTTACTTCTCCTGCGGTTCTTCCCAGAAATCCAGTTACCAGCAGAAGAAACGCCACAAGAATACTGAAGACCGCAATACGGGAAGACTGCTTCCGCAGAAGATCTCTTCCCGCTTTTATGCATCCTGCTGCTGACAGGAGCACTAATCCTGCTCCGATGGCGAAACCAAACTCTGCGAAGTTTCTGCCGGCAAATAGGATCACATAGCCGGGATTCCAGCTGAAACCCAGGCACTCATACTTCCACTGGCTGTGTCTCCCAATGGCAGTGATGAAATGTCTAAGAGCATCATATCCCAGGATAACTCTGAAGAGGATGTAGCAGGTTGTAAAACCGATAAGTCCGAATACCAGATACTTCATTGAGTTTACACTCAGACCCTTACGCCCGGGTATGCCGTTTCGGAAGAGGCTGCAGTCTGTGCTAAGCACGAAGAACACCAGTATTGCAATGGGAATCAGGGAGAAAGAGAAAAACAGAGTAACCTGGGTCATGATACCTGCAAGCACCACCATGAGGATGCTTTTCATGCGAATGGAGAGTGTTGCCAGATATATCGCAGACAGTCCGATCAGGGGATAGAGAAACTTGTCGGCATGGGCAAAGATGAGTACGAAGTAAGGTGATGATATCAACATCAGTGAAGCTGCAAGACCAATCTCAGTATTACCCAGGTTTCTGCACAATAGAATCAGGGGCACCGCTGCCAGCACAGCTATCAGGGGGAATAGAAAGCTGCCTGCATGAATAATCCTGTGTTCAATTGAGCTTTCCGGCAGAATACCTGAAATCTGCCTTACACCCTCTCCGAAAGCCATATAGAAAAGAACAGTACCGGGTGGCTTGGTAACATGCAAAGGGTCCATTTCTTCGGAGAAGGTAACGATCTCCTCGTAGTGTTTTGCCATCCTGGCGATACTTGAGCCGACTGGCTCAAGGAAAGTGACTTGACCGCTGCGCATCCAGGAGTTGCGCCTTTCCGTGAAACCCTGCCATCCAGCGGAGAAGAATACAACCTGTATCAGATAACCGGTCAATACGATCAGAGCTATCTTTCTGCTCAGTCTGAGACTGGAGCGGAAGATAAGTCGCACAACGAAGATCAGAATCAACGCCAGGGGAGCTGAAAGCCAGAGTCCGGGGGCTGGTTTCATTCTTGCGGACAGGACTTCTTTAATAAAGTCTGACACAACTGGAAGATCAACTACCAGCGCAAGACAGTAGAACAGCGAGACGGCAATAGCGACAGCTATCAGATAGTCTGCTCTACCGGTTCGCTCTCCGCTCAATATGATCCTCGCATCTTAATAAGAATGACTCTGGTGTTTAAACCGGTGGGATCGTGCAGCTGATCACTTGCAGCCATTCTCACTCCTTCAGAAAACTGAATCCAGGAAGACTCTCTGGATTTCCCTACCTTTTGTATCCTATCCTTTTCAGGAGTTCTATTCGGTTCTCGATATCCTCTTCGATCTCAACGGCAAAGGGGGGTTCTCCGTCGATAACACCCATTATGCCGCCGCCCTTATCGGAACGCCCAACGATGACCTGCACGGGGTTCGCGGTGGCGCAGAATATCCTGCACACCTCTGGGACATTCTTCACCTGATTCAGGATCTGTATGGGGAAAACACCATGAAGCACTATCATGAACACATGACCGCACTGGAGCTTGAGGATGTTCTTCTCGGCGATCGCTCTCAGTTCAAGATCCGTGCCGTCACTTCTGACAAGCCTCGGACCGGAGGCTTCTGCGAATGCAAGCCCGAAACGGGCTCCCGGTACAGTACCCGATACTGCTTCGTATAGATCTTCAACGGTCTTAATGAAATGAGACTGTCCCAGGATGATGTTACAGCCTTCGGGAAAATCAAGTTCTACAAGCTCAATTCCAGGTCTGTCCACGGGTACCGCCTTTCATTACGATCAGTATCTCTTTCGTTTACTCGCCGAGGGTATGTCCATATCAGCTCTGTAATTAGCCACTGTACGCCTTTTCACTTCAATGCCAGCAGCTTCCAGGGCAGTAACAAGCTTCGCATCGGACAGAGGCCTGGTCTTGTCCTCCGACCCTATGAGTTTTCTCAGTTCGTCCTTGGCTGTTCTGGTGGATATGTCCCCTCCATCACCTGGGAGCGCTCTGCTGAAGAAGAACCTCATCTCATGAATACCGCCTGGGGACTGAACGTACTTGCCATTGATGGCCCTGCTTATGGTGGACTGGTTGTATCCAAGAGCATCGGCCACCATCTGGAGTGTAAGGGGCCGCATTCCCTCTATTCCGTGCTCGAAAAAATCCCTCTGATACTCCGCCAGGAACTCACCTATCCTTGTCACAGTTTCCTGACGCTGCCTTATGGCCTTGATAAACCATGAAGCCTTCTGGAATTTTCTCTTAACGTATTCCTTCTCCTTCGGTGAGGTGCTGGGGGATTCGAGGATACGTCTGTTCCGTGTGGAGATCATGAGATGCGGAAACCTGTTGTCATTCAGGATCGCCTCGAAATGATCATCTATCTTGAAGATAATAATATCGGGTATGACAGCGGCATTGGTTGAAGATGAAAATTCGTTGCCGGGCCAGGGTTTAAGGATTGATATCCTGTCGATCGCTTCCTGAACCTTATGGGGTGATACTCTTTCGGCTGCCGCGATGGCCTTTATCTTTCTCTCGGCTAGTTCATTGAAATGTTCAGCCACGATCCTGTATTCAAGACTGTCATGATCGTAACCCAGCTTGTCCAGCTGCATTTCAAGTGCGCCGCTCGCACTGATCGAGCCTACACCTGTGGGTTCGAGAGTCCGGACGATCTTCAGAGCTTGAGGAAGGAGATCCGGGTCGCCTTCCCAGGCTGTCTGCAGATCCTGGTCAGGCAGGGAAAGCAGTCCGTGCCTGTTTAGGGAATAGACAACATAGATCACAGCCTCCTCCAGATCATCCGGGAGCATAAGAGACCAGACCTGATCAAGAAGATACTCGTATAGTGTGGGCTCGCTGGGAGGTTCGGGTATCCATGGATCCTCGTCACCGCGATAGGATCCCGTATAGCTGTCCCCTGAATGCTCATCCAGCTTTTTAAGGATGTCCAGGGTATCATTCTCGTTGCTGTCGCTTCTCGACGGTTCCTCATCCCATGAATCTTCTATTTCACGGGTTTCATCACCTTCGGTCTTTTCGTTCTCGCCCTTGATCTCGGGTCCTGACTGTTCAAGGAGAGGATTATCCTGAAGCTCCTGTTTGATAAGGTTTTCCATGTCCATAGAGGGAACCTGCAGGATCTCCAGAGCCTGTCTTATCTTCTGTGTAAGCGCAAGTTTCTGGGTCTGGACCATCCGAAGGTTCTGGCTAAGCCTTAAATCCGGCATGCTACAGCTTGAACCTTTCTCCAAGGTAGATCTTTCTGGCTTCGGGATCTTCGGCCAGCTCCTGTGCCGATCCGGATATCAGTATTTTTCCGTCGTACATGATGTACGCCCTGTCAGTGATCTCCAGGGTTTCCCTTACGTTATGGTCGGTAATTAGAACGCCGAGATTCCTTGCTTTGAGTTCCATTATGATACTCTGAATATCATCAACGGCTATGGGATCAATACCGGCAAACGGTTCATCAAGAAGCAGAAAAGCGGGATCTGTCACGAGAGCTCTTGCAATCTCAACCCTTCTTCTCTCCCCTCCGGACAGGGTGTACGCTTTCTGATCAGCCACTTTCTCAATGCCCAGATCAGCTAGAAGCTGAGCCTGCCTGATCTTCCTTTCCTTCTTTCGGAGTCCGGTTATTTCCAGAATACTCATGAGATTATCGGCAACTGTCATCTTCCTGAATACGCTTGATTCCTGAGGCAGGTAGCCAATTCCCAACCTGCATCTTCTGTACATGGGCAGATGGGTCAGATTGATATCATCCATGAAAACATCGCCCGAATCCGGTCTTATGAACCCCACGATCTGATTGAAAGTGGTTGTCTTTCCTGCACCGTTAGGCCCGAGCAGCCCTACTATCTCACCTCTGGATACCGAAAGAGAAACGCCGTTTACAACAGCCCGTTTCCTGTACCTTTTAACAAGCTTGTCCGTTCTCAGGATCTCCGGATCTGTTTTTTTGATCATGCCCGCGATCATGGATTACCTCCGAGGTAGCTGTACGTTCCGGTTACATTGCCCGACACGATGACTTCCATAACCTCACCGTTTTCAAAACTGATACTAAGAGTATTTCCCCTGACCGTGTTCATTTCATTTCTTGATGCGGCCGAGCCGCCGGATTTCATCCTGAGTGTTGCAGAACCCGCAAGCATCACGGAATCGGGTTCACCGTTCTGAAATTCAAAGTAAGCCCTCTCGGATGAAAACCATGTCTCGGCAGGAGGGTCGACTCCTGTGTCAAGAAAATAGCCGGAAGCCCCCCCCTCTACTCTGATGGAACGCGGATCGCCGGAGGATTCCAGGAGTATCTCCATCCAGTCGCCGGAGATCTCACTATCCTCCGACTTCAGTACCGGCGAGCCAAAAAGCTCGAATCTGTCTTCGTCGCCGAAGTATCTCAGATATTCGGATGTTGAGTAAAAATCCATACCGGGCATTGAAACTGAAGCGTTGCCCTGAGCCTCCGCCGAGTTATCATCGGGAAAGAACTCCAGCCTGTCAGCGGTAACGATCAGGCTGTCGTCGCCTTCCACCCTCCTTAGAATGGGATCAACAGTTATGAAAAGGCTGCCTCTACTTCTGTCGTAAAGCGCATACTGTCCCTCAACCCTTCCGATCCGGGGACCAGTCATGAGAACATCCTCTTTTGCTGTCGCCTTGCCGGATTCCCGGAAATACACCACTTCTCCCGCTTCGAGGACCGTTTCTCCATCGGTAAGTACAACGTTACCTGTCATGGTTATCATTCCCGCCTCCTTGAGATATTCAAGGTAATGGGAAGTTCCTGCAAGGGAATCAGTTTCAACGGTAACATTACTGTAGAATACCGCGTTACCGGACTCCTGCCAGACGGTTCCGCTGTCGGAGGTTACTGTTACTTCTCCATCGGTTACTACAACATTGCCGATAAGGTCTATAACCAGTTCACCCGAGCCTGTATCCCTGCTCACAGCCCTGTCCGCAGTTGTTGTGAAAACACCGGCGCCCGCTATCAGCACCGAACAGATTACCGGCAGAAGATTACTCAAGTTCCAGATCCCCTTCGTATACCGCAGTGAAGTCCTCTTCAATATCCACACCATCAACAGCTCCCAGACCGGTATCAAGGTCAACACCTCGTCCGGAAAGCACCGTCTCCCCTGTTGAATCCGGAATGGTCAGGACTACAAGACAGTCACTGTGGAATATCTCCATTTCATCGTCCCAGATGATTTCCTCTGTTTCCAGATATCTGCCATCGTCAGTTTCAGCATTGACATTGCCCCAGATTCTCATGAGACCGGATTTCAATTCAACCAGTCCTGAATCGCCTTTGAGGATCGTTGTTGGGATATCATCTTCAAAAAAGATCAGATCGACTACGGAGAGAAGAAACAGGCTGTCGCCTTCAGTGTATATTGCCTCTTCACTGAGAAGGCGCCAGGAGCGATAACCATCCCTGGATTGTACCAGAGTAAAATCCTCAACGATCTGCAAAGGCTCCCCGTCGGGATCCATGTCGACAGGATCTGCGCTACCGCAGGCCAGGAGCCCAGTCAGGACGGCGAGCCCAGCGCTCATGAATCCAGACCCATTGTTCAGGATCTTCACGTACCCACTCCTCAATCCTTCCGGTAAGATCGGCTGTCAGTTTAATATAACCTTTGTCCCCCAAGTATACGGAGAGATCAAGAGGCTCATCTATATGAAGCGTATATCTACCCTCTTTCCCTCTCGATATATGCAGTGTAAGAACGGGAATTCCAAACCTCACGGCAAGCTGTGACGGGCCGACAGGTGTTTTGGCGGGCAGACCCATAAAATCGACGAAATCGCTTTCCACTCCCAGGGTATCCTGATCTATCAGAATACCAACGGCGGTATTGTCCCGCAGTACTCTCATAAGCCTTGCTATACCGCCTCCCCTGTCGATAAGCTCCGTTCCGTAACGGGCTCTGAGGTTGTTGAAATACTCGGACGTTTCTCTGTGAGAGAGTTCTCTTGAAACTATTCCTACCTTATGACCGAGAAGCATTATGGCTCTCGGTATAAGTTCCCAGGCAGAGTAATGCGCTGTAATGGCAATGACTCCTTTTCCAAGGGAGAGGGCGGCCTGCATGTGTTCCCCGCCGCGAATTTCAACTGCCTTGCGGAACTCATCGTCTGATCTGTAACTGAGATTGATAAAATCACTCATCCCTGAGATGATGTTCCTGTAAACATGACTCAGCCGCACTTTCAAACCGCAGGGATGGATGATGTGCTTCTCATTTATCTTGAATATCCTTCTGGATCTGCCCGGAATCAGGGAAACAACTGACCCGAAAAAAACGGCAGACACCCAGATCAGTTTTCTGGGCATAACCCGGGCCACTGCAGCAAAGAACTTCACCAGAGGAAGAAGGAGTGAATGTCTTAATCGGCGGAAAGGAAGACGGGATGCCATTATCGGTTTATTTCACACCTGCCTGGAGGGCATCGTGAAGGTAGAGAATACCAACAGGTATCCGATCCCGATCGATAACCACCAGGGAGGTGATGCCGAGTTCTTCCATTCTGGAAACAGCAATGGTGGCAAGCTCCTCTTCACAGCAGGTTGAGGGTTTCATGATAAGTACATCTCCCAGAGTAAGATCAAGTACATTCGCACGGTTTTTCATTAACCTGCCAAGGTCTCCGTAAACAAAGATCCCGGCCAGTTTTCCTTGCGCATCCGTTGAGAAACATACGCCTCTGTGAGCTGTCATGACAGCGATTGCCTCCGTCAGGGGAGCCGTTTCACTGATCTCCGGGAGAGAATCGGAAACCATCAGGTCACTCACTCTTGTCAGTAGTTTCCTGCCGAGTGTTCCGCCCGGATGAACCTTGGCAAAATCATCGGATGAGAAATCTCTAACTTTAAGAAGTGCCATTGCGAGGGCATCACCAAGTGCCATCATTGAGGTTGTGCTTGCAGTAGGTGCAAGATCGTGCGGACAGGCTTCCTTGAGTCCGGGAAGGGGAAGAACCACATCAGCTGCCCTCGAAAGAAGAGAATCCGCGGAGCAGGTAATGGCTACAATCGGAATTTTCAATCTTACAAAACAGGGAAGAAGCAGAGCTATCTCCTCCGTTTCACCGCTTTTGGAGAGAACAAGGGCGACATCGTTCTTCTGAAGTATCCCAAGGTCTCCGTGGATACCGTCCGAAGGATGAAGGAAGTACGCCGGGCTGCCCGTACTTGTCATGGTAGCGGCTATCTTCCTGCCCACATGACCTGATTTACCCATGCCGCAGATAACTATCTTACCATCTGTCCGGGCAAGAACCTCCACAGCTCTTTCGAAAGTACCGCAAGCGAGCCTGGCGGTTGCCTCAAGCCATTCCGACTCTATCCTGAAAACCCTTAAGGCTTCTTTGTAAAGATCAGCCATTACTGAGATCCTTCAGGAGCATATCAACAACCTCTCTTACCGCACCATTTCCTCCGCTGTTTTTCGTAACTATATCACACTGAGCCTTTACAGCAGGATGAGCGTCTGCAGGACAGGCTCCAATACCGGCAGCTCTGACGGCAGGAAGGTCCAGAAGGCCATCGCCCATGAATATGGCTGATTCGCAGCCGATTGACAGGCTTCTACAGATATTTTCCAGAGCAGCAGCCTTTTTGTCGGTGCCCAGACACAACAGTTCAATCCCCAGGTCCGCCGCCCTTCTCCTTGTTGCGGGAAAATCCCTGAAGGAAACAAGAGCTACATGAAAACCTCTTCTCCGCAGCTCTATTATTCCGGCTCCATCCGTTGAGTTGAACTTCTGAGTTACTCCATCGGGACCGTAGTACAGTCCTCCATCGGTAAGCACTCCGTCCACATCAAGGGCCAGCAGTTTTATTCCTTCAAGACTGATCATCGGCCTTCCCAATGGATAATGGATTTCCTGACCATACTTTCCAGAGTATCGAAGTCCACCATTGTGGCAGAATCGCTCAGACCCGATGCAGGATCGGGATGTGCCTCTATGAAGAGTCCGTCAACACCCCAGGCAGCACCAGCACGGGCAAGCGCAGGGGCGAATTCCCTGCAGCCGCCGCTTGTCCCCCCGGCAGCTCCGGGAAGCTGTAGCGAATGGGTCACATCCAGAATCACCTTCTTGGAAAAACCGCTCATTATCGAAAGCGACCGGAAATCTACAACCAGATCTCCATAACCGAAAAATGCACCTCTCTCGGTAAGCCAGATCTCAGGGCATCCAGCCGCTGCAGCCTTTGCGGCGGAACCCTTCATATCCCGGGGATTCATGAACTGCCCCTTCTTGATATTCACAGGTTTCCCGGTAGCTCCTGCTGCCTCCAGGATCGAAGTCTGCCGGCACAAAAAAGCGGGGATCTGGATGATATCGACAACCTGAGCAACAGGCTCTGCCTGCAGAGCGTTGTGAATATCGGTAAGGGTTCTGACACCGAACTCCGCCGAAATATCTTCGAGTATCCTCAAGCCTTCGTCCATTCCGGGGCCCCGGTAGGAACCGCGGCTTGTTCGGTTATCCTTCAGAAATGATCCTTTAAAAATCCAATCGACAGATTGTTCAAGCGATTCCAGGAGTGAAGCTGTGAATTCTGCGACTCTCATGGATACTTCTCGCGATTCAAGGCTGCACGGACCAATTATGAAAAGGGGTGTTCTATCATTTATTGAAATACTGCACCGCCCTTTCCAGGTCATGTTCCGTATCCACACTTATTCCATGGAATTCACCCGTTACAACCCGGATCCGTATTCCCCTGTGCAGCCAGGCAAGCTGCTCGAGCTTTTCAGTCCTTGAAAGGCTGGTGCTTCCCGCCGCGGCGCAGCTTTTGAGGGACTCGGGGCTGAATGAATAAATACCGATGTGTTCCAGCAGGTTATCCGCGCCGTAAGGAATAGGATACCTGGAAAAATACAGAGCTTCCATGCTTTCGTTAACAACAACTTTTACCGTATCGGGGGACCCTGCAAGTTCGGCCGGTATTACCCTTGCAAGGGTAACGACCTGATCTTTTTCCGGTGGGATCGCTGCAATGGAATCGATCCAGTCTTTATTCACAAGGGGTTCATCACCCTGAACGTTTATTATGATCTCCCCTGGAAAATCCAGCAGGCTCCAGGCTTTAAAAACCCTTTGTGTGCCTGAAGAGGCTTCTCCAGTGTAAACTGCTTCAAAACCTGCGTCCTCAACAATATCCATAATACGTTTATCATCGGTTGCCGCAACAGCTCTGTCAACAGAATCGGAAATACCCTGTAATACTCTGATTATCATGGGGACTCCTGCTATGTCCGCCAGGGGTTTGCCGGGCAGCCTGCGGGAAGCGAACCTGGCAGGGACTATGGCAACGATTTTCGCTGAAGCTGCTACTCTCCCAGCCATTTCTCAGTAGCCCATATTGAAATACTTAATACCGTTTCCTCCCCGAAGATATCCTCCTCGTCACGCCAATACTGATAACCGGCGGCGATATCCACCCCCGCCCTTCCCTCGTTGAAAGTGTATCCTCCGCCCGCTGCTACGGTTTTTGAACCGTCCCTCCATAATCCATCCATATAGGAAAATCCCGAACGGAACGAAATGCCGTTTCCAGCATATACTTCGGCTCCAACCGAATACACATTTCCCGGTTCCGTATGGATGCTGAGAATATCCATGACCTTTCTACTGTAAATATCCGCACCGATAAGAAGCCTTTCAATCGGTCTGAATGATATTCCAATAGATACTTCACCTGGAAGAGAGTACATACTGCGGGAGCTGTCGGTTTCCGAGGATGCAAGGAAATCCCTGTCTACTTCGAGGGTTCCCTTCCTGTCAGTTGATATGGAGAAACCCAATCCGAATCGTTCAGTTTTTACCAGTATCCCGAATACACCTCCCCATGCCATGCGGAAATGAGCATCATCGCGGTAAACTGAGCTGTCCGAGGTCGGGGTGATCAATTCTGTCTGTGTAAGAGTTACATCTGACTGGATATTCCCGAAAGAACAGCGCCCTCCTACAGAAAAGGCCAGCCAGTCACTGGTTCTGAAGGAAAGACCGGTATAGGTTTCCGAAAGACCGCCTGTCCAGGAAAAATTCCCCATATAATCATCGCTGACTTCCATCTGAAGCTCAGAATCGATCCTGCTTCGCGCATCAATGGCACCACAGAGGACTATTCCCCCCGGAAGCGGCACAAAAGCAGAAACTGTCGGGAAATCAAGCTGATTATCCCAGGCCTGCAGATCACCTTCACTGTACCTTCCAGACAGGTTGATCCCTCCCGCCAGAGTCCATGCGGAAGCGGCAGGGTTCAGCATGGAAAAACCCGTACTGACGGGCACACCGGCACAGATCCCCCCCATACCGTAGGATCTCGAATTCAGTGGGAGAATTTCAGAACCGATACCATCAGGCGGAGGAAGGTAATCAACGGAAAATATCCCCGATATAACAAACACAATACAGGGCAACAAAGTCATATGATCTCCTGTGTTTCACATTTCATTTTCAATCAGCCGATGTATCCAGGCAGGGCGAATAATGTTCCCGTATTATCACAATTCAAATGTTTCTCCAAATGCGGGAATGATCGCCGTTTTACCGATCCTGTCCGCAATCCTGCTCGCGAGAATTTCGGACTGATCAGGTTCACCATGAACAAGGAATATACTCTCTGCGTCAGCTCCGACCTTTTCCGCGTAGTTCACAAGGGCATCGGAATCAGCATGAGCTGAAAAACCGTTGATGATATTGATACTGGCTTTCACAGGGTATTCCTCACCGAATATCTTCACCAGTTTTTCACCCTCTACCAGTTTCCTGCCTAATGTATGCTGGGCCATGAACCCAACGACAAGCACTGCGCTCCTCTCATCTCCAATGTTGTTCTTGAGGTGATGAAGAATTCTTCCGTTCTCGCACATACCCGATGCTGATATGATGATCATAGGGCTTGAATCATGATTCAGAGCTTTGGACTCTCCAACACCCTGGATGAAATGAAGACCCTCAAACTGGAACGGGCTTCTGTTGCTGTAGAGGTAATCACGCATCTGGCTGTCAAAACACTCCTGGTGAATCTTATATACCTCGGTTGCATCAAAGGATAGAGGAGAATCCACATAGACTTTCATGGGGGGCATCTCGTTACGCGTTAGAAGTTCATGGATATAGAACAGGACTTCCTGGGTCCGTCCAACGCTGAAAGAGGGGATGATGAGCTTACCGCCCAATCTGAATGTACCGTTAATGATCTTACTGAACTTATGGAGGGCTTCCTCCCGCTTGCCGTGATTCCTTCCGCCGTAGGTACTCTCCATAATCAGTATATCCGCGGCGGCACCGAAATCCGGGTCTTTCAGAATAGGTCTTCCCGGTCTTCCCAGATCTCCTGAGAAAAGCAGAACCTTCTGCTTTCCCCTCTCTTTTATTGTGAGCTCCACCTGGGCGGAACCGAGTATATGACCGGCTTCTATGAACCTGAGGGATATGTCCGGAAACAGCTGAAACGCCCTGTCGTAAGGTATGGACATAAAATGCTTAAGCGTTTCAGTGACATCTTCAGCATCGTAGAGCGGTTGAAGAGGATCTAGACCTTTCAGTTTCCTTTTCTTGTTGAGATAGGCTATGTCGTACTTCTGAATGTGGGCGCTGTCAGGAAGCAGGATGGCAGCAAGATCCCTGGTGGCAAAGGTACTTGTTATCATACCGCTGAAGCCATGCTTCACGGCGCCGGGCAGGATGCCCGAATGGTCTATATGAGCATGGGAAAGGATTATAGAGTCAATATCTCCCGGGTTAAAGGGAAACTCCCTGTTCAGTTTCTCGCTCTCTTTTCTGCGTCCCTGATGAAGACCGCAGTCAAGAAGGATTTTCTTATCGTTAATCTCAAGCAGGTGTTTGGAACCCGTAACCGTTTGTGCCGCTCCATAAAAAGTAATTTTCAATTGTATCAACCTCCAAGGCCGACTATGATGAGGAAACAGGCTATGGGCAACCTTGGAGGCTGACCGAGAATGAAGCATCGGCATAAGGAACCACATATCTGGCTATAATGACAACATATTATCATCAAATACAAATCAGTATTCTCTTCAAATATGTTACCATTCTATCTCAGCTTTATGGCTCTTCTGCTCAATGCACATTTTCGGACAACCTCCACGGTGACTGACCGGGAATGAAACATCGGGAACCAGAATTGATGCATGGACGTTAATACATACTGGGTGTATCTTTGCACAACCAATGTAAGCTTATGTAGAATAGCTTCGCGAATGATATTTGCAAGTTATTACGATACATATAATTACTTAAACTGGAATGCCCGGCTACAGGATGCTCGGGGAATCATCGAAAGGATGAATCAATGAAAATATCTCTCGCTCTAGTAAGTTCTCTGCTGCTGGTTTTCTCCAGCATAGCCCTTGGAGATACTGCAATGGACAGAATAATCTCCGCTCTGGGTTCAGGAGAGTTCACCAATGCGGAAGCAGTGGACCTTCTCATTCAGAGTGTAGTGGATTGGGATAACCTGCCTGACCGTTTCACGGAAGGAACCGAATCGGTACCCTGCGGAACACCCGCCATGCTTGAGGCGGTACGTCTGGGGATAGACTCTCCCCTTGCCAGCCGCCCCCCCCTGAGCGGACCCCATTACACGTTCGACTCCCCTGACGGTTACTTCAAGATACACTGGACCGATTCAGGTGCCGATGCCGTCACTTTAAGCTATGCAACCACTGTTGCAGTTGCGGCGGATTCGTCATGGCAGGTGGAATGCACCGAAATGAATTTCATTACCCCACCCCCGGATAACATGGTTGGTGGTTCTGATCAATACGATATTTACATCATATACCTTGGCGGAGGTACTCTTGGCTACTGTTCCCCCAGCGGTGAATACCAGCCCCCCGACTCCACACAGGCCTGCAGCGCAAGCCATATCGTTATTGGCAGCAACATCTCAGGCTGGGGACAGAGAGTCTGTACCGTGGCTCACGAATTTCAGCACGCCATTCAGTTCTCCTACAGCTTCGAAGAAGGAACCTGGTTTATGGAAAACTGCGCTGTCTGGATGGAAGAGATGGTATACCCTGATGTAAACGACTACCTGCCCTACGTTCAATACGGTGCAAACGCCCTTCGTACTCCCTGGTACGATATACGTTCTGCCGCAATGTACTGGTACGGAGCTTTCACATGGCCCTGGATGATGTGGGACAGATGGGGCTACGAATCAGTTCGTGAGATCTGGGAAATCTGTGCCGAAGTAGCCGGAAGCAACCTGGAGCCTGCCCATGATCAAATGTTCGCCGGTCATGGATCAAGTTTCGAGTCTATCTTCATGCAGTACGGATGCTGGAGATGGTTCACAGCCGATAACTGGTTCGCCGGCTGCGGCATGTACAACGAGGAGGTTTCCACCTGGACACCCGGGCCGAGAGTCCTGCCCTACCATTACACTTCCACTCTGCCTTTCAGCGGCGACCAGACCACAGCATACAAGCCTGATTATCTGGGTATCCACTGGATCGAAGTCGATCTGAGCAGTTACCAGAACGATTGGATCCAGATGTCCTTCGACGGTTACGATAATCTTGATTGGAACATGGGCATCATAATGCAGGACTATTCCGGAAACTTCTATTTCAACTGGGAGAGCGCCGACCCCACTACCGGTGAATTAACCTTTACTGTGGGTGCGGACGGATGGGACGCAGCTATCTTCTTCCCCGCATTCATGACGAATTACCCCATGAATCACAACTACACCTTCGAAATCACCAGCCTGGGTACGGGAATAGAAGGATCCCCTTCAAATACCGATCTTCTCAATCTGAATGTCTCATCAAATCCCATCCAGATCGGTGATTATGTAACCTTTGATCTACCGAGTGCCGGAAACGCCAACATTCTTATCTACGATATGAGCGGCAGAGTTGCTGCCACACTCATTGACGAGGAACTGCAGGAAGGTTCCCACTCTGTGCAATTTGACGGGTCTGATCTGTCAAGCGGAACCTATTTCATAATGCTCTTCGCGAACGATCAGATCTCCACGCGGAAAGTACTGCTGACCAGATAAGCGCTAACCTGGCGGAAAAGCAGGGATCCATTTCAGGGTCCCTGCTTTTTTATGGTATATTCAAGGCTGAAGTTGAAGCCGAGCTACGGAGGTAACCATAATTTCACGCCATCTGATGATTGACATGACACTGATACTTCTGCTCCTTATCACCGGGTGCAGAAAGGATAATGAACAGTGTGACAGCGGCGTTGCGGAATATTCTCCAGTTATCATAATTCAGTTCAGGGAAACTGCTGTATCCTCGAGTCTGCCCTGGGATATCTCAGAAAACCTTGCTAACGTATCAGCTTCGATGCTTCATCCGGACAATAACCCGGCCTTCAAGGTGACCAGCCAGCTGATCTACGAAGCTATTGAGAACGATATGTTCGTTGCTTTGATAAGTGACAGCTGCCTCAATTACCAGATAGGTGATGATCACATACAAATATGGTTTGACAGCAGCGGCACTGTAAGATCTCTTCCAGAGCAACTTCTTGATGAAAGCCTTGATCCGGGCTGGCTGGATAATATCAGTCATCAGGATATTCTGCTGCGATTATTGGATACATACAAACCTGATCTTATCCTGATGGATTACAGAATTCCCGATGTTTCTTCTGTCCTGCGAATGGCCGAATACTGGACAGCACCGGATGTTCTATCCCGATACATGATTATAATGTTCTGGCTTCCGGAAGACTCGGGCACCAGAGGGTGGTGTGTCTTCGCCGGAGAGGGGATAAATGGAACCACACCCAGCGGATTGACCGAAAGCGGTCTTTTTGCGACCATCCGGCTTCTTGCAGGCCTGCAATGGATGGATGTCCTGCCGGATATCATTCCAGCAATTTCCATTCTGGAAGATACCGATGCGATATGGACTGATCTATGACCAGCGGGGGGAAACTGCTTAATCTGATCTTGAACACTGCCGCTTGCAAAGGCAATTGAATTATCTTACATTTGGAGCCGAATCCATATTCGAATGGAGTGAATACGGCACCGAAGACAGACAGCAGCTGGAGAAGCATATTTAATATTGATACCAGTGATAATTGTAAGGGGATATACAATGTCAATAATAATGAAATCTGTTAACGACTTCCTTACGCGGCTTTCAAGTAAGCTCAAAGGCGGCGGTGACAAGGCTATCGAAAAACAGAAAAAAAAGGGAAAGAATACCGCCAGAGAACGTGTAGAGGATCTGCTTCTTGATGAAGGTTCTTTTCTGGAGATAGATCTCTTCGTAGAGCACTCCGTTAAGGATTTCGGAATGGATAGAAAAGAACTGGCGGGCGACGGAGTCATTACCGGATATGGAGAGGTTCACAGCAGACCGGTTGCTGTATTCGCACAGGACTTCACAGTTGCCGGAGGATCCCTCGGAAGAGCCCACTCAAAGAAGATCGTGAAGGTGATGGATGGTGCAGCTGATGCGGGAATACCCCTTATAGGCATTAACGATTCCGGCGGGGCCAGAATTCAGGAAGGGGTGGAATCCCTCTGTGGCTACGGCGAGATATTCTATCGCAATACGAAACTCAGCGGTGTGGTTCCCCAGTTATCCGTCATTCTCGGTCCATGCGCGGGCGGTGCGGTCTATTCTCCTGCTCTTACGGATTTTGTTTTCGTTGTCGACAAAATATCCAATATGTTCATAACAGGTCCGCAGGTCATTAAAACCGTTCTGGGAGAAGATATAACCCAGGAGGAACTGGGTGGGGCTATGACCCACGTCTCCATCACCGGAAACGCCCATTTCTATGCGAAAAGCGAAACTGAGGCTTTCAACACGCTCAAGAAACTGCTCTCCTTCCTCCCGGCCAATTCCGGTGAAACCCCCCCTGTCAGAAAATCAATTCCCCCTGACCAGCCTCTGGGTGACGATGTTATCCCCGATAACCGAAGGCAGGCCTATTGCGTGAAAGAGATTATCAGGGGTATTGTGGACGCATCCGATTTTCTTGAGGTACACAAGAACTTCGCCGCTAACATGGTGGTTGGTTTTGCAAGGCTCGCGGGCAAGCCAATTGGGATTGTCGCAAATCAGCCGAGGGTTCTGGCCGGTGTTCTTGATGTGAACGCCTCGGACAAGGCTGCAAGGTTCATCAGATTCTGTGATTGCTTCAATATTCCGCTTCTGACATTGGTGGATACTCCCGGATACCTTCCCGGAGCGGATCAGGAACATGCCGGTGTCATCAGGCATGGAGCCAAGATACTGTACGCATACAGCGAAGCTACTGTTCCTAAGATGACGGTTATCATGAGGAAAGCTTACGGCGGAGCTTACATAGCCATGTGCAGCAGGCACCTCGGAGCCACATTCGTAGCGTCATGGCCCTGCGGAGAGATTGCTGTGATGGGACCTGAAGGGGCAGCCAATATCATATTCAGAAGGGAAATAGCGGCGGCTGAGAATCCGGAAGAGTTCAGACAGGAAATGATCAGAGAGTATGAAGAAAAATTCGCCAATCCCTATGTAGCGGCGAACAAAGGATATGTAGATACCATAATCAGAGCCAGTATGACCAGGGAAACCCTGATCAAGGTGCTTTCCAGGACAGGACAGTCCAGAAAAGGACATCCCCACGGAAACATTCCTCTGTAAAGGCGGACATTATGGACAAAGAACTGGATAAACTCATCATAGATGATACCGAGTACCTCACAGAGGTTCCGGAACACTGCAGAAAGCCATTTGAGGGTCCGGGGGATCCATCAGAGATAAAAGCGTTCATCCCCGGAACAATTGTCGAAATCAAGGTTTCCGAGGGTGACAGTATTGAAGCCGGCGCTATTCTTCTTCTTCTTGATGCAATGAAAATGCACAATGAGATCTGTTCAAGTAAGGACGGACTCATCGGTAAGATACACGTCTCTGTGGGTGATTCGGTGAAGAAGAATCAGCTTCTTATAAATCTCATCATACCCGGATAAGCACTCCGCGTCAGTAAATATGCAGGAGGGGAAGGGCAACTGCCCTTCCCCTCCTGTTTTACTGCGCCTGCAGGTTCTGCTTTCAGTCGTTCTGGGAATCCAGATCCTCCGCTTTCTGCATAGCGTTGATAGCATCATTCCTGCGGCCGAGACGGCTGTAGGTGCTGGCAAGGTAACGCCAGTAATTGGCATTATCAGGATCGAAATCAAGTGCTGTTTCAAGAGCCTCGGCAGCTTCGGAATCCAGTTCCTTCCGGTTGAAACAGGCGTATCTTGTATAGTATGCGTTAGAGAGTTGATCAGGAGTCAGGCCTTCGATCATAATGACGGAATCAAGAATCGAGAGAGACTCGTTGTAATTCTCCATTACGAAATTAGCATGGGCAAGAGTTGAAAGAATTACATAATCGTTTCCGATAAGCTCATGAGCGCTGTTGAGTTCAGATATTGCCTGAGAATATTCTTCCATTTCAATGTATGCGTATCCCTTGGATACCATCATATTGGCCATGATCCCATTGGCTTCTTCCTGCTCGAGCCAGCCTTCTTCAATTCCCAGCTCAATATTGGCGAATGCTTCGTCATAAATACCGATCGCGGAAGCATAGTCGGCTTCCAGCATGTATGCTCCGGCAAGAGCATCAAGCATATCAATATTCGTGGGATCGACCAGAAGTGCCATGGCGTAATTATCTTTTGCCTGCTGTATGTATTCCGGCATTTCTTCCTCGGTAGCGTCAAGGGCTATCATGGTAAGAACGCTTCCAGAGTTGTAGAGAGCCTGAATGAAGAGGTTTCTGGCCTGCGCAAGGCTCTGTGAGTAGTAATCCAGCATGTATGGATCATCCGTATCATCCAGCATAGCCTGAACATCAGCCATTAATGCTTCCGCTTTCTGCGAAGCACTCTTATAGCCTTCAAGGGCTGCAGGAAGATCATTGTTGATGTTCAGCTCAACATCGCCCAGCATAAGCTCAAAATCCGGTCTCTCCGGTGCGACCTGAATACCACTGTTGAGCATTTCAACTGCGGAACCGATATCACCATCGTTCATGGTATTGGAAGCGCTGTTAAAGAAGACGAACCAATATTCGCTTACAGTCAGTGCTCCGTTGGTATCGAGTTCGTAAGCCTTCATGAATGATACGGCAGCTTCGGTCCATTGTGATTTCTCGGTAAAAGCTCTGCCTCTCCAGAACCAGATCTCCGCGTTCAGCGAATCTCCCCGAGCGATAACGCTGTCGGCAAGATTTATGATATCATCGTACTCCTGGTTCTGCATATGCACCTTCATGCCTGTTACAACAGGTGAGCTGCAGGCTGCAAGCAAAGCAGATATAGCTACGATGGCAAGAAATATCTTTCGGTTAAGACTCCATCCAGACATATTTGACCCTCCGTTCATGATAATTAAGTAATCAAAAATAATGTGATCGGTAATTATGAAATCTTGCCTTTTATGCTCTGAAAGTCAATATTGACATTCTATCTCCAAGTATTCAGTTTACATTGCTATGGAGGTAACGCATTTGATTTGTCTGACAGAACTTGTCCGTATTTTTTTCGGGGTACTTGCCGTATCCTGGAGCGCATCCCTTGCTCCAGCTGACGGGTTGGGAGACACTCCATCCAGAGAAGCGGTCATTCTCATTGACTATCAGACCATCATCTTTCTGGAGAACGGCAGAGAAGCAAATCTGGCGCTGGTTTCCACAGGAAGAGCCGGGTACAATACCCCGACTGGAACCTTCGAGGTACTCTACAGAAGACGGGCACCGGTATCAAGCTCCTATGGCGTCAGGATGCCTTACTGGCTCTGTATTCATCCTTCAGGCCAGATAGGTCTTCATCAGACTTTCCTATCCGGTACGAATTTTCTGGGCACCAGAAGATCACATGGCTGCATAAGACTTGGAGAGATCACAGCCAGATGGAGCTACGATTGGCTCAGCGTGGGGTCAACCGTGAGAGTTCAGGCCCGCAGTCCGAGAAGAGTTAGTTAATTTTCTATTTATCTGTTCTGCTTCTGCAGCGGCAACACAGATATTTTCCTATATCATCCACTGGTATGCTGCAGAGAAACATATTCAGCACCCTTGCGTAATCCTCATCACGCTTTTCCTCACCGCACCCCGGGCACACAGGCAGCAGTTTTGAAAGATTATCAATTGTTTTCTTAGCCTGTTCGTACTTCCTACGGACATCAGTGAGCTCCAGCAGGTCATCGAATCTGCCGCAGGCAATCTCAATCGCCCTGAAAAGCTCAGCAGGCTGAGGAGGTTTGACAACGTAAGCTCCTACCCCCGCTTCAGACGCTTCTTTTACAAGATCCTCCGTCTCATAGGCACTCAGAATCACAATAGGTGTTGGAAAATGCTTCTGAATAAGGAGCGACGCTTCGATACCGGACATTCTCGGCATCTTAATATCCATGATTACCACATCGGGCTTTACTTCCTTGATCATACCAAGAGCTTCATGTCCATCCTCGGCTTCCCCGGCAATTTCGTATCCCAGTTCCTCCAGCATTCCCCTGATCATCTCAGAGACTAAATGGTCATCCTCAACAATCAGAACCTTCCTCTTTTTACTTACTTTCATCTTTATCCTCCGCGCGAGTCCTGCGAAAAACTATCTTCGCAGAGGCACCGCCATCGTTCTGGAGAGTCAGTTCTCCCTGCAGGTTCTTTATAGTTAAATTCTGAATCAGATCAAGACCGAGATTCTTCCTGTCATGCTCCAGTACTTCTTCGGGATACCCAGGGCCGTTATCACTGTAAATAAGTCTAATCCGGCCTGCCCGGCGCTTGCGCATTCTGACCTTTATCTTCAGTGATTCACGGCCTGTCAGCGCATGCTTGAGCGAATTCCTGACAAGCTCGTTCAATATCAGGGCAAGGGCATGCGCCTGATTGGGATTCACACGGATAGAGGTTTTCGAAATTGATGCTTTCAGTTTTTTGCCGCCTGGGGCATTTGCAATTGCGCTATTGATGATCCTCCTGACAAGCCTGGTCAACTCCAGCGGGTTCCATCCGGAACTGGAAAGCATATCATGAACAGTTGCCAGACCGCGTATTCTGCCGATGAGGCTCTGAACAAATTCATCGTGATCGTTGTTATCTGAAGCGTAACGCCTCTGCGCGTAAAGAATGCCTATTATCTCTGACAGATTATTCTTGACCCTGTGGTTAACCTCCCTGAGAAGAACCGCATTTATCTGAGCCTCCTTCTCTGCCCGTCTGTACATCTCGATGAGCTTCTTTTCCATTCTGTTCCGGACAAGTGCATTACCGATGGCATCCCCGACAACTCTCAGAAGATCGATTATATCTTCGCTCCAGTATCTCTCATGGTTCACACTGTCTAAGCCGAGATAACCGATCAGACTGTTTCCGTGAACAATGGGAACCACAAGCACCGATTGAATATCCCGTGATTCAAACAACTCCCTTTCAGCCTCGGCCCAGGACGGAAGATCGGGAATACTGAGTATCTGAAAAGCGGAGTGCCTGGTGAGTCTGTTCATCAACCATGGATAATCGTCAGTTTTCAGTACCTGCTGGTTATCTATCTGCGGTTGAACATTAGTTGCGCACCATTCGTGCGTGTTATTTATGATCTTCATTGCATCACTGAACTGAAAAAGGTATGCCCTGTCAACCTCAATCGACACACCGATATTCAGAAGGGCATCGTTTATTCCAAGGTTCAGGGCACTCCCCCTCATTTTAATAAAATCAGTGGAGATAGTGATAAGGAGGCTTTCGAACCTTTCTCTGAAATTCAGTTTTTTCCGAGTTTGTTCAGCTTCAGTGATATCATTCATCAGTACGAAGAGACCGTCTGGTGTTCTGGAAACGAATGTATTGAAAATCCTTTCCCGGTATTCAAATTCGCTGTAGGAGAATGCGTTGTCTGGATCAAGAGCTTCATCGAATTTTTCGCGCATTATGTTCGTCAGTTCCAAACCGGCAACCTCCGAAAAAGCAGCCTTTTCAATCCGCTCCTCTTCAAAACAGACAAGCTGTCTGAATGCTTCGTTGCAGTACTTTATTTCCAGGTTATCGCCCAGAGCATAGACCGGATCACGGACCCCTTCGAGCAGAAGAGAATGCTGCATTTCACTCCTGCGGGCACTGCTTTCAAGGTCAATTCGAGAGAGAGCCGCTTCAGCCATGGTAAGCATTATATCCATTATTCGGGGAATCTCCTGAGGCAGGGCTCCAGGTTCCGATGAAGCGATAAACATCACCGTCAGCGCGGCTTGACTTCTCATTAGGGGAAAAAGCCCTTTTATGAATACTTGAGCGCTTCCTTCGTATGTGAAAGAACTCCCTTCGGAGGGGCAGGGGTATACGGTCTCGTTACAATGCAGCATTTCATGCAGTCCCGAACCACGCTTGAAACTGGAATGGGACTCAGCAAAGTCTCCCGGAAGACCGGTATGATATCCCAGAATGAATTCTCCAGAGCTATTGTCAAGAACGTATATCCCGGCTGAATCGATACCTTCGAACAGGGGTGCTGAATCAACAATATGTTTGAATACTGAAGATGAATCCTGATGAGAATTCAGTTCAATGCAGACGGCAGACAGAATATCGAAATTTTCGATTACCCGCTGACTCCTCTCCCGGCCATTCGCATAGAATCCGTTCATCCGGCCAGGATGCAATATGCACTCTATACAAGATCCGGTTTTGTATTTTCCAGTTCTGCGACAACTTCCCTTAATTTCTGAGAGTACTCATCACTCATGATCAGTGTTACTGAATCGGTCTCGACTACGGATATATCGTTCACTCCGAGAAGAACTGTCAATTTCCCGCGATTCCATACGATACTGTTGCCGCTGTCTATCGCAAGCACCTCTCCACGGCCCACGCCGCATCTTCTGGCGGAGGGCCAGTCTCCTATGTCGTTCCATCCGAACAGGGCGGGAACAACTACAACGTTATCAGCATTCTCCATCACTCCGTAGTCTATAGAAATGGATTGCAGCGCACTGTACTGCTCAGTGTCCGGGCTGGTTCCCGGACCGAGCTGCATCAGTTCTTCGAAGAGCCCGGGAAGATTCCGGGCGATTTCTTCCATTATCACATCCGCTCTCCAGATGAACATACCTGCATTCCAGAAATACTTGCCGCCGGCAAGGTATTCTGAAGCGGTTTCAAGATCGGGCTTCTCTCTGAAGGATGATACTTCGAAAATTCCCTCATACAGGCATTTTCCTTTTTCAAGGTAGCCGTATCCGGTTGCAGGGTGATCCGGTGTTATCCCGATCGTTACCAGTTTTCCATCTATAGCAGGTCGAGCCGCCATTATGAGAGTGTTTCTGAATTCCTGAGGATCGTCGATAACATGATCGGAGGGTACTACCACCATCAGATCCGAACCGCAACCCCTGTCAATCAAGGTTTTTGCCGCCCAGCCGATGCATGCCGCCGTATTCCTGCCGGAGGGTTCAAGCAGAAGGTTCTCGCTTCTGATCCACGGCAGCTGCTCCAGTACTGTTTTCCTGTGATCACTGCCGGTAACTACCATTATCTCGTCATGACCGCAGAGACCCTCAAACCTGGAGGCTGTTTCCTGCAGCATCGTTCTGTCTCCAGTAAGGTTGAGGAACTGCTTGGGCAGTTTACGCGTTGAAACAGGCCAGAAACGGGTTCCCCTCCCCCCGGCCATGATCACTCCGAAAAATGATGACTCCATTAACTACCTCCGGGTTCTATGATGTAGCCTGCCCCGCTCAATGTCAGCTTTCCGCCATTCATGTCAGCGATCAGGCAAGCGGGGAAATCTACTTCGTGACCCTGTAATGCAGCACTCCCGGATGAAACAAAGAAAAGCGCGCCTCCGGGAATATCCATGTTTGATTTTCCTTCAATATATGATATACGATAACCGGCTTTCAGTTTCAAACGATCTATTCTACCATCCGAACCTGCGGAGACGGGGCTTCCCCCGGAAGACCAGTCAATAGCTTCAATACCCTTTTCTAAATGGAGCTCCCTCGGTTTCCCGTCGGTTCCGGTTCTTCCCCAGTCGTATAACCTGTACGTTATGTTGCAGTTGCTCTGCACCTCAAGGATCTGCAGGCCGGGACCCAGAGAATGAACGGTTCCGGGGGGAATGTGGTAAATGTCACCCGTACGAAGGTCTATTCTCTGCAGAACATCCTCTATTCTCCCATTGAGCAGAAGATCAAGGAACAGATTCCTATCCGTATTTCTTAACCCGCCCATCATCCATGCCCCGGTTTCGGCTGACAGAACTATCCAGGTTTCTTCCTTTGCGGGACTGCCGCCCCCGATACCGGGATGAACCTGCACTGAGAGCCTGTCCGCAGTGTGCAGAGTCTTCAGAAGAACAGGATAGACATATTCTCCAGGCAATTCATCGCTTATGACCAGATCAGCAACTGTAGTCGGATGTCCATCTACAGCATTCTGGAGAAATGATGAAGCACCTTCCTCGTGGAAAAGCCACCAGATCTCTCCAACGGGAGTTTCAAGCCCCGGTGCTGCAAACGAACCCCATACCCGTGGCACATATCTTGGTTGGGAGATGTAAAGCACTAGTCACTGTCCCCGAAGAACCTTCTAATAAGATTCTGAAGAATAAGGGGTCCTGTGAAATCCCGCTCCGGGTGCCATTGAACTGCAACGACAAGCCCGTCATCCGATTCCATGGCCTCGATCACGCCATCCGAAGATTCCGCCGCCTGATGATACCCTTTCGGAATTCCGGCAATAGACTGATGATGAAAACTGCAGACTTCTATCTCAGAACCAAGGATCCCCCGAAGAATTGTACCGTCCATTATCTGAACCGTATGCTTCCTCGGATCGTCAGCTTTCCCATCGTGATCAACTGGATCATCCACCTGAGTTAAAATATCCTGTATGAGCTGTTCCCCCTCCGCCATGGCTATAAGCTGTATTCCCAGACATATACCGAATACAGGGATATTCTCAGCACGAGCATTCCTGTACAGTTCCATTTCCCACAGAGGTCTTTCCCTGTAGCAGCCTATGGATCCATTGTTCCTCTGGCCGTAGAGCTCTGGATCAGGGTCAGGACCTCCAGTAAGAAGGATCATATCAACGATATCCAGCACATTTCCGGGATCCTTTGAGGTGGGAATGATCCCTACAGGGATAACGTCTGCTGCAGCCAGCAATTTCGCATAACTCTGGTTCAGCCCGAAAAGCCATTTTCCGTATGACGGAGCCCGGGATTCATCATTCCTGTACCAGTTGAAGGCAACGCCTAGTACAGGTTTTTTCATCCGGTTACCTCCGTCATTCTTGCCACAGCTGCATAAGCCTTTTCTCGGGTTTCAGAATCAAGTTCGATGACCGGTTCCAGCTTTCTGAGGGAATCGAGTATTTTCTTCAGAGTTATCTTTTTCATATTGATGCAGTAAATATTCCCTCCCGTTGTGAACTCTCTGTCGGGGTAGAGTGTCTTGAGTCTGTAGACCATCCCCTCTTCGGTTCCGATTATGAATCTTTGCTTGCTCGATTCTCCAACATACCTGATCATACCTCCCGTCCCCAGAACGGCATGTGCAAGTTCCCAGGCTGCAGGAGGGGTTTCCGGATGCACCAGTAATTCGGCATCCGGCCATTCTTCCATTCTGGCCTTCATATCCTGCAGATCCGCGATGGCATGGCTTCTGCAGGCTCCGTTCCAGATATGGATGGTTTTATCGGATTTTCTTGAAATGAAAGTTCCAAGGTTCCTGTCCGGAGCAAATATTATTTCATCAGATGGCGCATTTTCAACCACAGCAAGAGCGTTAGCGGATGTACAGCAAGCGTAGCTTTCCGCTTTCACATCGGCCGGGGAATTTACGTACAGAACAGTCAGGGCATCTGGATACAGCTTCTGCATGGACTTGAGGGCAGGCACCTCAATACAGTCCGCAAGGGGGCATCCGGCATCCGGCTCAGGAAGAAGAACAGTTTTATCCGGGGAGAGTATATGCGCTGTTTCAGCCATGAATTTAACCCCGCAGAAGACGATCACTCTGCATCCGGTTGATGCCGCTATCCTGCTGAGCTCCAGGGAATCTCCTACATGATCAGCAATATCCTGTATTTCCGGCGGCTGGTAGCTGTGGGCAAGGATCACTGCATCTTTCCTGTCCTTCAGTCTTTTTATCTCACCGGCATATTCATTCTGCATTACTTTTCCAATCAGGCTGTTCTGTTGAGGAGATTATCCCTCCCCCGATTAACGAAGTGTTCAGATATACAGCACAGACCTGCCCCGGTGCAACAGCTTCTTCGGGTCTGTTGAATTCAATATGCAGGCTGCCGTCTCTATATTCAAGAATCGCCGGAACTGCTTTTTTTCTGTACCTTGTCTGAACCAGGGCTTCTGAGGGAAATCCCGATGGCTCCAGGAGCCAGTTCATTTCTACAACGGTGCATCCCGCTACAAGGAGATCCTTCCTTCCGCCTATTGTGACGGTTCCGCCTGAAGAATTGACAGCAGTCACATACATCCGCTCTCCATAGGCTCCAAGTCCCTTCCTCTGCCCAATGGTGTAATTCCCTGTTCCGTCATGTCTGCCGATTTCCTTTCCGGTGATATCCATCACTCTTCCAGGCTTATCCTCTCCCGCTGACAGGCTGAAACAGAGATCCATGCTTTCCTTTCTACGAAAAGGGATATTCAAACGCAGCGCCTCTCTGCGGACATCTTCTTTCAGCATGTCTCCCAGAGGGAAAATGCAACCTCTCAGTATATCATCGTCTACAAGAGAAAGGAAATAGCTCTGATCTTTGCGATCGTCAGAACCGCGTTTGATAAGATATCCCTCCTTCAGGACATAATGACCTGTGACAAGCTTCTCAGAAGGGTTCAGAATCTCATGCAGAGAAAGAAGTTTTACTCTTGCGTTGCACCTGGCGCAGGGGTTTGGAGTCAGTCCTTTGAACAGCATCTGTTCGGACCAGAGAATGACTTCACGCCTGAATCTCTCAACAGCGTTTACGATAACAAGTTCCACTCCGGCTGCATCTGCGGTGTTTTTAACTTCAGGGGGAATACCGCGGCCTGCGGTATCGACGTATCCTGCTCTTACATGACTGTATCGCTGAATACACAGGTTAAGCGCATAGGAGGAATCCACCCCTCCTGACAGCGCAACAAGTGTACCGGTAACCTTCATATCAGGCGCCGAATTTAGCCAGTTTCCCTGCAGCTGCCAGAAGAAGGGGAAGAATATCGGTTGACATGAACGAACCAAGCGCTCCTGCGCAGGCCTGCCTCTCGGAAAACTCAGAGCTGTAACCCGATCTCTGGGGTCCTCCATGGATAAGTACGGGTACCGGGTGCCAGCTGTGGAGTTTCATCGGACAGGGAGTACTGTGATCTCCTGTTATACAGATCACATCAAAGCCGAGCTCAATGAATGCTGGTAATGCCCTGTCAAATTCCTCTATGGCTTTTATCTTAGCCTGAACATTCCCATCCTCACCAGCACTGTCAGCGGGTTTATGATGAAGGAAAATGAAGTCATGACCGCTGGAGAGTGCTTTCTTAGCAGCCCTGTTCTGCCCGGTAATATCTTCCGGGGAGCATTTCATTATGTCCATACCTACAAGCCCGGCAACACCTCTGTACATGGGATACAGCGCCACTGCAGCGGCGCGCAGACCGTACCGTTCCTCAATCGAGGGAAATTCTTT
>JAUVIR010000052.1 GCA_030592645.1 Candidatus Fermentibacterota bacterium | reverse complement strand
TCGTTGAAACCGGGAAAAAGCATTCGATCCTCAAAGCAGTGCCTCTTGATATAGGACCGGATCTGATGGATACGGTCTATTCAAGGTTCGATACCACCATTCTTACATCAGCTACACTCACCGTTGCAGATGAATTCGATTTCTTCCGTAACAGGCTCGGGGCATGGGATGCCCGCGTGAAGAGTTTCGGAAGCCCATTCGATTACACTTCACAGGCGATTCTTTCGATACCGGAGAATCTTCCCCCGCATGATTCTCATGAGGATCTGGCTCTTGCTGTATGGCAATGGGGCAGAAGACTTGCGGAGGTACTTGAGGGAAGGACACTTATACTGTTTACCAGCTACAGGAATCTGAAGCTGGTGAAGCGGATCGCTGAGAAAGAGCTGCCCTCCGATATAAAACTCTTCACGCAGGGGGATATGTCCCGAAGCAGTATACTCAGAGACTTCAGGGAATGCAGCAGGGCGATCATACTGGGCACTTCCTCTTTCTGGGAGGGTGTCGATCTGCCGGGAAGCATGCTCCAGGCGGTTATCATTGACAGGCTCCCCTTTGCTTCTCCGGGGCATCCGCTTATCAGAGCCAGAATGGACATGATCGAAAAGCATGGAGGAAGCTCTTTCGGACACTATTCCCTGCCCCTTGCCGCTGTACGTCTTAAACAGGGAGTAGGCAGGCTGATCAGGTCACTTGATGACATGGGAGTCGTAATGATCATGGATAGAAGGATCGTAACGAAGGGCTACGGTAAAGTATTTCTCAGGTCCATTCCGCCTTTTCGGGTGGTGCCTGAAGATCAGATTATGGATTTCGTTATGGAACACTGTTCCTCATCCGGTGTATCATCAGTGCGGGGAAGCACAGGAAGGACAGAATAGTGGATAAGTACTCTGAAATACATGATAAGGGAAGTACTCATAATGGATAAGGACAGGTGCTTGCCCCGAATAAGCTATAGTGCAATATTTGCCATCTACTTTACTTTACTATTCTTAACAACGTATTTCCAGCATCAACTGCTTTATGGAGGATAGAATGATGAGAATAATGTTTGCGACAGTATGCCTTACCCTGCTTGCCTGCGGTATCGCAGTGGCACAGGGGGAAGGGGAAGCAACCAGAATCGGCATAGTACCCTTTGGTTATAGCGGTTCTGATGCTCGATGGGTAAGCAATAAGCTTTTTGATGCTTTGAAGGATATTTTTGAGGATAGCCCCGAATACTCATTCATCTCGAAGGGCGACCTGGAGGATGCATTTGAGGATCTGGGCTTCAATCCGTCCGATTTCGAATATGGTGTACCGCCGGATTTTGTGGTTGATGCCGGTATTGCTCTCGGAGCAGAGATGATACTCTACGGTAATATTTCCCCTTCGGGAGATGAATTTCAGGTTTACTGGAATGTAAGTATACCTGCATCCGGTAACACCATTAATGCGGATCCCGCATTGGTTCCCAAGAACACAGATCCGGTGAAGGAACTTGCCGCAAGCATGGTCGCTGATCTTTCCGAGCTTATCAGCAGCAGAACCCAGCAGGCACTGGATCAGGCAACGTTCAGTATCCAGATGCAGAACTGGTCTATGGCTATCATGTTTCTGAATCAGGCTCTATCCGTTGATCCGACGCTGCTGGATGCAAGATTCCAGCTTGCGAATGTTTACCTGCAGGCAGACGTTGATTCGGTGGATAAGGCTCTTGAGGTTTACGAGGGGATTCTCGCTGAGGATGAAATGAACCCTGCCGCCCTGACCGGTATAGGTAATGTCTACCTTGCCAACGATGACCCCGACGCTGCTAGAACGTATTTTGAGAATGCTGTGGATATAGATCCTGAGAATGCGGACGCCTATTTAGGACTCGCGGAAGCATATCAGGCGCTTGGAGAGATCGATCAGGCAGTTGCAAGCTTCGAGACGGCTCTTGCAAGCAACCCTGACAATTTGTCCATCAAGTTCCCGCTCAGTCTTCTATATTACCAGACGGAGAATTACTCAAAGGCAATACCGTACATGGAGGAGATACTTGCTGTAAACAGCACCATGAACGGCCTGCGACAGCGCCTTATTCAGTCTTATGTCAAGGTAGGCGATTACGGTCACGCTGCTGATCATGTGGTCATATATCTGGAATCTGATCCGGATAACTCGCAGAAGATACTCTATACCGCCCAGGTTGAAGCATGGGCAGGCAGAACATCCAGTGCTGTAAACCGGTTGGAATCTCTTATCTCCAGTACGGGGAACCGGGAAGCGTATATACTTCTTGCCACCCTCTACCGGGACAGCGGTCAGCGGGGTGCAATGCAGAGTGTATTTTCCCGCCTCAGCAGTGCTTACCCTAACGATCCGCTCGCCAACTATATGATGGGGGCATTCTATTACCAGAGCGGTTCAACCAAGGCTCGAATATCGGAACTCGTTGCTGATAACATTCCAGTCTGGCAGGGTGCCATAAGTGATCTGAACACTGCAATATCCTATCTTTCATCCGTGACCGGACACAGAGCAGGAAGTGCACAGAGCATGGTCTCGGCGGCCAATAATTCAATCTCTCTCTGTGAGGAGAAGATTGACAGGGTCGAGAGGTACAGTCAGTAACCAACACCCGGATCAGGTAAAGTTAATCACCGGTTTGATTAGATCAGACCGGTGATTTTTATGCCATGGAGACAGCATTTCATCCTGCTGCAGTGATATGCTTTCAAGTATATCAACGATAGAAGGATCGTATATCAGTCCGGTTCTTCTCTTTAGTTCGAGAATAGCATCTTCAACTGACTGGTTTGATAGATTCGCCGCGAAATTGCTTGCAACGGAGAGTATTCTTGATATAACAGGAATTGATTCTCCAGTGAGTTTATCCGGCTTGCCCGAACCATCGTAATTCTCTGTCAGATGTCTTATTCCCTTGACTACTTCAGGGGGGAGCTGGAACTGGGTTCTTACTGGATCCGATGTAGAAAAGGCTTCGTGCCAGTCTTCCTCGGCCTTTTCCAGAATTGCGGCCGTCAGATGGAGCATTGCGGACATTTCAAGATCATCAAGTGCATCTACTGTCATCCCCATTTCCCGTCCGATATCTCTGGCAATATTAGCGACTATTCTGCTGTAGCCAGCCTGCCTGCTGTCTGACATATCCAGTGAGTACACCATTGCTTCAAGGCATTTCCAGGCACTTTTGACCACACCGATCCTCAGTTCAAGGTTTTTCAGCACTGTCTCGGTCTGCAATACGAATATTTCAATACGTTCATTATCTAGCCTTGTTCTTGGCGAAGGCCAGACCTCAAGAAGAAGTCCCTCTTCACCCTGTCGCGATATAGTGGCATTTCCGGAGGGTTCATAACTGGTGGGGTATGTCATGGAGATGTTCTTCCAGGTTACTCTTACAGCGAACGTTTCAGCGGCACGGTACAGAAAATTCGCCAGAACGCTGAGGGCTTCGACAGGAGAGTCAAGGCCGGACAGGATCTCCGAATGTTTTCCCAGTTCGTTCTCTAGAAATCTGGTTCTGGAGTATGAGCATCTTGCTCTGTCCAGAAGTAAAGAAAGACCGGTCTGTATAATCAGCACAGTCGTGAGAACAGCGATTAAATTCCATTCCCATACATTTGAGGAAGTTGCCTTAGTCTGTACTGCTGCAGGGAGAAGAAAAAGAATGAAAAGCCCCGGATAGATAGCTGATTTGCCAACATTTCTGAAGGCATCCTTCAAGCTATTCCTCCCTGAGAATTCAATTACGGACTTCAATAAATGATTCAGGAACACTGCAAATATCGCTGATCCCGAAAGGGCTGCCGCAGTCAGATAATTGCTTTCGAAAATACCGCTGCGGAAGTACTGAAGGATGAAAGCTGTGATCCGCAGTGAAAGAAGGCATAGAAGCATGAATCTCGTTGAGAGGACGAAGCAGTTTCTGTACGTTTCCCCTATTCTTACGGAATGGATGAACATTCCGATAAAGAGAGCAAGACTGAAACCGACTTCCTGAAGGACAGTGTATCCGGTCAGAGCCATATACCCCTGAAAAACAGGGAAGAGTGTAACCTGATATCCTATCGTTCTGCGGCTCTGCATTGATAGTGTAAATATGAGTCCTATCCATATGCAGAACAGCATGAAGTATTCGTTGACCCCCGGAAGTGATAAGTGAATTACAGGCACCCAGAGTATAAGCAGGATCAAAGCGGCTCCTGTGAACAGGGTTAATCCGCTGCCGCGTTCGGTCGATATCATGCCATACTCGCTTTCTCGTCTGAGAGAATCGCTTCGAGGGCGGAAACGATCCTGGAATCGAATTTACTGCCTTTTTCCTCTTTTATGGCTTCAAGAGCGGATTCCCATCCGGATATTGAATGGTACGACCTGTCACTTGTTATTGCGTCAAAGGTATCCGCCACAGCAACAATCCTAGCCATAAATGGGATATCCCCATCGCTCAGGCCGTCCGGATATCCATTTCCATCAAGCCTTTCATGATGGCTTCTGATTATTCTCGTAACCTCTTCGTAACCTGATAATCCTGATACAATTCTTGCCCCTTCCACAGGATGAGCCTCCACGATCTCCCGTTCTTTTCTGGTCAGAAGGCCTCTTTTTGTGAGAATCGCAGCTGGTATCGCCAGTTTTCCGATGTCGTGGAGTATTGCAGCGACCCGCAGGGTCTGAACGTTTTCCTTTGAAAGGTGCAGATGTCTTCCAAGAGAGCAGGAAAGGCCTGCAACTCTCAACGAATGTCCGTGTGTATAGTCATCCTTGGAATCAGCCAGCCTTGCAAGCGCGACCGCTGCAGCCAGAAATGACCTTTCACTTCGCAGAGAATGCCCTACTGCTTCCCATGTATGTCCTAGAAGAAGAACAAGGTTTTCCAGAAGGCTGTGCAGCATGCTATTTAGAATATTACGCTCGGGACCGGAAAGCAGGATTGTCAGATCACTGGTTTCCGATAACCCAAGGGCTGTGCAGGAGATGTTGTTAACTGTGAAATTTCTGGTAAACTTACCTTTTGAGGGAAATATGCCATTGATACTGGATTCACTCAGACCGAACTGTTCATCGGGACTCCATAGAACCCATTCGAAAGATCCCGAAGATCTTGTGAGCGCCCGGATGCTGCTGTCCGAGTCGCTGAAGAGATTGTTCTGAAGTACAGAAAGGAATTCACTGTACGAAGAGGATTCCATGAGACGTACAGCCAATCTGTCCTGACTGCTTATCTCTTCGATCCGCCGCGTATTCAACAGATGTTTTCTGTTAATGGACCTTCCCAGGAAGGAGAATCCGACCAATCCTGCAAATGCAAGTACCGCTCCGAGCATTCCTTCATGGATTACCATGATCAGTGTCATGATTGAGAGAGGGAGTGCGGCTATGTAGGAAATCAGAACAACTCCTGAAAGCATGCTGAAATCCGAGCGATTTTTCAGGAATGCGGTGTTGATGATGATCTCAATGAAAATGAGAATCGGCAGAACTGAGACAATCGCAACCTGATCCTGAACCCCGGGCATTATCCTTTGATACAGGGCGGGGCCAAATTTAAGCAGGGTAACCATAGATAAGCCTGTTGCGATATACCGCCAGAACTCTCTGCCTGAGATCGCTCTTCGAAGAGGGGCACCCGCCAGAACGGAAGCCAGTGCAAAATACACAGTAGGGTTCTGTGGGCGGAGAAAGAAAAGAGACAATATGAAGACTTTATTCAGGGAGAACTCGAACAGCGGTGAGGTCATGAGGGGCAGGCCACCAGTCAGAGCGCTTCCAATTGCCAGTACTGCAAGAGGTATCAGGGAATCCTGAACTGTTCCACCTACTGTTTCAAGTCCGATGCTGCCGATAATGCCGGATATCTGATCTATCATTCCTCACCTACTCCCGATGCGAATATCTGGACCAGAACCAGCTGCCATTCATACTCTTTAGTATCCACTGCTCCGGATATTCCTGCGTGAGTGTAGGTTTCGGATATGCAGGTCTGGAGATGAAATGGACTTATGAGGATCATGGACCATGCCTCCTGATACCCTCTTCCTCTTCCTATGTTCTCGCCGTAAATTGAAATATTCTCCGGCAGGATCTCGGGGAGATTTCCTGTATTAAGACCGAAATGCGAAAGTGAAGCGGAAAAAGCAAGCCTCCCGGCTCTGATTGAAGCAAGGCTGTCAAGAATTTCACTTGCTTCCAGGGTTGGAATTCCTCTGCTTTGCCTGATAGCGTTCAGTTCATGAAGTATCCCGGAGGGGCTGTCAGCTTCAGAGGCAGGGAAGGTAATGGCTCCCATTAAGACATCTTCAGCTGTTCCTCCTGCAATAACAGGAAAGAGCAGTTCTATAGAGGGTCCAAGCGGTGTCTGCTGCATGACCTCTACCCAGTAAACGCCTTTCAGGGGGGTACTGAACTCGAACCTGCCGGTAGAATCAGGATTGATTTCAATAATCTCAAGATGTGGGGTATTTACTGCTGTCCTGGGTTCACTCAGTAATTCGTATCCATCCAAGTAGAATGCCGCCTGGGAACCGATTTGAACCGCAGGTTCCATATCGCGCGGCAGACATCTGGGGGCAGGAGCGGTAACCAGGATAATGTCGCCTGCCGGAGCCCAGAAAGCATAACCCAGGTATCTCCATTTTCCAGTTGTATCCGAAAGAATTGAATCCAGTTCGTCGCTGTCCCCCGGCATAAGCTTAACGCAGGAAAGAAGGCCGAACCAGTTATTCGAAGCTGCCAGAACAAGCAATTCCCCGCCGGAAGGAATGTATCCCATTAATGATATGTCGAGGGCCAGGCTGTCCAGTTGCGGAATACGCTGAGGAGGCACATTCGCTTCCGCCATACACGGACAGATAAATAGTGATATCACAGCTGCTGCATAGAAACTGGTTCTCATGAATTTCATTATACTTGAAAAATACTATCTTGTGTTAGAAAGAAAAGAGGGCTCTACTTTGAAAATACTCCTGGTCCAATCACCCACAGGCCGTCCCGAGGCTCCGATCTACCCCATCGGGCTGGCTTTCATTGCCGGACAGCTTCCGAGCCATGAGTTGAAGGGGCTGGATCTGAGTCTTGGCAATGACTACCAGACAATGCTCAAAGACGCAATCGAATCATTCACTCCCGATATCATTGCTGTATCCTTAAGAAATATCGATGATAGCTCGTATCCGGTCACTTACTCATATCTGAAACCATTTTCTGAGATAATGGATGTTCTGGGATCCTGGATCGGAATCGTGATAGCAGGAGGTACAGGATTCTCGATTTATCCTGAGATCATTCTGGAGAGATTTCCCAGGATCGATTATGGAATTCCCGGTGAGGGAGAGGATATGCTCCCTGAACTGGTCGATCACCTTCAGAGCGGCACCGCAATAGATGGCTGGAGCGGGGGGAGGATGCTTCCCTGGAAACAGGCGGATCTGGGCAGGATGGCACCTCCGGACTACAGGTTCATCGATATTTCACAGTACACCTTTCCTGACTCGATAGGCGTACAGAGTAGAAGGGGGTGTGCATTCAACTGCAGTTACTGTACGTACAGCTTTTTAAGCGGATCAAGGTTCAGATTCAGATCTGTAGACAAGGTTATCAGAGATATCAGGGAACTGGAGGATCTGGGAGTTTCCCGTTTTTCATTTGTTGATTCTGTTTTCAACGCTCCGGAGGATTACTTCGAGGAACTGCTTTCGGCTCTTGAGAAATCTGACTGCAGAATATCCTGGAGTGCCTGGCTTGATCAGAATATTTCATTTTCTCAGCTCATGCGAATGAAGGCTGCCGGAGCAGTCAAAGTGGATTTCTCTCCAGACGCTATTACCGACAAGGGTCTTAAAAAGCTTGCCAAGAGGGGAAAGGCGGCGGATCTGCTGCCGGCCGTTAAGTCCGCTCGAAAGGCCGGGCTTCAGGTGGGGATTAACTTTTTCAATGGTAATCCCGGCGAAGGCTTCTGGGCTTTTATCAGGAAAATATGCTTCATGTTCAGAGTCAGATTAACCCTCGGCTGGAAATCGACATTTGTTAATATCGGGACAATAAGGGTGTACGCTCATTCTCCTCTTGCAGGATATATGATTCGAAAAGGCATCGCTCCTGCAGATTGTACTTTTTTTGAACCTGTATTCTTCAGATCGCGGGGACCTGGTGACTGGCTCTACAGGTTGTTTCAGAGAGTGCGGAGAATAAGACATGGCTGATGCTCAGAACGATTTCAGATTCGGTCTGATAGGATGGCCGCTTCTACATTCTCTATCTCCCATGATACATAGGGAATTCTTCAGATCAACCGAACTCAGTGGTGAGTATATCGCTTACCCCGTGCAGCCGGAAAGATTAAGAGAAAAGGTATCAGAGCTCCTCGGCAGCGGTATCACCGGTTTGAATATCACCTATCCCCACAAGGGTGCAGCTGCCGGCATCTGCAGCGAACTTAAGAGCCATGCCCGGGATATGAAGGTGATCAATACAATAAAAACAGCCCATGGACGCGTCACGGGTTACAATACCGATGTCTACGGTTTCAGTCGGTTCATCGATGAATGCAGCCTTCCCGAACCCTTTTTTGTAATTGGCAGCGGAAGCGCTGCTCTGGCTGTTGATTACGTTCTTCATGACAGTCACCGGCGGTATGAAATGTACTGCAGGAACCCTGAGAACTGGTATGGGTTCGCACCCGCGGGAAAGCTCGAGACGGTTAACGATGTTCTATTAGAAGTTAATGCTGGAACCATCGTAAACGCGACGACTCTAGGGTGGGGAGATGATGACACCTTCCCCCTTTCGAAGACACTTCTGGAAAATCTGGTTTTTGCAGATCTGAATTACAACAGCTCCTGGCACTGGAGAAACGATCTTCACCACAATGGAGTGAGAACATTCACAGGGGAAGCAATGCTTGTGCATCAGGCTGCCGGATCTTTTGAAATATGGACGGGCGTCATGCCTGAAACCGCTGAAGTTCTTGATATTGTGAGGGAGACGCTTAAAGAAACGAAGAAGGGTTGTGATTGCAGTTGAATATTGATGCTGGCTGGATTGAAAAACGGTTGAGTGATGGATTCTCAAAAGATGATCTGAAAGCGATTCTTCTGTCTTCCGATAAAGAAGCCGATCTTCTGTACAGTGCCGCCCGAGAAGTGAGAAGAGAGCTGTTCGGTGATAGAGCATTTATAAGGGCTGTAATCGAATTTGCGAACACTTGCAGATGCAGTTGTATTTATTGCGGTATGAGAACAGAGAATACGGAAACCCCCAGATTTACTCTTGATCCGGATGAAATCGTATCCGTGGCTGAGATCGCGCTTGAGAATGGTATAAAAACGTTCTTTCTTCAAGCAGCCGAAAGTGAAGAGTACAATGCCGAGTGGCTTGGGGATGTTATTGGAAGAATATCCGATATGGGCATGATGGTCCTTCTTTGTGTCGGGATCCACAGTGAAAGTGACCTTGACTACTGGTTCGAAGCCGGAGCCAGAAAATTCATTCTCAAGCACGAAACTTCCAGCAAAAAGCTGTTTGAGGAGATGAAACCCGGTTTTCTGCTGGATGACAGATTGCGATGGCTTCGCACTCTCCGTGAACATGGATATCATATCGGATCCGGACCGCTCCTTGGACTGCCCGGTCAGACGGTGGATTCTCTTGCCGATGATCTGATCCTTATGAAGGATCTGAATGTTGATATGTCAAGCGTTTCTGTGTTTCTCCCGGCAAGGGGTACACCCCTTGAAAACTATCCTGTAGGAGATGTCGACCTGGGGCTGAGATTCATAGCCGCCATGAGGCTGTATCTGAAGAACACTCTTATCCCCGCCACAAGTACGTTCGAGCGCTTGCGGAAGGGTGGGCAGTTGATGTGCTTCAATGCCGGCGCTAATGTAATTACTGTGAACATGACTCCGCAGCGGCTTCGTGACAATTACGAACTTTACTCGGAAAGGTTCTACGTAGGGCTGGAACATGCCAGGAAGACCATTGAACTTGCTGGTCTTCGCGAAACCACAGAATCAGACCTTCTGGGAGAATAGTGCAGTAGCCTTGCACACGACCTGCAAGATCTTGCACACACTTTGCTGGAATCAGTCTTGAAATTGTAATATTATATGTATAAAATGACATGCATTCCTATTGTTTTCTGGCATCTATATTGCTTTACTGTTTGATATGAAATTTTCAGAAGGTATAAAGATCAGGAAGATAGGCAGCGGAGTTTCAATTCCCGCCGTTACCCTCGCCCTCTTTTCATCCGCAGTGGTGATGATCTCCCTTGTATTGCTCGTGAACTATATAACCGGAGTAGTAGACAGACAGGCAGCACTGGAGGAATCCGTTCAGGCTCAATTGACTGAAGAGAGCGCTGTTGAAGGTCTGAATATGGATCTCACAAACAGCAATATACGCAATTTTGCGAATATTCCGGTTTACAGCATCGGCGGTCTTGAAACCTCCTTCCGCATGATCGGCACTTCAGCCGTACCTCCTCTGGAACTAAGCTGGCGGTCACAGGGCTCCAGAATTCTATCCTCACTGCCTGTTGGAAGGAGTATTTTCATACTCAGCGAATCGGATGGCGGACTGAGGATAGATCTGCTGACAGGAACGGACGTAGATAATTCGGTTGAGATCCTGCTCATCCCGCAATGGACTGCGGAGCAATATTCCATAGCAGGCACGCTCTGCAGCGGTAGCCCAGTTCTTTTCCTGTTAACCAGGACCAGTGGCAGGGAGGAAGTTACGATAATATCCCCAGGAACCGGCTCTGAATCGTACGATATTGATATTCCATTCTGGAACGAATCGTCACTTCTCTCCGCCGGATGCATTCTGGGCAGACCTGCACTCCTTATATCAGAGGGCAGGAACCAGGCACAGCTTTTTGTTCCGGATTCGTTGAAGCTGTTAACTGTCTCCAGCCCTCCGGGGACAACTCCTGTATTTTATGGACAGGATCAGTTGTACGGTTCCATGGATGGAGGCTATCAGGAGAACGTGAAATATCCGGTGATAAGCGTTCTCCATGATGATTTCGATTCAAACGGAACAGACGATCTGCTGTTTGTCGGTTATGGCAGTCTCGCATTTGTTTCGGAAGCCGAAGGTTCATTTATTCTGGATACATTGCCCGGCGGCAGGCTTGTGGCGTGGGGATTAACCGAGCGGGATATGATACTGTCGGCAAAATGGATTGAGGGTACCTCACATGAAAGGTGGAGAGCCCTTACAGAGGAGGGATTCGCTGATTCAGCTGGACCGGAATTCCATCCATTCAACTGGGAAGGCAGGCTTGCCTCCTCCCGGAATTCCATTATCGGATCAGTCGATGGAATCATAGTAATAGCAGACGAGAACTCAGAAAAGTTGATAACCGTCTGTAACTCGCAGAATGCGGTATTCTGCCAGTTGGATGGTGAAGATCTTGATCTGATATATACCGATAGCGATTTTCTGACAATTCTATTGAACCCGCTGGATGGGGACGGTCTTATCCTTACACTGAGGTCGGTAACGTGCAATGATGATAATATTCTAAGTGAGAAAACATGGAATATTCAGATTTACGGTAATATCCATAACAGAAGGGTCCAATATGAGAGGGCGAGCTGAAATGAAGCGCTCATTCTCAGGCAGCATTTTCAGGGGGCTTATTATTCTATCTTCAGTTTTCCTGCTGCTGACCCTGGTGCTTCTGTTATTCTCGGACAGTATCAGAAATGTGGAAGACCGGAAGAACGCTCTTCTTCTGGCAAACCAGATATTCTCAACCTGGAGTGGATCGTTCTATCCGGAAGTTGGAGTATATGACAGCACCGCTGTCTCCGGAGGCGTTCAATATGGAATTCGAAGGATTGTAAGTGAGGTATCCCCCGGTATCAGGGAGATGCATCTCTACGTCGGGAGGAATGACGGCAGCAATAGAATTGAACTGGTAAGGAAGTATTATGATCTGGAAATTCGGAATCTTTGAATGGAGGTAAAACATGAGAATAACACAGGTTGATTCAGGCGATCAGGGATTTACCCTGATTGAAGTACTAATCGCATCCCTGCTTCTTTCTATTATTCTGGTAGGGATAGGCTTCTTCTTCATGAACATCATAAAGCAGTCGGACGTTCTGGATGACAGAACAAGAGGGATGGAACTCGCCCGGCAGGGACTTGAGGAGATCCGAACCCTGGATATCAGCTCCATGCCCCTCGGAAGGACCACACCTGAAGACATAGACAAATTCCACAGGTGTTTCGAGATCGCGGAAGTTGACCCGCTCTATCCGAATGCAAGGAACGTTCGATGTGTTGTTTATTGGATCAGCGCGGTAGATGCGGATTCAATCAGTTTCAGCTCTATATTTTAAGGTGGTGATGAATAACATGAAAACTTTTATGAATAAGGTTTCCAGAGGAATGAGCCTTGTCGAGATCACGATCGTTCTTACGGTACTTCTGGTGGTTTTCGGAGCGGTATTCCTTTTCTTCAGCAGAGGCAGCGAGGAGTTTGATTTCTCAAGAAGGCAGAATGAGCTGATAACCATAGGAAGGCTGGCTCTGGAAGAGGTGACCGATATCATCCTGTACGCCGGTTACATGCCTACATCAGGCTGGGACAACGATGACTGGCATCCGGTGGTTCTGGCGGACAGCATTGAGTTCGAATTCTATGCGGATTTTGATGGAAGTGAAGTTCTGGAAGATACCGATTACCGTAATATAGAAGTTGTCAATCAAAGGTTCGTGGTAACTGATCACGATGAATATGTGCGCAGGATAGGCAGCAATATCTCTGCCCTTGACTTCAACTATCTGGACGAGCTTTCCAACCCTCTGACGGAACCTCTTTCCGCAACGGATCTGGATCTTGTGCGGCATATTCAGATCAACCTGACTCTTGTCAGTGAATACCGCAATACCCAGTATTTCACCGAGGTTTCAACAACGATCTCACCTCGAAACCTCGGTATTAACCACAATATCAACCCTGCTTTCCAACCACCCGATCCTCTTAATGGAACCGTGGTTTTCAACTGTTGCGGAGTCGATACATTCCCTCTCCCCAATCTCGATGAAGAACTCATGATCAACAGGATGATAGACTGGGGACTTACTGTTGTAGAACTTACGGACGATCAGATGGTAACCTACGATTTCATAGGTGAGGAGATAGACCTGATAGTCCTTCGCCACAGAGATTCACTCAAGACCTTTCCCTATCCCAGCCTGTTTTTCAACCACCCGGGTATGACAGATACGCTGATGGTACCTATTGTAACACTCAACGCAATGGATGCTGTGGATATATTCTCCATGGGTAACATTGCCCTTGAACTGAATCTGCTTCAGATGACCCCGGCCAATAACTGGCATCCGGTCAACAGGGACCTTCCACTCGGCTACTTGACATTCGAAGTATACAATAGTCCAGGGTCAGGTATGCAGTCCGTTCTTGACAGTCTCATTTACCTGACACCTGAAAAAGATACTGTATTAACATATCCTGAAAACCTGATCGACCAATCGGGGGTATGTGTGAGGGACGAGGAGTTCATTAAAAGAAGGGTTCACTTCAGCGCTTACGATGCCTCTGAATACACTGCTGGTGGATGGAAGATATTCTACAATGTCATCAAATGGAGCGCCGGAGAAACTCCTGATGTGGTAGAAATAGAGACATTTGAAGACGAGGATGATTACACTTTCGTGAATCCGGGTTACGGAGAGGATTCGTACTGTTACGTTGTTACACCCATGATTACGATACCAGCAAGTACGGATGCGGACTACGAGGCAATATTGAGATTCACACACTGTTACTGGACGAGAAACAGAGAATGCGCCGGATATCTCGAAATTATAGCGACTGACAGCGCCGCTGTTGATTCCACCTGGCAACAGATCCCCGATGAAGATCTCCTCGTGGGCTACTACCATGTGCAGACTACCATCGGCTTCCCCGGTGGAATAAGGGATGCCTATATAGCCAAGAGCCCTGGATACAATCCGACCGGACCAACTCTGACCTACGAAGAAGCCGACCTTGAGGATTACAGGGGAAAAGACGTATGGATCCGCTGGATATTCGGCGTGGAGGACAAGTCATCCAACAACCAGGACGGATGGATAGTTGATGACATGGAAGTCCTTCTTGTTGACCGGGACCCCATGCCAGGACCCGATATCAGAATAGATCCATGGGCTGATTCCGACAGCACACAGTATCTTCCCTGGCGCTGGAAGCATCATGAAATTCCCACTTACAATGATGACTGGGCTTACAATGATCTTTACAGAATCGACCCGATCTATCCACAGGAACAGGGTTACGCCTGGACAACCTGGGGGGAGGTTGGGTACATAGGACCGTGGACTCATGGCGGAATCAACGATTCCTGGGAGATAGGGAAGCTCAGTATGTTCTGGCCTTACCCCGATCCGCAGCCGACCATTCTCAACGGTGCCCATTACGCCGGCAACGATCTCACTGCCGATGATGGGAAGTACAACAATTTCGAAACATCGTTCCTTCTTTCCGAAAGGTACGATATGGCAAACATCATACCCTTCAATTACAAAGCTGTCGAGTTCTACAGCTGTCTCAGACTTTTCGTAATGGATGACGCATGGGTACACCTCGGTTTCTCCGTCGATACACTGCCTCCAGATCCGATGAACCTGAGTCTCTGGGAAGAAGTGGTATTTTACCCAAGTGAATTTAATCTTATATGGGACATAGAAACTTTCAAAGTAAGCAATATTTTCGAGGATGCCCTTGCGGATAGCGCTTACGAGAATTACTGGCTTATCTTCACTCTCATTTCCGGTCCGTCAAATGTGGAGGGAGGCTGGAATGTTGATAATGTCAAGATATTGGGCGCAAATATTTAGGAGGAGAATCATGAATAAAAAAGGAAATAAAGGTTCTGCTCTGATCCTTGTTATGGTCTCCGCCATAGTACTGTCGATACTGGTGGGAGCCCTGTACACGCTTTTCCAGTCCAACGCCAGTACGCAGGAATGGGCAAAGGAAAGGATACAGGCAAGGTTCACTGCGGAGGCAGGAACGAATATGGCCATTCACATGATAATGGAAGGGGTGGACGTACCCCAGGGCGACGACCCAATTCAGTTCCTTCCGGAAACGGGTGACTGGTACGATATGGGTGATGACCTTGGCTGGGTGCTGGTATTCGTTGATCCGGATAACCAAAACGATGAGGTTGCCGCCGCCAACGCATACGAGGTCAGGTGCCTTTCAAAAGTCATTTCCGAAGATCAGGTGCAGATGTACGGAATAGCTTCCCTGATACTGCCAAAGAATTTTGCTGTCTTCGCGACTTTCCTTAACGATCCGGGCCCCGGATATTTCGGAGATGGATACAGGTTCGACGGTCCCTTCCATAGCAACTCGGTTGTCCAGCTTTCAAGCGCTACGGTAGGCAGGGACACCGATCCATGGTTCTACTCCATTTCAATTGCAGCGGATCACTACCTCTATCGCATTCCGGGCACCGGCATAACCGAGATCGCATACTCACCGCATCATAAGAACCTCTACATCGAACCGTACGAGAAGATGCTTATTGGAGAGCCCTTCTTCGCGCTTGGTGTGGATGTGATTCCCTTCGGTTCGTCTGAAGTGGGTTGGCAGGGAGCTTACAATGCTGCTAACAGCGGAGGATTGATGCTCACCGGCCTTGCGGACAGCACCCGTATTATGCTCCTCGATAGTCTGCTTCTGGTCAAGGAGGATGAAAATGCTCCTGTTGTAGTGTACGATCTTTCGACGCTTTTGTATCCGGTTGTATGGATTGATAATGGCTCAAACGAAACGGTATACCTGAAAACGGAGGCCGAGTATCCTTACCGGAGCCACGGGTTATCCGGACTTGTCGATGGCTTGACCATTGGCGTTAACGGAAACCTCTGCGTTTCAGGCCCGATCCTGTACGGTAACATCGATCTTATGGACGAAAACAACAATGACATGCTGGGGCTGGTGGTGAAAGAGGGTGATTTTACCATTGCTGTTGATCCGGACATGGTTGTAGGCATTGATGAATGGGTCCTTCCAGATACGACGGATAAAACATGGGATATCAAGACCGGTACAAATGATTACCTGGACGGCATAGAAGTCGATGCGGTGATAATGGTTCTGGAAGGAAAATTCCAGCTGGAAGATACCAACAGTGCTCACTATTATTACTGGCCGAACTCTGCGATAGATTTTGAGATAGTCGGAGGCTATATAGTCGATGGGGAGGGGGTAACTACCTGGGTCGGTTCAAGTGATACATGGGGATACCTGTCCTTCGTCACTTACGATCCAAGGCTCATGACCAGGCACCCACCATTCTTCCCCAATACCGGTGTATGGGATACCGCATACTGGGATGAGAGACCTGATATGCATGATGTAGTCGATCTTACAGATCCGTTATACATCGGATTTGATGCGATTTAGATTGAACGGAACAAGAAAGTGACCGGTTCCGGTTTTCACAGCAAAGGAGAGAGCCGCCGAGGGGCGGCTCTCATCCTTGCGTTCGTTGTAACACTTGTAATGAGCCTGCTGGTTGCTGCCGTATACATCCTTTTCTCGGACAACGTTTCTACTCAGAAATATGCAATGGACAGAATAGGGGCACGTTTCACGGCGGAAGCAGGCGTAAGAATGGCTGTAAACCTTCTGTCACTTGAAACAGAATTACCCGTAAGCACTGATCCTTACTACATGCCGGATGACAGCAGCGGATGGATAACCATGCAAGGGGTTGAGGGCAGGGCGCTTGTAGTTATTGATCCCCGTAATAATGTATCCAACCCCTGGGCTATAAGAGGGGTGGAACTCCGCGGCAGGGGCAGCATCGGCAGCATGACAATGGATGTCATCACACATTATGTGCCCGATGCACCGTCAAGGTACGCGCTTCTGGTTGATGCTGCGATACCAGCCGGATTTTTCACCGACGGAAGAATAGTGGAAGGTCCTGTTCACTGTAACGGTATCATCGATTTCAGCAGTGTATCCACCGATTCGACCGGTGACCCTTTTGTGGAAGAGATATCGACAACTACTGATGGGGGATTCCGATTCTCGGGTATAGGATTTTCGGATATTCCTCACCCAGATGGAAGTACTGTATGGGTAAGACCCTACCGCCAGCATCTTGCCGGTTCTCCATCATGGGATCCTTCCTCCGGGGCGGTTGATTTCGCCAGGGTAAGCAGTTATTTCAGCTCGCTTCTGAGGGTAGCTTCGCAAATGGGAACCGTTGTAAGCGGCGTCAAACGTATCATCATTGATGGAACTACCATCCTTATGAAATCCTCAGATGACGGTATGATTACTTTCCTTGAACTGGAAGATGGAAAAAACCTTGTATTCATCCTCAACGGCGGTATGCCCGTATACATAAAGTCTGGACAACAGATTAGCATGCCCCTTACGATAGTAGCCACAGGTTCAGTATACATCTACGGGAATATCCGGGGAACTATCGCCGGTGATAACGGGCCGCTGGCCATCGTAACCCTTGGGGATTTTATCATACCTTCCGATCCAAGTTTCACGGGCGGTCCCGACTGGTCTGCACCGTGGAATATACAGACGGAATCGGATCTGATCGCAGTCGCATTCCTGGCTGCCCCTTCGGGAGAACTACGATCGGAAAGCGTCATGTATCCGACGGGAGAACAGAATTTCGACATTTACGGTGGTCTTATGGAAAAGAGGATGGGACGCGTCGGGACCAGTATCAGCGGTTACCAGCTTTCGATTGAATACGATCAGGGACTGACAGCTGTAATGCCCCCATACTTTCCACTTCTGGAGAACTGGATAATCACATCATGGATGGAAGATCCAGACTACGGGGAAAACGGAACCATTCACGACGACCACTATTAACATTCAGGGTCAGGCTTCAATATGTAGCATTCTTAGTATTTGGTGCCAAGCTGGAATACTCAATAAAAACTCTTGAACGCTCAGCTTTAATGATATTGCTTATCGTTACTCTATGAAGGTTGATGTGTCTTGCTATATCAACCTGACGGTAAGCATAGTCTGAATATGCATGAAAGATGACTTTATTCCTGAATTCTTTACTAAAGAATTTTGAATGCTCAAAAAGTTCAGAAAGTGTTGGCCGATATGCATAACGCTGTTCGGAGGAGATATCCTTTCTATTTATGACAGGTTTTAGAATGCTTTCCAATGATGAGAGGAATTCCTTGTTCCCAAGGAATGTACTTCCCACAGTATGAGAAAATGGTGATGGCTTGTCTATACCGTCCATAACGAAATCTATGTAGTTCTTTCTTGCTTCATCCGGTTCTATTCCGAAATGGGAAAGAAGCAATTCGGCTGCAATGATTGGAGGCTCTTGCTTGATTGTCCCAATCATTTCGTTGAAGCTGCTCCATGTGTACTCACCTGGATGATTAACCAATCCTGCTCTTATAGGGTTAAGTACTATATACCTGCATAATACAAGCAGGTACAACTCACGCTGAACCAGAACTGAGTGAAATCTTCCCTGGAATACATGCCCGACGCAGCCATGCTTCCTGTTGAAGTACTGTGCATATGTTGAATGCAGTATATGCATCCCACGAGAAATATTACCATCTGGTGTTTCCAGCATAAGATGGAAGTGTGTGCCCATAATGCAGTATCCGTAACAGAGATAATTACATTTCCTGAGTGCTTTGTTCAGGATGTTCAAGAATTTGTATCTGTCTGCATCCTCCAGAAAGATCATTTTCTTATTATTGCCTCTGGAGTAGATGTGATAGAGAGCACCCGGAAATTCAGTTCTTAATTGCCTTGTCATAAC
>JAUVIR010000046.1 GCA_030592645.1 Candidatus Fermentibacterota bacterium | reverse complement strand
TCTTCGCTCTAGAACGAGCGGGGAACTGAACGAGTCAGTTTCCCGCGCTAGTGTATGTTCTTCGCTCTAGAACGAGCGGGGAACTGAACGAGTCAGTTTCCCGCGCTAGTGTATGTTCTTCGCTCTAATTCTCTTTTATACTCCGTTGCCGGAGCGGTTGGATATATCGCATTTAGAGGGTCTTTTGTCAAGGTCAGGATTCTCTTGTTGTGACCCAGGCGTCTGTGAAACCCATGTTCACAAGAACCTGCATGTAAGCAGCTGCATCCTCCATGGCCGGGAAGGCGCCTACTCTGACTTTCCAGTACCCACTCTCATGATCGATAAATACGGGATGAGTAATTTCTGCGGAAATCGATTCCTTCAGGCGCTGTGCGGTTTCTTCGCTTGTTGCTGCTGATATCTGAACTGTGAAATGCGTTCCGGACAGTATCTCCTCCTCGTATACGAATGGGAGTTCTTCTCCGGGGATACTCATACTGATCGGTTCGGGAAAACCCACAAAAGGGTCTCCCGTGTAACCTGGAGGATCACCGTAGGGATCAACGGGTCCTGTTTCAGCGGTCTGATCTGTACTGCCCGGAGTTACGGTTGTATCACCGCACGCAAAAAGAAATAGAACAGGAATAAGGAACAGTATTGATTTATACATTACTACCCTCCTCTGCTTCGAGGAATAAATCTAGCAGCGGGAGCATCAGTTCATGATGACCGGTAAGAACTATCTGTTCTCCCCCCAGAGCTCTGGTCGGTCTGAAGACTACATTATTCAAAGGTCTGTACTGCCTTATCATGTCGAAGCTCGCAGCCGTAATATCACTGATGCTGTAACCAAGATTGATCGCTGATGTTAGAAGTTTCAGGAACACTTCGGGCATGATCACAGCGGAGCCGGCGTTTATGACCACTCCGTGGGTCATGTGCGTGATCCTCTCGCCCAGAAGGTCAAAGTCCTTTTCAGCAGCTTTTGCGAGTTTTTCCCAGCTTACATCCGGGTAGGGATGGATGATATCCCCCCCCAGAGCAGGATGTACGGTTACCGGAATACCTGCCTCGCATGCCGAGGCGAGCGGGCTTATCCCCAAGTTGCCTTTCCTGCGGATGATCTCATTACCGAGGGATTCACCAAGTCCAAGATTTTCATTGTATGCTGTGCTGAGCGCTTTACTGTAAACATCTCCCGTTTCCTGCCACATGCCGAAACTGCCATCTGCAATTCCTGATTCAACGTCCTCCGATGTCTCTCCGAAAAGAGCCATTTCAATATCATGTATCGTGCCCGCCCCGTTAGTTGCCAGGCAATTGATCGTACCATTTTTAATCCATTTAACAAGAAGGGGTCCGAGTCCGCATTTTATGACATGCCCCCCGTACATGAAGATCCTTGAAGTGCCTGCGCGTTTTGCCCTGATGATCGCACTGGCAAGTTTCTTCATATCCTTAACTGCGAGCAGGTTCGGCAATGACCGCAGAAATTCAGCGGTATCCCCGCTTCGGGGATTCCTCAGCAGAAGGCCAGAATCGACTTTACTGGTTCGCTGGGCCAGGGATTTAAGTTTCAGCTTCTCTCTGTCGAAATCAGTACTCAATTGTACCTCACCTCCATAAGTGTGAGCCCCTTGCCCGGAAGCGATACACCGGCTCTGCCGCGGTCTTTCGTTTTTAGAAGCCCGGTTATGAGCTCAGGCCGGGCCGCTCCAGAACCGATCCTGACCAGTGTTCCCGCCCAGATCCTGACCATACCTCTTAGAAACCTGTTGGCACGGATAAGGAATGTCCACCCTGACTCATCCTCAATGACATCCGAGTTAATGACGTTTACGATCCAGTCGGAATTGTCGCTTCCCTCCTTAGCCATTGCCATCCAGTCGTTTTTGCCCATTGATAGTTGCGCGGCTTTCTGCATATCAGAGGCAGCAAGCTCCCTCGAGGGAGTCAGTGCATGGGAGTAGCGAGCCCTCAGAGGATGTCTGTTCTTTTCAATGCGATACCGGTAAAGCCTTGAGATCGCCTGGAATCTTGCATGAAAATCACTGTCAACCTCCTCAACTCCGGTCACTGCGATATCGCCGGGCAGCATGGCAGGCAAACCTGTTCTAATCCTCCCAAGCATATCCATCCCCACATCTGCATGGGCTACCTGCCCCAGAGCATGCACTCCCGTATCGGTTCTGCCCGATCCTGTTACGGCTATCCTGACAGCGCAGAGTTTTTCGAGCACTGCCTCAATATCCCCCTGAACGGTTCTTGCCTCCGGCTGACGCTGCCATCCGGAAAAATCGGTTCCATCGTATTCGATCAGCATTCTAATCCTTATTACACTCATGATCTACAATACCTTCATGATCCCGGCAAGAAGAATCAGCCATGCCAGACAGGCAGCTGCCGCCCAAAGTCCATTCTGTCTGCTCATACTGCTTTTCTGCATCAGATCTATCCCGGCAATCGAAGAGAGGGAATCGGTAATTGCATCACCGTAACTCCTGCCGTTTTTCCTATTGTCGATGAATACTGTTTTAATCCTCTCTGAAAACGGGCCTGCAAGGGATACTGCCATGGCGAGGCTCTCCGGCAATCCTGCAAGGTTCACTCTTCTCGAGACCGAGAACAGAAGCTCTGAAGCTCTTGAGGCGCCCAGAGCACCGGACATGGATGCTCCCGCGGCAATGGCGGCTATCCACCTCAGTGATCGTTCCGTCAGAACAGTATTCCCCGAAGCTGCTCCCCATAGCAGAATAAAGACTGGAGCAGTGACAAGTAGAAGAATTCTAAGTGTTCCGCTTCTGGCTTTACTGCAGAGGCCGATCAAAGGAAATATAAGATAGATGGGAAGTACCATGATATCGACTAGGAATGCGGAAGCCGGCCCGGCTATGAGCCCTGAAAACAGGAGGATTGAATAGGCTGTATCAGTCATTCATATCCTTTTCAAGGCGCTTCATCACCAGCCTGAATTCCAGGGGCGGAGCTTCGTTGAACTCCATCTCAATACCTGAGATCGGATGAATAAAGCCGAGTGTCTCCGCATGAAGCATCTGATGTGTGGCAATTCGGAGTACATCGCTTTGCAGCTCCCTGTTGCGGACTGTTGAGGGGATCTCCTTTGGATTGCACCCGCCGTACTTGAGATCAGCAATTATGGGACAGTTCTTTCGTACGGAGAGGTGAACCCTTATCTGATGGGTCCTGCCCGTCTCGAGCCTGCACTCGATCATGCTTGTATGCCTGAATCTGCGCAGAACCTGATAATTGGTGACCGCGCGTTTCCCCGTGGAGAGTACTGTCATGTTCTGCCGGTTGTTAAGATCACGCCCGATGGGAGCGTCTATCCTGTCCGCATCCGGCACCGGTGTGTGCCATACAAGAGCGATATATCGACGTTTAACGGTTCTTGCAGAAAGCTGAGATGATAGACCGCGGTGTGTAATATTATCCTTTGCAACCATCATCAGACCGGTGGTATCCTTATCAAGCCTGTGTACGATTCCGGGGCGAAGCTCACCGGATATACCCGAAAGGTTATCACAATGGGCGAGCAGAGCATTAACAAGGGTTCCCTTTTTGCAGGTTCCGGATGGATGAATCACAAGGCCTGCCTGTTTATTCAGCACGATAAGATGTTCGTCCTCGAAAACAATATCCAGTTCGATATTCTCCGGAGACATGTCGACAGGCACTGCATCGGGAATTTCCAGCTCTATCTTCTGGTTCACTTGAACACTGTAAGAAGGTTTTGTAACCAGTACTCCGTCAACAGATACGTGACTATTCGAGATAAGTGTGCTTATATAACTCCTGCTCTCTTCTATATCTTCCTGCATAACAAGATATGTATCGAGACGAAGGCCTTTCTCCCCATCCTCAACCTTACTTTTATAGAACTCCAAGACTAACTGCCAAACCGTTTCAAGAGATGGTAACCGAAACGTGTTCTGATGATCCCGGATATTTCTCCGGGCTGCAGGGCGGTGATGGTGCTGTCCAATTCCTCCGATATCCCTCCGCTGGTAAAATCAGGCAGTCGCCCGCTGTCCGTCGCTGAGGTGCAGTGGGAATAATTAAAGGCCATTTCCTCAAATGTGGCCCGCCCGGAAAGGATGTCATTCCGAATTCCCTGGATAACGCGAAGTGCATTCCCTTCGCTATATGATACGCTGTCCTCAGATGCGGAATCCCATGTAATCAGGATGTGCGCAGCTCTGAGAAACGCGGCATCTCCGGCTGAGTCTGGTTCTGGGATGATATCGGTAATCGCTGTCCGCTCAGGATCAGTTAAAGTGTTTTCAGCGGTATCATCGGTTGAGCCGCAGGATAGCATCAGCAACGGAGCCAGACAGAAACCGGTGATTGTCCTGTTCAGAACTGAACGCATCTGTATCCTCCACATAGGTATATACGTACCATGTATTTCCATAACTATACGTTATGCCGAACCAGGTCAGTTGACATCAGTAGATTTGGTCATATCCATACAGTGAATATAATAGGATAATATATGAACACATCGTTAAGACCACTGAAAGGAGTCAATAAGTGAACATGCAGGATTACTTTTCAGACCGCGCCAATGGAATGAAGAGATCGGTTATCAGAGAACTGCTGAAACTGACAGCGAAGCCGGGGATTATATCATTTGCTGGCGGATTGCCTGCGCCAGCCACTTTCCCGGTGGATTACGTTGAAGCGGCTGTTGAGAGTGTGATTGAAAATGAGCATGCCACAGCACTTCAATACGGTCCCACTGAGGGTGATGTAAGACTTCGCGAGGATCTTGCAATAATCATGCGGACCGACGGAATCAAGACTTCTCCCGATCATATTCTCATTACAACCGCTTCTCAGCAGGGGCTTGATCTCGTAGCGAAAATATTCTTCAATCCCGGTGATACATGCATAACCGGTTCTCCCACTTACCTCGGCGGTCTCCAGGCTTTCAACAGCTACCAGGGAGTTTCTGTAGGTGTTGAGCTGGATGAACACGGCATGATACCCGAGAAGCTTCAGGAAACTATTGAGAAGCTGGAACGTGAGGGCCGAAGACCAAGATTCATATACATCATCCCGGACTTCCAGAATCCGGCAGGTGTGACTATTCCCGAATCAAGAAGGAAAGAAATTCTTGAGATCGCCCACAGGGGTAAATATCTGATAGTTGAAGATACTCCCTACAGACAGCTTAGATACAGCGGTGAGCATCAGCCCACGTTCCAGTCCATGGATCCGGATATGGTTCTCTCCCTGTATACATTCTCAAAGATAATGCTGCCCGGCTTCCGCCTAGGATGGGCATGCGGACCTCACTGGCTGGTCGATAAGATGGTTATGGCCAAGCAGGCAGTTGACCTCTGCACTCCGCCTTTCAACCAGGCCATTACTCATGCGATGCTTGTGAACGGTGCTCTTGAGAAGGGTCTGGAGAAGACAATAGCGCTGTACAGCAGAAAGAAAGATATCATGCTGGAATGCCTTGCGAAGGAATTCGCTGACATGCCAACAGTTAAATGGACAAAACCAGAGGGCGGGTTATTCCTCTGGCTTACACTGCCGGATGGAATGAGCGCTGACGATTTATTCCCCAAAGCCGTGGATGAGAACGTCGCGTACGTCCCGGGCAGCGCCTTCTTCCCGAATAACGATGACCATCAGAGCATGCGTCTGAACTTCAGCTACGCCAGCGAAGAGCAGATCGCTGAAGGAGTAAAACGACTGGCAGGTGTTGTCCGCGAAAACCGCTGACAGGAAAACTCACATAGAGATGAAGGCGGGACACTGCTCCCGCCTTCCTGGATAACACAGACGGGGTTTACTTGCCTGAAGAAAACGGTGTTGATGCGCAAGAGCAGCTGATAAAGGATCAGCCGCCGGGAATAAAGGGATTTGATAAGACTAAAATCAGAAAAGGGCTTATCATCTTCATCCTTCTAAGTGTCACCGCACTCACAGCGATATTCCTGAAAACACATACCGGCAATACGCTGAACGCTCTTAAAAACTTCAATCCGTGGTACCTTGCCATAGTACTGCTTCTCTCTTCCATCGATATGTGTCTCGGAGCATTCCGGAACCATATCTACTTTATGAAGCTCGTTCCGGGAATGAAATTCATGGTGAGTTTCAGGGCTAACCTTGCAAATATCTTTATGGGAGCGGTAACTCCATCTCAGAGCGCGGGAGGACCAGCCCAGATGTACATCTATTACCGGGCTGGTGTTTCTGTCGGAAAATCCCTTTCGGTGAGCATACTGAATTTACTTGGAACCCTGATCTTTTTCATCGTCGCTGCAGTTCTGGCACTCAGCGTACTGAGCGAATCATTCAGCAGAACGATGCACAGCCTTATCATCTTCTGTTTCATCGTATTCGTAACGGAGCTGATCATTGTCGTACTGATAGTACTCAGACCAGGTCTCTTTATCAAGTTTACAGAATGGCTCTCGAAAAAACTCTGTTCCTGGCTGCCCGGATTCGAGAAGAGAATAAACAGAATTGCCGACCGATTCATCACTGAAGTGGCCGCTTACAAGGATTCGTGCAGACTCTTCATCACGGAGCATCCCTTTATCCTGCTATTCTCCATCTTCCTCACCTGGGTACTCTATCTGAACAAGTTCATACTTGCATATTTCATCATGCTCGGGCTCGGGTCATCCGGGCATTTCGTTCAGGTGCTCTGCATACAGACGCTGGTTCTTTTCATCTGCTATTTTTCTCCGAGTCCGGGAGCCAGCGGTGTGGCCGAACTCAGTATTGCCGCTCTCATGGCTTCGGTCATGAGTGCGGATACACTCAGTATCTTCGCTCTTCTTCAGCGTTTCTTTCTACTGTACATACCTGTAATACTGGGGGCTATCGTAGTTTTCAAAGAGGCAGGTTCATCCCTGAGACAGAAACTGCCTCCGGATTAAACCTCCGTGTCAACTCCTCATGCTGCCCAGAAGGTTGATGAATTCCTCGCCCCTCCTGAGGTAGAGGAGCAGTTCCCGGCTGCCCCCCGATGGAAGGCTGAACAGGACTGAGATCTCATTGTATCCGAAATAGTTCTTTCTTTTTTCAACCGATCTGATATTGGCAATCGGAATGATATGATCAAGGTCAGCATTGAACGGTTTGACAAGCAAACCGAAAAGACCGTGGAGTTCTACCATAAGGTGAGTTGCGGAAAGGCTGACTGATATGCACTTCCAGGTATTGACAGCTTTCGTCCAGCCGTTCTTCTGTGACTGCGCCATTGCGTATTTCTCCTGAAAAAGCAGACTCCCTTCGGACATTTTGTATAATTCTGCACTCATATTTTACCTTCCTCTGCGCTTCCTATATCCAACTCACAGTTTTACTATGTACACGGTTTCGACCGGATCTTTTTGCTATGTACAGAGCTGAATCGGCAAGAGCAATGGTCTCTTTAACACTTCCTGATGAGACTTCTGTGACCCCGATGCTGCACGTAATGCGGAGAGTACTCCCATCGGGCAGTAGATGCCGGGTTTCCTCCATGGCTTCCCTCAATCTTTCGGCCAGCTCCTCTGCCCCCTTAATCCCGGTCTCAGGCATTACAACGCAGAACTCCTCACCCCCGTACCTGCCCGCGAAATCAGTTTCACGCAGTATTCCTGTTATACTTGAAACTGCCGAAACAAGAACAGCATCTCCGGCCAGGTGGCCATGAGTATCGTTCACAACCTTGAAGTAATCAAGATCTATCAGCATTGCAGTCAGCTGCCTGTCATATCTCTTTGCCCTGACGATCTCCTCTTCGAATCTCTCCATCAGATACTGGCGATTGAAAAGCCCTGTGAGACTGTCGGTTCTGGCCAGGCGTTCCAGCTCGGTTATCGCCTGAATTCTCCGGGTAATATCCTGTACGATCGTATCGAAATAGAGCAGCCTGCCCTCTGCGTCGAAAGTACCACGGGCATCGAAGGAGGCGATCAACTCATCACCGTTCTTACGTCTGAGGTGAACCTCGTAATTGAGAACCGAACCCTCTTTTCTAAGGCGTTCGATCATTGCAGCACGCTGTCCGGTATCAACCCAGACATCCTCAAGGCTTACATTCTGCAGTTCTTCAAATGAATCGAAACCCATCATTTTTATGAGAGCGCTGTTCGCCGTCTGGAGTAATCCATTCCCGGAACCTCTGTAGATACCAACGGGCAGATTCTCCTGTAGATTTCTGTATTTATGCTCGATCTCGGTAAGAGCATGGGAAATCGTCTCCTTATCATCGGCAGGGATCCATTCGGTAAGAAAAATGGGATTGTTGTCTCTTTTACTGTTAAGTGAAGCGGTTTCTATTCTGAATATGGTTTCAACCCCTGCGAAAGATAACCTGATCAGAAATGAAAAATGTTCTCCGGGAGGAAGAACAGCAAGCCTCTCGAAGTAGGATTCGCATTCTTCATCATGAGTAAATCGGAGTACCTCCGAACCATCTTCGGCTATCCCGACCACCTGGGGAAATGAATCCCTGAACGCTTTGCTGGTTAGAACTATCTTCGCTCTGCTGTCCAGCACGGCAATTCTGAGTGAGGACTTCCAGAACAGCTCAGTCAAAAGTTCGTCGGAATAATCACTCATGGCATATCCTGTTCATTTGCTTCTTTCCTCAGCCGCTGTGAGAGTAATTTAAGTGAAAGGTCTTCCCCGCTGATCCTCCTGAAGAGTTCAGGGAATGGATACCTTCCGGACGCACGGATTACATCATCCAGTATGAATCTGCCGAACTTTTCAGGTTTTTCAGTGTAATCTGAAATGCCTTCCCTGTTCATGAAAACCTGTTCCAGCATATCACACGTAAGATCTCCCAGGAGGTAGTTATGAAAGTAGATAGGATGTGTAGTGTAGTGTATCGTACTGGCCCAGAGAGGCAGGTCCGAATATGGTTCCTCTCCAAGAATATCCATGTCCGTCTGCCATAACAGCTGATGAACATCATCAATGTTCTCTATTCTACTGCGATAGAGAGCCTGGTCGAAAAGGATTCTGGATACCGCTCTCAGCTGATTCGCACGATTCCATAGCTTAAGACGCCTGAAATTCTTTCCGGCCTGCTCCAGTTCATCACCGAAGAAATCTGAATAGAATGCTTTGTGAGTGATGAATCTGCCGAACAGGTTGGCAATCCCCTCCGAGACGATACCGCTGATACCCATGTTCAGGATAACCTCCCGCGCATCGGTTGTGAAGCTGTGAACAGCATGACCGGTCTCGTGGAGAAGAACTCCGAATTCGAAATACCTGTCCCGTACGTTGGCGAGAATCCTGGAGTCTGCACCGGTCTCAATCGGGAAGTTGTATCCCCACTCGGATTTGTTCTTCCGCGGAAAGATGTCGTAGGTGATGTTCATTCCGGTTATGTCGATACCCAGCATGCCGAACAGTTCACTTATCGGCTTGTGATAATCGGCCATATTCACCTGCCGGCTCAATTCCGGGGCGATTTTCCCGGAGATAAAGGCAGCATCCCACGGCATGACATCGGGATCACCTATGATATCCTCGCCAAAACCCGCGCGTATATTCCTCATCAGCGGAAGCACCGAATTAACTTCATCCTTCCAGGAATCGAACATGACAGGGCTGAGCTCTTGCTGCTGAAGCATATACTGAACGAAATCAGAAGCCCCGTACTCATGGGCAAACTCCTTCCTCATATCGAGGAGCTGCAGGAATCCGGCGTTCACCAGGGGGACGTTCACCTGGGTTCTTGCAAGGAAGGCTTTCTTCCTGAGATCCCTGTCGGTCTCGGATAGAAGGATTTTTGATATCTCCGGTGATGTCATCTCTCTGCCGCCAACTGAACATCGGTGTGTATTGAGAACGGAAGAGAGTTCGTTTGTTTTCTCCTCGATAGCAAGAGACAGTTCGTTGAGCTTCTCAGAAAGGTGAAATGGCCTGAAGGTCATCTCCATTATCCGTACACGCCTGCGATCAAGTGGAGAGAGATCCGCTGCCAGGAGATCCTGAATTGTATTCCAGCTCTCCCTGCTCTTAAATTTCTCCTGCATTTCCCGTTCTATCTTCATAATGCCGAAATCGTACCCGGTTGTGTACTTCGCCCATGCCATCCGGCTTGATTTCACATCCAGGTCTCTGAGTTCCTCAGCTATTGCGAATAATCTGTTCATCTATACTCGTTTCACGATTGTGTGAGCGCCTGAACTGCGTTGATTTCAGCTGCTCAAGACGTGTAATTATTCAAGAATATAAGCCTCAGCCGGTCAGATGGTAGAACGTCACTGGAATCGAGTCAGTATTCCCAGAGGGCGCTTTTTATAGAAGCCCAGGTACTCGGTTCCAGATTGAGGCTGTTTCCGTATGTAGTTGCGTTGAGGCTTGTTACGTACCAGTAGATGTGCCCCATGGTCGCGTAATAAATGGTATTGTACGCATAGAGAGCAAAACCAATCCACACACCCTCAGGGGGACCAACAACCACATGGTGGATCGGTTCAGTGCTGATGTAACCCCCATTACCGGATATCTGCTGATGAAAGATGTACTCCTCAGTATCATCGGAATACAGAAGCTTAATGAAGAAGTTGCAATTAGATGTTGTAAAGACATCGATGGAGTGTTCCACATCAATCACAAGCGAATCTGTACCGTCAGGAACAAAGTACCAGACCGGAGGGGTCGTGTTTGAATACATATGTGCTAGAAAGGTATAGATCTGAGGACTTCCTCCACCGGGCATATTCTGATGGATATAGGCGCCTTGAGAGGAACTCGTTGACCAATTATCATTATACCAGCCGGGTGGTACAACAGCGAAGTCTGTTTCATAGACCACTGCAGATTCTCCGCACGCAAAAACCGAAACTGCCAGAAGAAGGAGATGAACACTTTTCACTTTCAAACCATCCTTCGCTGAAGAAATCCTTACTCTCTTAATTGAGATAACAAGATGTTATCACATAGTCAATCCGAGAATATCAGCACATCCTTCCAAACAGGAATGTGATCCATGGAGTAAAGAATGAGTATTAACTGCGTCGTGTGCCCGGGTTTACCCGGTCGGGCTCGTTTCTATTCCGTCCTCAATATCAGGTGATAGCCGAAGGGTGTTTCCACAACACCCGAGATGTCTCCGGGCTCAAGCGCGAATGCAGCTTCCTCGAAGGCTGTCGCCATTACGCCCCGCGGGAAGGGACCGAGGTCTCCGCCGGCACTTGCAGAAGGGCAGTCGGAATGCCCTGCAGCCGCATCGGCGAAAGTGAGAGAACCATCCGAAATGCTTTCCTGAAGACCCTCAATGATTTCGAGAGCTTCTTCGGAAGTCCTTGTTGCGGCACTTCGCTGCGCGCCCTGGTACGCGAGAAGGATGTGGCTGGCCTGGATCGTTTCCTGCCTTAAAATAATGTGGAACCCGTAGGCAGTCTCAAATACTTCCGAAACTCCTCCGGGCTCAAGATTGAAGGCGACTTCATCGAATTCGGGAACCATCTGACCTCTGACAAAACCGCCGAGAGAACCTCCCTGTGCAGATGAAGGACATGAGGAATGCCTGGCAGCGGCATCTCCGAATGTTACCTGGCCGGCGGAGATACTATCGGCTATCGATGTAAGAAGTACTCTTGCATCATCCATGGACAAAGCTTCAGCTGGAGCCTGCTGGCAACCCTGGAACGGAATGAGAATGTGGCTGGCATAAACCATCTGAGGCCTTTCGATGACTGGTGTATCTTCAACTATTACATCGGTTTCATCTGGAACTGTATCAGTTTCAGCGGTTTCGGCGCTGCCGCCGCAGGCGGAAACACTTACGATCAGAATCGTTACAAGTAAAGTCAGGCTTTTGAATGACATACGTTATTTCCCTTCGGATAATCTGTTGGTTTCTCTTGCTATCATCAGTTCTTCGTTCGTTGGAATCACAAATACTTTAACCCTGCTCCCCTGCGCGCTGACATCCCGCTGCAGGCCCTTGAAATCGTTGGCTTGAGGATCGATGGATGCACCAATAACTTCAAGCCCTCGGCAGATGCGCTCCCGCATCTGCGGACCGTTCTCACCGACACCGGCTGTAAAGACGATCGCGTCAAGCGCACCCATTGAGACCGCGTAAGCTCCTATGTACTTCCGTACACTGGACGCGAACATTTCAAGTGCAAGCTCTGCTTTCTCGTTGCCTTCCTCTGCAGCATCCTCAACATCCCTCTGATCGCTGGACAACTCTGAAATACCGAGTAATCCGCTTTTCTTGTAGACCATTTCCTTAACATCGGAAATTGAGTACCCGTAGTTCTCAACAAGATCAATAAGGACCGCTGAATCGACATCACCGCTGCGGGTTCCCATCATTACACCGCATGCAGTGCCATAGCCAAGGCTGGTATCCATGCTTCTACCGTGCTTAACAGCACAGAGGCTGCTTCCGTTCCCCAGATGACAGGTAATGATGCACAGCTCCTCTATGGGCTTGCTCATCATTTGGGCCGCCTGCTGTGAAACGTACTGGTGACTGGGGCCATGGAACCCGAACCGTCTTATTCGTTTTTCCTCAAATATGCTGTAAGGAACCGGGAATATATAGGATACGGGGGGCATGGTCTGATGAAATGCGGTATCGAAAACAGCTATGTTCGGAATACCCGGAAGCGTTTCCATCGCTGCCCAGATCCCCTGAAGATTGGGAGGATTATGAAGGGGCGCCATGAAGCTGCAATCCTCAATACCCTGTATGACCTCCTGGTCTATGATCACGGAAGACGTGAACTTCTCTCCGCCATGAACGACTCTGTGACCTACAGCCTCTATTTCACTGTAGCTGTCAATTGGACCGTATTCGGAGTCTGTCAGGGCTTTGAGAATAAAATCAATACCCTTTCTGTGGTCTGGAACAGGCTCTTCAAGAATTATTGTCTTTTTACCGGATTTGAATTTTATCCGTCCTTCAGGGAGGCCTATCCTCTCGATCAATCCTTCGGCTAGCAGTGCTTCATTCTCCATATCGATAAGTTTGAACTTGATGGAAGAACTTCCGCTGTTAATGACTAGAATCTTCATGCAGGCCTCCATGCAGATGTATATCTGGTAGATTTTTCCCGGAAATGCGTACCGAATTATTAAAAATCAGCAGCTTGTAAAATACTTAAAATCAGGTTCCGAATCAAGGGTTCCCAGCCGCATTACACAGCCGGAAGAGGAATACTTTCCTTCCTTTCCCGTGCGATCTCGGTCTGAAGCAGCGCAGGAAGGAAAACCCAGAGAATTGTGAATCTGTAATTGGTGAGTACCGAAGCGAACCCGGACGCGAAAAGCAGCATGATAACAGCACAGAATATTCCGAGGGCTATACCTGCCCGCCGCCTGCTCTCCGTTCTGATAAACAGCCCTGCCGCCTTGATAAGGGTTAAGATGAATATTCCAAGAAATGAGATCACACCGGTGATTCCCATATTCAGCGCTATCTGGAAGAGGGAGCCATCAACGTACCAGACAGTCACAACCGCTCCGATATCAGGCCTGAAACAGGTGTAAACGGCACCAAGACCTTTACCCGTTATCATTCCCGAACCGCTGAGATCATTTAGTATAGTGCTCCATGCAATCAGCCTTGAAAGAACGGAAGTATCGGTCAGATAACTGCCCGTTTCATTTTCGGTTCTCTGCGCAACATTCGAAGCGGACAGGATACCCATTGCAGATATGGCAAACACAACAAGAATTATGAATACTGCTATGACTGTCAGTGAGGCAATGAGTTTTCTGCCGAGGTGGATATTGTCCTTTTTCCTGAACAGGTTAAGAATCCATGCTGCGGCAAGCGCAAGTACAATTCCTCCCCATATACCCCTCGTCTGTGACAGAACTACTCCTGTGCCCATAAGAAGAATGGCGGGGATAATGATTGTAAGCGCAGGCCTCTCGCTCCAGTTCTTCCAGAGCCTTCCGATAAACATCATCAGAATGACTCCTATGGCGTTGGGCTGTCTGGTGACTACCCTGACACCTGTCATTTCACGGACGAATACGTCATCCCCGGCTCCCGTATATCCCTTTACCATATAGATGAAACCGGCGATGACTGCAGAGGAGAGGAGAACTTTCCATATCCGCTGACCTGCGCTTTCATCTGACAGAACCCACAGGAGCGGAAAGTACAGGAAATATGCTCCGTAAGTTTTAATCTGCATGCCCAGTGCAAGAGGATCATGGCCTGAAGTGAATCCACGGTACGCTGAAAACCCGAATAGAAGGAGGAATAGTATTATGAACATTCCCTGCAGACCGATCGAGATGCCCCTCATCGATCTGTCGGGGAGGGCAAGTATCCAGAGCCATACAAGCCAGATAGAAAGCAGATCATCGGCTCTGATGCTCAGGATACCTATTCCTATGGCAGCGGTATTCAACTCTGTCAGTGTCAATACTATCTGCACCGCGAAAGTCACCATGAGAACCCGCACGGGTGATCCGGCAAGAAGAAACATGATTCCGGGCGCTGCAAGCAGCAGGACACCCATGAAAAAATGGTCGGTAATCATGGAAACAATAAGTACGATACCGATAATAATAAGGGATATGAGAGTTATCCTGGATACCCTGGCATCATCGCTCAATCCTGCAGGACCTGCCAGTGTTTTCAGTTTCCTGCCGTCCCTTTCCTGAGCTGTTCAGATAATTCCGATGTTAAGCCTGCAAGCCATTCAAGCAGGCCCCTGTCATCCTCACTGAATCCATTACGGACATGTGAATCCATATCTATCTCCCCTATGATATTCCCGCCGTGAAACACCGGTACTACTATTTCCGATCTCACTTCAGGGCTGCAGGAAAGATAATTCGATTCGATTCTGACGTCCGCAATAATAAAGGTCTTTCCCGATGCGGCAGCCTGACCGCAGATCCCCGAGCCGAACCCGATCCTTGTATGCTCGGTAGGCTCACCGGCATAAGGCCCTAAAAACAGCTCTTCCCTGCAGGAGGGATCTACAAGGTAGAATCCTGCCCAATCGCAATTCTCGATATTCTCACAAAGGTAGTCGCACACCTGCTTGAGGATATGCCCTGCATTACCTTCCGATTCAAGCAGATGGGAGAGTCCGCCGCGTAACGCGGAAATGTTGTCAGTCACCGGCACAACCTGTGCATGTTATCATGAGGAGAGTCATATCATCCAATGCAGCGACTTCGCCCCGGAATAATTCCAGCCTGTCAAGCAGATTCTCAAGGATGACCTGCGACTGAAGGCTGTCCTGCCCGGTAAGGTAATCCTCGAGCCTTGCAGGGCCGAATTCCTCTCCGGTCTCCTTATCCAGGCTCTCGGTAATGCCATCGGTATACAGCAGCAGCCTGTCATCATTGTTCATCTTCATAGTTGTTGTCCTGTATTGGGCATCACCTTTAACCCCAAGTACAAGACCCCCTTCGGATAAGCTGCTTACAATGCCGTCGCTTCCGCAGAGAATGGGCGGATCATGGCCGGCACAGCAGTAGCTGAAAGTTCTAGAGGCGGGGTCCAGAACTCCATAAAAGAAAGTAATGAACTTATCATCCGGCATTCTCCTGCTCATTACGCTGTTGAGCCTCTGCACCGTATCCCCCGCCTTTTTACTCATTCCCGGAGCAATAGCGTGAAGGGCGGATTGCAGCGCAGCCATCAGCAAAGCTGCTGCTGCGCCTTTTCCTGCAACATCAGCTATCGCTATACCGTACAGCCCGCCGGGAATTGGAAATACATCGTAATAGTCCCCGCCCACCTGCATACTGGGTACTGAAATACCTGCGATATCCACATTCTCGATATCGGGAAGCTCTCCTGGCAGCAGGCTTTCCTGGATCGATCTGGCTATTGCCAGTTCTTCACGATACCTTTCCCTTTCCAGTTCCGTCTCCATAAGCCTTGCATTATCTATAGCAGCAGCAACCTGTCTTGCGAAGGTCTCTACAAGACCCTTTGATTCGTTCATGAACCCGAATTGTCGATTCGTGGTGGCGTAGAGAATACCGAACGTCTTTTTTCTGATCCTGAGTAATGAGACTATCAAAGAGCCCGGCATAGGGGAGTCTTTTCCAGCTATTGCAGCCAGAGGACTTTTAGGGTAGCGGTTGTACAGCAGCGTTCCGCCGGTCTTTTCCAGCCGTCTTAAAACCTCCCTGTGCCATTCGGATGGAAATGCAGTTTCATGAGAATCCCTTTCCGGGGCTTTCCAGGCGCTGAAACCCTTCGTATCCAGTTTTACAGCCCAGCATCTGTCGGCTCCGGAAATTCTTCTGCCGAGAGTTACGGACGAGTGCACTATCTTATCCTCATCAAAGGTTGAGTAGATTGACTGCCCGAGCCCATCCATTATCCTCAGCTGGTTCAATTTCCTGTCCACAAGTCTTGCAGAAGGCAGAAGGAAAAGGATCTTCAGGAAGGTCACAGAACTGAATATCAGCAGGATGGTGAACACACAGCCTATAAGGGTCCCCAGCGCAAGGGATGAGATCGTCAGACCGCCACTGAAGTAGAATCTGAGAATGGACTGGGAAAGTACGAGAACTCCCAGTGATCCGGCAAGAACAATGTACTTCTTCCATCGGGTAAGGTAATGCGCCCAGTCGGTTTTGAACGAGTTGATTATTGCAAAGATGAAAAGCAGAACGTAGAACGGGCTTATCGACAGGATGGCATCGGAACTGCTGATCTCTGACATTGCTACTCGAAGAAGATCTTCCAGACCAAGAGATACGTACAGTATCCGAAGAATAAAGGTGATCACAAGCAGCTGGAACCAGACCAGAGTTCCCTTTCTGCGTTCGACCAGAACAATGTATTTCAAAGAAGCTAATATTGCGATAGAAAAGATAACAGCAGCTATAAGTGCAAGTATCTTCAGTGGATGCTCCGACTCCCTCAGCGTCCCCTCAGAAAGCACGATGGAATCCTCCTGGGCAACATTAGAGCCCGCGTATACTGTTTTGATGAATATCTCAGCAGTTGCTGAAGTTACCTCTCCCAATGCTCCCAGGGTCATCCCAACCGTTCCGGAACCGTCGAAAAAACCGAGATTTCTGATCGCGTTGCCGCCTGAGGAGGCAAGACTGTCAATTTCGCTCTGAATGGATGCCCATCCTGAAGAATCGGAGCTTTCATCCTGAATCGGGATCAGACTCTTCGATAAATAGCTTCCGGCATGAACCGTTTCATCCGCTGCGATTCGCTCATCGCTGACCGAAGGCTGCAGGAATACCGCAAGCCCGAAGACTATCATTGAAAAGAGAACCAGCGACAGGAGTACGCTTGTCAGGTGAAGCCTGGAGATCAGCCGCGATAGGATCAGATAAAGGAACACCGCGCCGAGGCAGGCGGATACTTCAGGAAAATTCAGACTCCCCGGAGAAGTTCGAAGAAAAAAGAGCGGGACAAACATAAACGGTGTAAGCATGATAAGAAGCAACCTGCCGGGAATCTGTTTAATGTATCCGATCAATCCGGTTCCCCTTCCAGGTTTCTGCCTATCAGGATTCGCGGTATTTCCGATACTTCACATTCAATTTCAGTGCCGGATGTCATATTCTTGAGTTTGATCCGCCTTGAAGTGACTTCCTCCGGACCGATAACCGTGCTGTATCCGATCAATTTCCTGCCGGCGATCTTTAACTGCTTTGAAAGGTTTTTGCAGCTGATATCGATCTCAACCGAAACACCAGTATCCCGAAGCTTTTCTGCAAGGCTCACAGCGAAAGCTCTCTCTTCATCGGAGTAAACAGCTAAAAAGATATCGGCAGGATGTTTACCGGAAATACCATCAGGTACAAGATCATAGGTTTTCAGGAACAGCTCGAGGGTCAGCAGTCCAAGCCCGAACCCGGCTCCGGTTACCTTCTGACCGCCGAACATACCCACCAGATTATCGTACCTTCCTCCCCCGCAGATCGCCCTCCGGTTTTCTCCTCCGGTGTCCATAACCTCGAAGACTATTCCTGTGTAGTAATCAAGACCCCGCACAACGCTTGCGTCGAACCGCGCCTCCTTGATACCGGCATCCTTCAGCAACCCGCTGAATTCTACTATCTCGGCATACGCTTCGGTGCCGCCCGCTGCCTCGCAAAGCCATGGCGCATCAGGATCACCGCAGGACGCGAACTTCATAACGGTCTCCGCGTTCCGTCCGTCACTGATTGTTTTCCTGACCAGTTCCTCCCACTCATCAGGCTTGATCTTATCCTTTTTATCGATCAGCGCAAAAGCCCCGGCCATCTCATCTTCAGTCATACCGCAGCTTCCAAGAATTTCAGAGGCAAGCCTCCTGCTGGAGTAACGGATAGAATACTGACCGGGACCGGCGCCCAGACTGTTCATTATTCTTCTCAATACAAGAAACACTTCAAGCTCGGCTTCAAGGCCGGAAACCCCCAGTATATCCAGATTGAACTGCATGAATTCCCGAACTCTTCCGCGCTGGGGTCTCTCGTACCTGTAGCAGACCGGAAATGACATCCATTTGACCGGGTAGATAAGCTCCCCTGAAGCGGCTACCATCCTTGCGAGAGAAGGTGTGAGCTCCGGCCTCATTATCAGCTTCCTGCCGCCCTTGTCCGTGAAATTGTAGCTCTGCCTGACTGCAAGTTCGTTGCCGGATTTTGCCAGGAAAAGCTCCAGAGGCTCGAGAACAGGTGTCTCGTACTCCTCGAAGCCGTACGCAAGCCCCGCATCCCGCAATCGTTTGATAATGTAGTCCTCAACCCTCTTCCGGGCAGGTGTAAGCTCCCTCATACCCTTGAGAGGTTTTCTACTGAGCGTCATAAAACTCCTCCTATGAAATTTCGCATATATCACACTATTCTGTGGGAATGAGAGGAAAAATTCAAGTGCCAGCTGTTTACCGGGGAACTATAAGCTGACATATTTGTTTCGGGAATGCCCAGTAATCCTGTCAGGAGGATATCTATAATGAAAAATATCAATATTGTTTCCGCTGCCTTTCTGTTCCTGCTCCTGTTGTGCCTCGCATGCGATGAAAACCCATTCGATCCGAATAAATGGAGTACGCTCTCACATGAAGCTTTCGTGCTGAAGTGGAGAGTTCAGGACAGCAATCTGGAAGTTGAACTAAAAGGCCCCTCTACGGGATGGATTGCAGTAGGGTTCGCCGGGTCCTATATGATGCATGATTCCAATATTATCATCGGGTACGTTAACGGTTCCTCAGTCAGTATCAGAGACGATTTTGGAATTGACAGCGATACGCATGTTTCCGACACCGACCTGCAGGGCGGGCAGCAGAATGTTTCAGACAAGTCCGGCAGCGAGAATTCGGGAGAAACAACTATCTTTTTCACGATCCCCCTGAATTCGGGAGACCTTTACGATAACGCCCTTTCGGAAGGACAGAGCTACAATATTGTTCTGGCCTGCGCAGCAGACGGAGCCGATAATTTTACATCTGGTTACACAACAATTACCAATACATCGATAAAAATATAAAAAAACAGACGGAGTTCAAATGAATCCAATCTTCAAAGAGATCAAACCTGACGATATTTCGCAGAGCGTTTTCAAGCTTATAGCGGAGGACTGGTTCCTTCTCACTGCAGGTACTGAGTCAGACGGATACAACACCATGACCGCAAGCTGGGGCGGGATGGGGCAGCTATGGCACAAGAGGGTAGCCTTTGTATTTGTGAGGCCTCAGAGACACACATGGAAGTTCATGGAGAATAATGAATTATTCACAATGAGTTTCTTTCCAGAGAATTACAGGGATGCCCTTAAGTACTGCGGTTCACATTCGGGCAGGGATACCGACAAGGCCATTGAAACAGGACTGACACCCTTCGAACCCTCAGCCGGAACGGTAGCTTTTGAAGAGGCAGAACTGATCCTTGAATGCAGGAAACTCTACTTCGGGGATTTCCAGCCGGAAAGATTTCTTGATGATAAGATCGAGGGTCTCTACCCCGAAAAAGGCTACCACAGAATGTACATAGGAGAGATAGAGAAGGTTCTGAAGCAGAACTGAGAAGCTACAGCTTAACCAGTCCTGCCGAAACAATCCCTTTCTCGGCAGCACCCATAATGAAGTACACTCCACTGGAAACAGTAGAACCCGTGTTATTGTATCCATCCCAGTGAAACGTTCCGTCATCAGTCGGATGCAGAGTGCAGACTACCCTGCCGTACAGATCGAATACGAACAATTCTTCTATGGAAATGCCGTTTTCCACTGCAAATGACACACACTCAGTGAACGGGTTTGAAGAAATACTGATAACCGGAGATATCATAGGTGATTCCGGCTGATCATGAATACCTGTAACAGTGGCGCGATCAACAAATACAAACTCCGGCGGTGACTCTTCCCCGGGGAGCCATGCTACATAGTATCCATCTTCTACACTGTACACCGCGATATTTCCCGGTAATACACCTGATGGACAGCTGGCAATCACATGATCGAAATCGTTCCATTCATCCTGGTAATGACGGACCCTTATCTGGTCAAGGATACTATCGAACCAGACCAGGAGCAGTCCGGGGTCTTCAGGGTTGCATGACATTGCCACGGGATCAGAGATAACGGGAGAAATAAACGGGAATCCGTATGTAACATCCGGTGCTATACTGTCGGTGAATACAGAATACTTCATTACACCGGCGGTATCCTCCCATAAAACAACGGCTTCAGCGGAATTAGAACCGGCACCAACTAATCCAAGATCAAACGGAATACCGTATGTCTCTATAGTATAAATGCTGTGACTCCACATATCTTCAATCCTCGAAGCGGGAGCAATCTGATGCAGGTGAGAACTGATCCTTCCATGGAAAAAACTCATGGGGCATGCTGTAAAAAAAGCTGTTACCGAAAGATGCCGGATCTGCTGAGTACTGAACGGGCCGAAGGATGCCTGCAGGGTTCCTGCGTGATCATGGATCATGGTTGAGAGCGTATCATATAGGATAATTGAACCAGTTTCAGTGAAGTCAACGAAGCAAGATCCGAGGTATACGGGATAGTAGGATTGATCCTTCACCACACAACAGCGAGTGCTGCAGATCATTAGACAGCTGTCAGAACCGGAGGAATGCTTCTCAAGGTGAATTTCGTCAAAAGAATACGCTTCTGCCTGGAAACCAAGGTTATCAACGGATACTTCTCTTGAGTTCAGAACATCCAGTGTCTCCGTTTCGATAACCATGAGGCGACTTGGATCCATCCATGGATCATAATTCGTACAGGCGGCAGCCAGGTAATCAGTGCTGTCGTTGCTGATGATGGCCAGAGATACATTAGTATGGTACCCGAGGAATACTATCTTAAATCCACCTGATGCCTGCATAAGAAAAGTGGGTTTATCGCTCATGGACCAGATGATGTAGGGAACATCATCCCTGCATACCAGATCAATATCGGCTGATGAAGTTGAAAGTAAAATCAGTGCTGATGTAATAAGCAATCTCTTCATAATACCACCCATCTGGGAATACTTTCAAATGAAATTATACAGAATCACTTACATTAACGGCAATAGGAGTTCTTCCAGATTAAGCTTCAGTTCAGCTGTATAGCATCTTTCCAGGTCCAGGTTTTCCATGAGGTTTTCCATTGCAAAACTGTAATCCTCCCCGACCGGTCCCCTGAAGACTTCGTAACTGTTGCAGGTTACAACGATATCACTGCTGAAATCCACCATCTCCGGATGGAGGAGCAGCCGGACCCTGCAGAAACGGTTAACGGTTATGTTAAAGCTGTTCTGTGAATACACGGCTTCAACCCTGACAGAAGGTCCTGTCCTCGGAAGGAGCCAGTAGTATTCCGCGGGGTTGAACATATCCTGCAGTTCAAGCATTTCTCCATCTCTATCAATCGCTATTGCAAAACTGTCTCCGGGCAGCATTCCCTCCTGCAGAATTCCTATATCATCAAGAGTGACTATATCCTCTCCTTCGAAACCTATAATTACATCACCCTCCTGAAATCCCATTCTCGCTGCCGGGACATCACCCTCCGCAACACCTGCTACGAAAACACCGTCACCTTCGTAGTCCCAGTCGGCATAAAAACCGAACCTGAGCCTGTCCGATACGAGCGTTGTATTGTAATCCAGGTCACCACCAATAAGAGGCCATGGGATAATTGAATCCACCATCAGCCAGTCGCATCCGGAAGGTTCTCCGGCTTCCCAGATTATGCTGCCTGGAAACCTCACTCTCTCCGTTTCCGCAAGGAACTCGAATATTGAATCCTCCATCTGGGGCAGATACGAGGGATCATGCTCGAATCCCTGAAAAGTGTGGTATTCTATTATTGCGCCTGCGGATTCCGCCAGGGCAATTGTAGGAGCCATCTTCTCTGTGGGATACAGGCCATCCTCATCACTGTGCGAGACTATTCCGGGCCTGTTTGAAAGACCAGGCAGATATGTTGCCCGCCCGCCGTCTATAGCGGCTACGCCGATGTGCCCGGAGAAAGCCAGATAACCCGCAAAATAGCCCGGGCGAAGCATCATTATAGAGAAGCTCCCGGAGGCACCGTCAGAAAAGCCGCCGATGAAAATCCTGGAATCGTCAACGCTGAAGTTCATCTTCATCCATCGAACGATACGCAGGATACCCTCCTCCCCGACAGTATCCCACCATACAGCATCAACCTGACCGCAGGGAAAAGCTATCAGGTAACCCTCGGAAAGAAGCCGGGGAATAAGATAACGCTCCATCAGCGTTTCAGGTTCCATCGTACGCAGTTCAGCACTGCTCACTCCACCGTGGATCCAGACGAAGAGAGGACTCTGTTCTTCCGGGTCGCAATCGGGTGGAATAACGTAGTAGAAGTGACGCTCAACGCTGTCAGGATAGAGAATACTTTCTATCAGCAGAGTATCGCTGATATAGTCACTTTCAGTATGCCTGGACTCGAACAGGTCTCCCGCACAGGACAATCCGGAAGTCAGCTCCCGAAATTCGATGATATCAGGGTCTGCATCTGACCCGGCTGAAATGGTAGTGATCAAAACTATTAATAGAACGGTGATGATAGACGATTTCATATTTCCTCCACCCAATGCTTCATTTTCAGATTACTTAAGATACAATAATAAAACCTCGGGATACTGAACAAGATTGCCAAGGGCTCCCGAATTCCTCCGGATCTTGACAGATGGCGTTTCGTTATTATAATACTTGAGCAATTGTTCAAGTATTCAATAAACTAAGAGGTGTTTCAATGATTGAATTTATAGATGCCTTATGGAGTACAATCGTGGCCCTTGCTCCGTCACTTTTTCTCGGATTGGTGCTTGCAGGATTGCTGCATGTCTTCGTAAAGAAAGAGAGAGTACTTTCTCACCTTGGAAAACCGGGATTTGTCAGCAGCGCCAAGGCTGCTCTGGTAGGTGTACCCCTGCCTCTGTGCTCCTGCGGGGTACTGCCTGCGGCACTGGGCCTCCGAAGGGACGGAGCGTCCATGGGCGCTGTTACCTCGTTCCTCATCAGCACTCCCCAGACTGGAGTCGATTCCATAGCGGTAACGTGGTCTATTCTCGGCTGGCCTATCGCACTTGCGAAGGTAATCGCAGCCTTCGTTGCGGGTCTTCTGGGAGGAACCATAGCAGATAGAGTCGGTAATGGCAGCGAAAACCGGGAAATCAGACCGGCATGTGCCGAGAATGAAACGGGTTCACTTCCGCGGCGGATATGGAATTACTCTTTCAACGGTCTCTTTCGAGATATCTACGGATGGCTTGCATTTGGAATAGCGGTATCCGCTCTGATCACCACTTTCCTCGAACCGGGACAATTGTCGCAATTCACCATACTGAACGGTCCATTGGGACTTCTGGCCGCACTTGCAATCGGCATTCCGCTTTACGTCTGCTCTGTAGCATCGGTCCCTATTGCGGCCGGCCTCATATATGCCGGATTTCCCGTGGGCAGCGCTCTTGTGTTTCTTATGGCAGGCCCTGCCACAAATGCGGCAACCATGGGCGCAGTGCGCAAAACCCTTGGAACGAGGGTTTTTCTTGTCTACGTATTGACCGTAATTGTAATCAGCCTTGCCGCGGGAGGAATCCTGAACTCGCTCAACGTTTCAGTTTCCCAGCCCTACCATGCCGGTCATGAAATGAGTTCGATCACAGGTCTGCTCAGTGCTGCTGCCGGGATACTGCTGATTTCCGGAATGGCCTGGTTCGCCTTCAGAGAATTCCTCTATCTCAGATTGAAATCCTCCGGGAAAGGCAGCAGCCGGATAACAGTGAAATTCAATGTTGATGGAATGAGCTGCTCTAAGTGTGAGATGGCAGTAAGCGGAGCTCTTGAGAAACTGCCGGGAATACTCAATGCAACTGCCTCGGCAGGAAAAGGCACCGTTGTTCTGGCACTGGACAGCGGCTCGGAATTTGACAGAGTAGAAGCTGTCCGTACAATCAGCAAACTTGGTTACGAAGTAAGGGGGGAATAATGACCGACCCGGGAGAACATCTTCAGGCTGACACCATGGAAGTCGAAGTTCTGGCCGAGCTTTTTCATCAGATGGCAGACCCGACCAGACTGCTTCTCCTGATGTCGATGTTCAACGGTGAGAAATGCGTATGTGAACTTGCGGAGAAAACGGATGTAAGTGTTTCCGCGGTTTCCCACCAGCTTCGGTCCCTCCGGACAGCCAGGCTTGTCAGAAGCCGCAAAAAGGGAAGGCATGTGTTCTACATGCTTGATGATGACCACGTAAAAGATCTTATCTTTAAAGGGCTTGAGCATGTCAGGGAGTGATCTCCTATCTTGAAATACGTTCGGGGGTCGCGTTCGGGGGTCGTATCTTGAATTTTGGCGTTTCTTCTTTCTAATTGCTATTCTCAAGGTTCTTAATGATCTTACTGATAGTGCTTGTACTGCATTCCAGAATATTCAGCAATCTCCTGTTTGCTATAAGCATGTTTTATGTGAGCAGTATAGATAATTCTATTACGATCGACTTTATCTGAAGCACTTGCAAGCTGACAAATTCCCTTCGGATGTCTCAATGAGTAAATGGTTGTGGTTTGACATGAGACAATACGCATGGCAAAGCCAGTTATGCCGGTTTACAGTCATATGTGATCG
>JAUVIR010000065.1 GCA_030592645.1 Candidatus Fermentibacterota bacterium | reverse complement strand
TACTGATAGTCCAGCCTGAGGATCAAGTTGATGTCGATAGAATAACGCCAAAAGAACTGTTCTTTGTCGTTGATTGTTCAGGATCCATGAGTGGTCAACCTATGGAAGTAGCTAAGGAAACTGTAAGGCAATTCGTCTCCGGAATGAATCCTTATGATACATTCCAGATAATGCGCTTCAGCGAGACAGCAAGCAGTATGACTCCAGATCCACTGCCTAACACGGAAGAAAACGTTCAAACCGGTCTTGACTATATCGACGCTATGTCCGGGAGCGGTGGAACGCATATGATTGAAGGCATCAAAGCTGCGATTGGTTACCCTGAAGACCCTGAAAGATTGCGTTTCGTTCTATTCCTGACTGATGGATACATCGGAAATGAAACCCAGATACTTGCTGAAGTCCAGAGCGCGCTGGGAGAAAATATCAGGCTTTTCAGTGTGGGTGTAGGATCAAGCCCGAACAGGTACCTGATCGAGAGCCTGGCTGAAGAAGGAAGAGGACAAGCCTTCCATGTTGGGTTAAATGATAACCCATCGGAGGCTGTAGCAGCTATTTACAACAAGATTAACAATCCATACATCATGGACTTTGAAATAGACTGGGGAAATTTTGATGTCTATGATGTTTATCCTTCAAACATTCAGGATATCTATCCGGGAACCCCGCTTTTCATCGTGGGCAAATACGATGGCTCGGGAACAGAGACTATAAAACTTATGGGATCAGTTGCGATGAACAGCTGGAGCCAGAATGAAACTATTACTCTACCTGAAAATTCGGAATCAAATGAAGCAATAGCAATTCTCTGGGCAAGGAAGAAAATCCATGATCTGAATCGACAGCTGCTCACGTCCGAGTATTCTGGCCCGATCGTATCCGAGATAACTGCGACTGCCCTGGAATACCAGATACTCAGTGCCTATACATCCTTTGTAGCTGTAAGTGAAGAAGTGAGAACTGATTCAACCGGTAATCCATTAACAGTCCAGGTACCGGTCAATATGCCTGCCGGGGTTTCATACGAAGGAGTCTTTGGAACAGGCACACCACCACAGGGTGCTGGTTCCATTAATGTTGTCCCCCGTGGAATGGTAGGCACAATGCCTGTTTCAGGTGGAGTTCCCGGTTTGCAGCCTGCTACAGTAGGATCAACAACGATAACTGTAACCGACAGCAGAGGCATGACAGGCATGCTTCTCGTAAGACGAAGCCTGTCTTCTCTCTCTCCAAGAGTAAATATGGTGTATATCCATCCCGACCTTGGATTGACAAATTATCTACTGAATGTCGCTTTTCATGAGTTGAGAGAAGATCTGCTGATTGAATTTCTGGAAATACTCAGAGCCTTTAATGATAGCGATATAGAGGGTTATTTCCCCGAAGGTATCATTTCATTCGATATTGCCTTTGATGGTAATGGAAATGCAGATGATGTGGAAATAATATTCAACGAAACCGGTAGTGATGAGCTCGCCGAGAAGGCTGCCGACATACTCGAGGACATGCAGCTTCCAACGCCCCCTGAGGGAGCCGGCACAATAACCATCAGTCTTCAGTTCAACCTTGAAGGTTGATAGTATGTGTATAGGCGGTAGACAATGAAAACACTCATGATCCTGCTGTTGATATGCATGGCAGCACAGGCATCGAATGTTCAGCTGTACGAACACCGGCCGTATTCACAGGAGGAAGTTAGCCTTCTTAACTGGTTCGAGCTCACAATCCTCCGCAACGAGCTGTTCGCGATGCAGGGATACGTATTCTCGACAGATTGGCTGGCAGCTTATTTTGACAGCCAGGACTGGTACTCTCCCAGCCCGAGCTTCACAACCGCAGCCGAGTTCCCCACGGAATTCACGAACGAGCAGCAGGCTAACATAGATCTGTTCCTGGCATCCGCTGAAGGCCTTGAAGGATCCATTGGGGGATGCTGTTATTCGGAAGTCCAGGACCTGGAAGTTGAATACTACAGCCAGGTCTACTCCTGGACAGAGCTGCCTCCTCTGCCCGATTATTATGATAATTATACCAGTGTAGAGCCGGACCTTGGAGCGCATCCCGATTTCTCAGGTGAGAATCTTCTCCCCTTCGGGATATTCAACGAGTTCTACACAGGATATGGCGATGAATTGACAGGTGCGCAATTAGAGATGATCGAAGATTACGGGGTACATGACCGGATAGTATACAGGGCTTATTTCAGACCGGACAGAACTCTTGCGAAGATCGAAAAGGTTACACTGATGTATATGGAGGTGATGGGCTCACGCGACCCTTACATCCTCTGGACGGCACACTACTCCACAAATTCCATGTTCATGATCTTCAAGCCTTGCTGCAGGATGGACTGGGCTTCGAGGGATCTTGTGCTGATCTATACATGCACTGGTGAGGAGTGTACCCACAGAGCAGCCTTCAGGGGAATATACCCCACACTTACAATGGAGATTTACGAAGGGCCATACAGCGATCTGCCGCTGTCAATCGTGATCAACAATGAGGATATCGGCGGGGATGAGAGATATGAAGAACTGGTTGCCGGCCGGCACTGAACATAGGTAATAAATAACAGCGCTTTATAATCAGGGAGAAGGTGCCGCGAAAACTGATCGGATAACGCTCTGCAATTCTTCCAGCTGCTGTGCAGCCTGTTCTTTCTGCTCTTCATTGAAAGCCTCAACAGCCATGTCCTCTTCCCCGTAACGGAATACGGTGATCTCAATTCCTCTGTCGTTAAGCGCAGCATAGACATCTTCGACATTTGCACTGTTGTCATCCACGAAGATCACAGCAGGGAAATAACGCGGACAATGGGCAAGGAGGATAAGAAGCATTGCTCCTTTGCTCTGCCCTGCAACCATGAAAACACCCCGCTCATATCTTACTTCTCTGGGAACATGCATTTGGAGATTGACTGATTCCCATCCCGAAAGCCCCGAAGCCCCGGTGTTATCCTGCAAGTACGGCATGTGCACTCCGCAGAATTCAGGGTTCGTCAACGGCGGATTTGCCGAGAAATCAAGCCCTGCCTCTCTCAATTCCCTGTATCCTCAGAAGCTCATCAATATTCTCCGCTCTCACAGGTGAGCCGGGTTCAGGGTTAATGAGGCTCTCCTGCCAGGTAAACCACTGAACAGAGCCAAGAGGCTGTCGCCCCGGATGCTGTGATACAAAGCATCAGTGCAAGCCCGGCTGTTTTCATCAGTGCAACCCTCATCCTGTATTCCCTTCATTGCACGAATGTGACCAGGTCTGGAATTCAAATATTTATCAATCGTGGATCATATAGAACAGATCAAGCAATTTCTCTGGAGTGTAGATGTAGCCATACGCTTCAGGGTCTTCTGGAGTGAACTCCACATCAATATCCGGTGTGACGGTGCATGCATAACTCTGAAGAAGTTCACCATCTGCAAACCACCATTGATACTCAGTGTCATTACCGTCCCATCCATGGGATAAGACGTACTGAAAAACTACTTCCTCAGTCGCTTTATGAGTGATTCGCTCAACCTCACTGTAAAGAACTTCCCCGTAATCGTGGCGGGTTGCGTATTTTCCGGTCCATGTGACCAGAACAAGCCATACGTAACCGCCCTCACTGTCCCAGTAGAATGTAATGTTCTCCTGATAAGTCCCTATGACTGGATAAATACCGCCTTCCGTATTGAGGGATATCTCGGTCCTGAAAAGACCATACTCATCATCAAGATGCTCTTTAACCTCGTTGTAGTACTCCCGGATATCATCAACCTCATCAGCGAAAACCACACAGGTAATAACAAGCATTACTGCAATGAGTGTCTTCATTCTTCCTCCAGGCAAGGATTTGTCAGCTTGAAAACCAGATCCAGCCTTCTTTTTCAGCTGCGCTGAGATCTGAGGGTTCATGGCATCGCTTCTCGATGAAATCAACACCTGCAAGCACACACAATGCCGCGTCCAGCATATGATTATCGGAGTTTGCCAGAAGATCGATGGACTCAAGACCGAAATCCATCTCCAGTATCGGCAGAAGGATATCCGCCTTGGTCTTGAAGTTCAGCTTGGTTCCGCTGCCTATTCGTCCGATGATGGTTGCCGTCGGGTACACCTCAATCACGCCGGAACCTTTCAGAGGTCCCTGTTCCCACAGCAGGGGCAGGTCCCTTCGCAGCATCATCCGAAGGGATGTCAGCAGATCAAGTGCAGCAACCGCCGTCCTGGCTATAAGGTTAGCACCTATTTCCAGCGGCCTTTTGTGAATGGTCTCATCGATGAACAGTTCTGTAGTTCTGTTGAAGAGGTTCTTGGATTCAATCCCTACAAACTCACCGGCTCTATGCTCCGGCAGTATCTCCCGCATGGAGTTCGGCCACCCGAGAGGCGAGTCCATGCAGAACAGAACATGCTCCTCATCACCTATCCAGTCCTGACATTTCTTTACAAGAGGGTACCACCTGTGATCAGGCAGCACACTGTAATCCTCGATGGATCCGGCATTCAGATACGAAACCAGATTGATGCGCTTGTTCTCATACCTTGCATAAACGAGACCGGTTTTTGCCGGCTGCGTCGCGCAATCTATACCGATGATGGAGATGCTGTCTTCAGTAGTCATGTATTTACCACTTCTCATTTCAGTTACATCTGCGATAAGATAACACTTTCAGGCGTACTCAGAACCCCCTGTTGTTCCGATAGTCCCCGGCACCACATAATACCAGCTGCAATTAAGGGGTTGACATGGAGGATTACCTCACACTTACAGACACAGCCAGATGTCTCGGCATGAGCCTGAACGAAGCATTGAGGGAGATCGGCAGAACCGACCTTAAAACGGTTCAGCACCAGGGCAGGAAATGCTACCTTCGAGCGGACATAGTCGACTGGCTTACAAGAGAGTTCGGCAGCCTGGCGGCGGACAGGCTTGTCGCTGCGGAGCAGTCTAACGCTGAGATGGTGGGAATCGATCCCTCAGCTCTTCTCGTAACGGAAAAGCTGTTCGGTAAAATAATCCTGCCCTGCAGAACAGGCACAGCTGCCAGCATGCTTCGAACCATCGCTTCGGAAGCCTGCCGGACAGGGGCGCTTTACGATGAGAAAGCCCTTCTGGAACAGCTTATTCAGCGCGAGAAGACGGTTTCAACCGCTCTGAGATGCGGCGTGGCGCTCACCCACCCTCTGGACGTGTCGCAACTCTATGTTGAACATAGCCTTCTGATGCTCTTCCGCCCTCCCCATCCCCTGCCTTTCGGCGAGAAAAGCGGAAGGCTCACCGCCCTTTTCTTCCTCCTGGTGTTCCCCAGAGCCAACGAGCACCTGCACATTCTTGCAAGACTAAGCAGGATGCTGAAGTCACAGGATTTCATAGAAGACCTCCTCACAGCCCCGGATGAGGATGAAATGCTGAATACCATCGAACAGAGAGAAACGGAACTCGTCACAAAACTCTGACAGAGATTCAGGGCTGAATATCCTCCAGCATACAGTGTCCAGCGCTTGCGCAATCACCTGCATTGTCATTGACGAATGTGAAATTCGCTATGTATTATCCAACTCTAAGAACAAAATAAATAATTCTGGTATATGAAAGGGGAATTAACTTGACTGACAGTAAAACAGAGCCGCAAAACGCGAAAATCCCGGTAATGAAGCAGCCTCCGGTACTGTTCGACAGAACGCAGAAACTGATTAAAAAAATCGACAATAAGCTTGATGGAGACCTGATAACCTACTGGAACAATCCGGGCGGAAGTGTCTGCAGCAATGATGTAATGGGTTTTTATCAGATGCTGGAACGAACGGGACCCAGAAAAAAACTCTACCTCTTCTTAAAATCCAACGGAGGCAACGGTCAGGCAAGCCTGAGAATAGTCAGCCTCCTGAGGAGGTACTGCGAAGAGCTGGTAGCCCTCATCCCCCTCGAATGCGCTTCGGCTGCAACCATGATTGCCCTTGGCGCGGACAAACTAATAATGGGACCCATGGCTTACCTTACGGCTGTGGACACTTCAATCACCCATAAGCTCTCACCCGTAGACAGGGACAACAACCGTGTCAGTGTAAGTCTTGATGCTCTCAACAGGGTAATTAAACTCTGGAGGGACGAGAAGGATTCGCATACCAACAACCCCTACCAGTCGCTGTTCCAGCACATTCACCCGCTTGTAATAGGTGATGCGGACAGGTCCAACTCCCTCTCCGTAAAACTTTCAAGAGATATCCTGAGCTTTCACATAGAGGATGAGGCAGCAATAGAGAAGATATCCCACGCTCTGAACACATGGTATCCCTCACACTCCTACCCGATAATACTGCGCGAAGCCCAGGCAGTTGGGCTCAATGCGGTTGAGATGGATTCGGAGACACATGATCTCCTTCTGGACCTGAACGAGGTTTACTCGGAGATGGGACAGAGAGCCACAACTGATTTCGATACCTCGAAGTATCACAACAACGAGATACTCAACATCATCGAAACGAAGAACCTTCAGCTCTACTACCAGGTGGACAAGGACTGGGAGTACATAACCGAAGAGCGGCGCTGGAAGGGACTCAACGACAACAGCGGCTGGAGAAAGCTGGAACTCGAGAAAGGCAAGGTCAACAAATCCCGTTTCCATATCTCATGATTTAGAGCTGTTTACAATATCTCTTTGCAGATTCACTCAGCTTGCGGATCAACCTCTGTCACTTCTTCAAGCATGTAAACAACAGGATACAACTCAGGGTTTCTGGTGCTTGCGATAATACCGTAGGGACCTATATGAACAGCCCAGTCGTCAACACCCTGCCAGTCGGGCATGACCAGCGCGCAATCATGCAGGTACTCCCCGGTCTCGCTGAAAACATGGTAGAGTGCATCAATTCCGCCGCCTCTTACCCATAGCCTGCCGATACCATCCACCATCATGCTCCGAATTGAAGGATGGTACTCTGGAGGTTCCCAGTTAAAGCCCTCTGCACTCCCTGTACCGTCTATCCAATTCTGTCTTGCACCTTCAAGCGCGTTGTCTATCTCCTCCTGCGACCGCCTGACAGGTTCGTATGGCTTGTCAATACAATAGAGTGTGTCTCCTTCGGGGGAGTAGCAAATGATATTGAAAGTATCTGTAGATCTATTGGCGATATAAACCCTTCCGAGATGATCAGTTATGAATATCATGCCTGTCGCTATCTGATAGTTGCCATATTGATCATAAAGGGCTAATCTACTCCTGTAGATGGTCTCCGGTTCGCCTGAACCCCTGAACAGCGCTACTTCGCAACCGGCTGAATCAGGTAACTGGAAAATTGATGTTAGAACTACGAATCCGGTATCCGGAACAGGATAGACCCTCATAGGTCCCCCCCTGTTCCCTGAAGTGAATATCACCTCTTCGATGAGGGAGAATTCCGGGTCGAACCAGGCGAGTTTTCTATCGTAGAAGCTTGCAAGCATAATATTGCCGTATTCGTCACAGCCAAGTCTGTCGAGACCTAAAAACTCACCGGGGCCGCTGCCCTCCGGGCTGAATTCCCGAATGTACTCACCCTCTGGCGAATAAAACTTCACCGTTGTTATCGATCTGTCCAGCACCCCGATTGTGCCGTCGGGGAAAACACAGCGTGCCCGGATATCACCAAAAACGTAGCAGGAATCACCAATTTCAATCCCTATGGAGTCGCAGGGCATCAGATAAAAAGGTGTATCCGCAACAACTCTGCCGGCAGCAGCAGATTCCCCGGGATCCTCTCCACACGAACAGATCACCAGAACCGCTAACGTAAGTACTATGAATTTCATTTTCCCCTCACCCCTCGGTTTCTGACAAGAACATTCTTAAGCGTTACTTCCTTCTAAATAGAGATTTCGGCAAAGACAGGACTCAGGAAGATGCAGAGCCTTCTTCCCTGAAATAAAGATCGTTCCCGGCTCTGATCGTTCTCCTAATGAATCACGGAAACATTACAATCTATAGAATTCACCACATACACGTAGTTTCCTGAGGGAAGGGAGCAGATGCCATACGGGTTATTACCCACATCAATAGTCTCAATAACAGTATTGTATGAGGTGCAAATCACGGAAACGTTATCATCGGATCTATTCGTCACATACACGTAGTTTCCCTGCGGTAGGGAGCAGATTCTATGTGGATTATCTCCCACATCAACAGTCGCAACAACAGTATTGTCTGATGTACGGATCACGGAAACATCGCCGCCTGTCTCATTATTCACATACACATATTCCCCCGAGGAAATGGCGCAAATACCATCTGGCCCGTTTCCTACATCAACAGTCGCAACAACAGTATTGTCTGATGTGCGGATCACAGAAACATCGCCAGCAGCCTTATTGGTCACATACACATAATTTCCTGAGGGGAGGGAGCAGATGCCATACGGGCTGATACCCACATCAACAGTCTCAATAACAGTATTGTCTGAGGTGCGGATCACGGAAACAGTGGAATCGAACATATTAACCACATACACATACTCCCCCGAGGGAAAGGCGCAAATATCATAAGGACCATTTCCTACATCAACAGTCGCAACAACAGTATTGTCTGAGGTACGGATCACGGAAACGTTATCATCGGATCTATTCGCCACATACACGTAGTCTCCTGAGGGAAGGGAGCAGATGCTAAAGGGGGTATTACCCACATCAACAGTCGCAACAACAGTATTGTCCGAGGTGCGGATTACAGAAACGTTATCATCGGAATAATTCGTCACATACACATAGTTTCCTGAGGGGAGGGAACAGATGCTATATGGCTCATTCCCCACATTGACCGTTGCGACAACACTATCCGGTACTGTTCCGGGAATATCAACTGAAATTTCATTGCTCCAGCTTGAAATTCCCTTATTATTCGCGGTCATCAGTGCGTAGTAGTAGGTGAAATCAGGAATAACATCGTTGTCGGTATACGTTGTGTCCAATGCTTCAAAGATGAAACAAACCCTCTCTGCGAAGCTTGTGTCATCCCGGATATTCGGAGTTTCGGATCGGTAAAGCCAGTAGGAGTCAAAATCATCATCGGGACATTGTGACCAATGTAATTCGACGAAGTTAAATGCAGTGCTGCCAGCTGATAATACTGATGGTGAAGGGGCTGTTCCAGGAGTGCTGATTGAATCCTCATTGCTCCAGACACTGTTATTGTTAGTATCGGTTGTCTTCAGAGCATAGTAGTACTTCGTTGCCCAGTCTATATCGCTGTCTATGTATTCAGATGTATTTGGATCGGTGAAGATCCCAAGAACTTCTGCAGAGGAAGGATCGGTAGAGATTCCTGGGGATTCGGATCTGTAAAGAATGTAGTTTTTGTAAGCTTCTTCGATACAAATAGTCCATGAAACTGTTACTTCACAACTTCCTTCTGAATCAGCTTCAAATTCCCGGGAACTTGTGATTGCCAGAGCTGTATGAGAGAAAGTGACAGGGTTACTATCCCTTCCGACTTTGGAAGAATCTCCTGTAAATACCACTGAAAGCGTGGATGGAGTGACATAAGGAGCCAATGGCCCCGTACTGCTACCTCCACAAGATAATGTCAGTGCAAGTGCGGTTATCAATGATAGTAATATTCCTGCTCTCATTTTTCATCCTCTCAAAATATTTGCAGTACTACTTAAATGGCGGAGGAGTTGTATCTGAACTGGAACACCTATAAGCGCTAACAATAGGACAATGGATTTTTTTCCTAATCCCATTTCTTGCTCGCAAAGCAGCCCATTCGTCCTGATAAATCTCCGATTTCTACCTGAGTTGATGATACAGCCTGTAACTCTGTACGGTCAATATGCGAATGGCTCATGACTGAGCGGAACGGTATGGATCTCAGTACGCGCAGGGCTCGCAGACCATTTCTACAGGTTCAGACGGAGCCTGACTATCCGCTGAAGCTCTTTCCCGTGTCGGCGGATTTGAGAAAGGCAAGGTCAACAAATCCCGTTTCCATATCTCGTAGTTTAATAAGCTGCTGAGGATATCTCAGCATTTCAGTCTAAACGGAGATGTCAGCAAACACTTCCTTAAGTGGTCTCTCCTGAAGAATATGAGGCTTTGGATTGCCCTGTTTATCTGGCCAGTGCACCAGCCTGATCTGACCATCGCATATCTCAATTGCTGTAGTATCACCGTCACTGAAACAGCAGCATCCTGTATTGAAATAACACTTCTTTTCCATTGTCTCCTCGGTCATATCATCAGGCATCTGCAGCTCCTGAGTAACAGCCCATTCCCTTTCCGCTTCAAGCAGTGCCTTTTTCTTCAAGTATCCTTCTTCAGAGGATTTCAGCTCTTTCAAATCCCGTTCAACTCTCGCAAGATGTGATTCGGAGGCAAAGACAGGCCTGTGAGTATGTCCGGCGATAAGTATCAGGTTATCCTGCTTTTCGCTCCAGCTGTACAAAGCTTTATTATTATCCTTGCGCAATGCCCAATCATGGGACGGAGTCTTCGGATTCCAGGAATTCTTGAAAAAGCACTGAATGGGACGAGCGAAGATAAAGACAACAAATCTTGACCATCCCAGCCGCTTATCACTTCTTACGGAACCCTGATGTCCATGGACAAGAAATATCTCACCCAGTTTACGATCGAAATCTGTAACTTCAATAAGACATGCCTCAGGAACATGCAGAACCTTCTTCCCTAAAATACTGATCAGGCCTTCGTTAAGAACCCTCTGCAGATGCTTCCGGAGAATCCTCCTGTTGCGCCATGTGATATCATGGTTGCCCCAGATACGAATATATCTGTCATCCTGGAAGTACTTCCTTTCAAGATGGAACGAATGCCTGTATTTTCTCATCACGGAACCGGGACTGTTCTTCCATAGCTCTTCCGCGTCACCGAGTATTACCAGTGTATGCCCGAGACTGTTGTAATATGCGAGCATGGCATTGTAAGCTTTTTCAGAGGCTCTGAAATCGTCCGCGCAATCCCGCGTCCCCTTATGGATATCGGAGATGAAGATGTATCGGCCGGAAGAAGCATCGAAAGTGTGCCTGGTCTCCGCCTCCCTGGTTCGCGCAAGAACCTTATCTAAAGCAGCAGCAACCACACTCTCGTCGTAATCCTTTGATGCCATCTTCCCCTCCTGATAGATTGGTCTTCATAATTAAGATACTACCTGTTCTTAATCAGGTACACCGGTCTGCGGTCAAGTGGATTGCGCCAGGTATCCACAGCATCCATCATCACATGATTATCTGCAATGCTCACCAGAAATGCCTCCCACTGGTCCTCCCGCAGCAGTCCGTAATCGCCGCTGAGCCGCAGGAAATATCTGTCTGCCAGCTCGGGACTCAGGTAATAGGAGATCTCGTCCCGAAGGATCCCTGCTGTAATCCGCCAGACTCTGTCCCGCGGGAAGTACTCCTCCGGAGCCCAGGGAAGTGCGTCCACCTCGTACCTGAAAGTAATCATCTCCGCAAGCGATCTGTGGGCGATTATCAGCTCGCAGTCCACAT
>JAUVIR010000017.1 GCA_030592645.1 Candidatus Fermentibacterota bacterium | reverse complement strand
TTATCCATTACCGCGATCCTGTCTGCCATTCTTACTGTTGAGAATCTGTGCGAGATAATCACAGAGGTCTTTCCCCCCGCCAGCTCTCTGAATTTTGTAAACACAGCATGCTCTGCTTTAGAATCCAGTGCGCTGGTAGGCTCATCGAGAATAACAATGGGAGTGTCGCGGATAAAAGCCCTGGCGAGGGCGATCTTCTGCCACTCGCCTATGGAGAGCTCCATGCCCCCCTTGAATGACCTGCCGAGGACGGTGTTGTAACCGTCCGGGAGATTTTCAATAAGGTCGTTTGCGCCCGCTGTCTCTGCTGCCCTGCGGATCAGGGAATCATCCGGCGAATGCTGTATATCACCCAGCCTGATGTTCTCTCCCGCTGTGAGATGGTATTTGGCATAATCCTGGAAGATGACGCTGATGTTGCTGCGATGGTCACCAACTTTGTAATCCTTTATGGATGTGCCATCAATACTTATGGAGCCTGAAGCCGGATCGTAAAGCCGGCAGAGAAGTTTTACGAAGGTTGTTTTACCTGAACCGTTCTCGCCCACCAGAGCAAGCATCTCGCCGGGGTTGATCCTGAGCGAAATATCATCGAGGACTTTTTTATCGCTGGATGAGTAATTGAAATCCACATGATCGAAGACAATACCTTCAGTGATGTTTGGTGGAAATGGTTCAGGATCTGTCGGATCGATAACCGTCGGCTCAATATCAAGAAAATCGAAAAGATTGGAGAGGAACAAATTGCTCTCGTAAAGACCCGCCAGGCTTCCCAGAAGACCTTTGAGATATCCAAGCCCTCTCTGAAAGGCCTGGAAATACATTACCATGCCGCCTATTGTAATAAGGCCTGCAAATGCCTGCTTTGCTATGAAGGCCAGCGAGGCATAGATAAGCAGTGTTGCTAAGGCCTGAGTAGCAAAATCAGCTGTCGCCCTTCTCTTTGATATTCCCAGTATTTCTTTGCGGAGGATAGCTCTCAGATTCAGATACATCGATCTGAAGTGCTCTCCGAGGCCGAACAGCCGCAGCTCTTTCGCATGCCCCACAGAAGTTAACAACCAGTGTTTGTACCATGCCTTGCGCTCGGTCTCCGTTCTTTTGCGCTGCCATTTCCAGCCGACTTTTGAGAATTTGAGTTTGACAAGCACTCCGGGGAGCGCTGCGGCTACAAGAACAACGGCGACGATCCAGTGGAAGGAGAGAAGCAGCCCGACCATGGCAAGCATTGAAATACTGCTCTGGATTGTTCTGATGAAACCGTTTACAATACTTGTGGGCCTGTACGGAGCCTCACCCTGAGCCCTGTGCATTGTATCGTAGAACTTTGAATCTTCGTAGTACGCCAGGTCAACTTCGATGGATTTCTTGTGAAGGATGTCCTGCATGTAGTCGGTAACTACCCTGGCCTGCGTCTGTTCCACTATCCCGGCAATAGATTTTACAAGAGATGACAGCAGTGTAACACCGCCCATTATTCCGATGAGAAGGCCAATGTGGCCGAAAGAAGTTGTGTTGCTGCCGTTAATAGCTGACTCGATTGAATCGATAAGGAGTTTCATCAGGTAAAGCGGGATAAGAGGAAGCAATCCCTGAATAATAGTCAGGATGAGATTGGCTATGGTCAGCCCCCGGCTGCTCTTCCAGACGAAAGCCACAGCTCTTCCGAGCATCAGTTTTTTACTGCCGGTTTCGGTTATCATGGGACTAATCTATAACGCGCATGCGGCATGAACCAACTGATCATAAGGGTGGTGATAATCCGATCCCTGATGTATCAATTGAGCGACATGAAAAACGAAGAGTATCCCGATGCGATAACGAAGGCTGCCTGCAGATGGCTTCTGTCCGGAGGTCTGCCGGGTGCATACACTGGACCTGACCCTGGTCTCTCTCATGATCTTTCATCTCTTCTTGCGAGGGAGATGGGGCGAAAGGACATTAATTTATCCGCGGCGGCGGCGTGGTTCCGTCAGGAGCAGATCATTCGAATTGCCCTGAGACGAATTGCTGAATCGGGCGTAGAAGTATGGGCGTTTAAGGGTTTCGACCTGGCCAGAAGCGTGTATCCGTTCCCCGGCGGAAGGCCCATGTGTGATGCTGACCTGTTCATTGAGGAGAAAAACCGGCAGAAGATTCTGAATATTTTCTGCAGGTCCGGGTGGTCGAAAGGGTCTCCCGGAGACGGCATTTTCAATACTGGTATCGTGTCCGAGATGAAGCTGTACAGGCATGGTGCAATGGTTGAACTGCATACGCACATTTTTTACTTCCCGGCGACATTTCCCGGAAGACTTCCAGCGGATCTATTCGAGAATGGCAGGTTACTGGAGCCGGGGCTGATGGGATTCGCCTGGCATAATGCGCTCTTGATGGTCCTTCTTCATATGCTGACGAATATCAGGATAAGACCTGTGTGGTGGGTGGATATCTGTATGCTCTGCACGAAGATTTCCAAAGCAGGCACCTGGGCTGAATTCGCACGGAATGCTTTTGAGACGAAGCTTGGTAGCTCTATTGCAAAGCTTCTGGAAACTGCTTCTGTCGAACTGGAGGCTTCTGTTCCCGAATCAGTGACCGAAGTGCTCAGGGTAACTGACAGCGGGAGAGAGGATATAATCGAAAAACTGAAATCAGGGCGCAGGGTACCTACTCTGCTCAATCTGAGATACCTGACCGGCTGGAGAAGGATCTCATGGTTCTATGCTCTGTTCTGGCTTGTTCTTACGGGGCAGCATCCGCTGAGACGCGAATAATCACTGAGCAGAATGTTTCGTTGACGATGATTGTTGACCTGATGTATTATCGAAATCTGATTTGACAGGATCATGGATATTGGAGGGAAACCGTGAGCGCTGCAGACCTGGGTCCCAAAAAAGGTTCATCGTCCGGTCGGCTGCTGATGGCCGGTTACGTTGATACTACAGATCCTGCGCGCCTTGGCAGACTCACAGGCGGCATCCTTTATGATTTCATGATGGGTGAGCGGTTCAGGGCTTCAGGCTGGGATGTGGAGTACTTCAATCTTGAATCTCTTCCACGATATGCAAAGATGCTCAAATTTCCTTCCGCCGGTCTCATCTCCAGCAGGAGCGGTGGTCCTTTCGATGTTCTTCTGACGGACCTGGGCTCCAGTTCCCTTACACTCGGACTGCAGCGAAGAGCTCAGCGTTCCGGTCTATTCACAGTGCTGATATGTCACCACTTCAGGAGTCAGCTGGAACGTACTCTTCCGCGGCGCCTCCTCTACACGTATACAGAGAAGAAGATTGTCCGCGAAGCGGATTTTGTCGTTGCTATAAGCGAGTCCACAGTGAGGAAGCTGAAAGAACTCGGTAGAAGTGAGCAGGATATCCTGCTTGCCCGGCCCGGCCTCAACGTCCAGCTTGCCGATGAACCGCAGTACAGAGATGATGCGAAGAGGTTGCTCCTTGTGGGGAACGTTGAGACTCGCAAAGGCATTCTGGAGGCAGTGAAGGCTCTTGCTTGCTCAGACATTGAGCATGCAGAGCTGTACATTGCAGGGGAACGGGACTTTGAGCAGGGATATCTCGAGAAGGTTGAAGCCTGTATAGGTGAACTGCGCCTGGAGGGGAGAGTGCATCTCCTCGGAAGGCTGAGCGATGAGGAACTTACTCTGGAGTACGACATGGCTGATGCCTTTATTCTGCCCTCCTGCTGGGAGGGGTATGGGATGGCCATTGCGGAGGCTATGGCCCGCGGGCTCCCGGTAATATCAACCACGGCAGGAGCCATTCCTGACCTGGTTAGCGACTACGTATCAGGCCTCCTGGTCGACCCCGGAGACTGGCGGGCGACCGGCGCTGCCATTCACCGGCTGTTCAGTGATCCCGCTCTGCGGAAGAGCCTTGCCGAGGGGGCTTTCAGATCGGCAGTATTGTTTCCTTCCTGGGACGACATGACGTCTCTGGTGTTCGAAGCTGTGGAAGGAAGAATGCGTCAGTTCGGGAATGCGTGACATAACACAGGTATACAGTATTCGGGGATTATTCCTGTACGATACGATTGAGGAACTCAACCATTTTGCGTCCGCCCAAGTCCATATCCATATCGCCGTCCAGGTCTGATGGTTTCTCCAGGACTTTGAATTTCCCTTCACGGATATCCCTGTGGATTTCCTCGAGTGCGGCGCATATCGAACCAGCGTCATGTATGGCGGTATAACCGGCGCCTAAACGTTTGATCAGCGCGGTCAGATCCCCTTCCGGGGTTACAGCGAGAATCGGTCTTCTTGCAAGAAGGTACTCTACGGTTTTAGATGGATTCTTCAGTTCGTTGCCCGGTTGAGGTCGGAGGATGAGGAGCAGGACATCAGAATCGAGCTGCCACTTCCTCACTTCGGTAAATGGTACGGTACCGAGCACCTCCACGGAATCCGTCAGGCCAAGTTTCTCCGGCAGATCAGTGTAGGCGCCGAAATCACCAACTATTCTGAACTTGAATCCGCTTTTCGGATGCTTATCCAGGAACATTTTCATTCCTCGAAGGAAATGCTCAGGAGTTTGATTGCCCATAAAGAATCCTGTATAGGTGATAACCAGATCGTCACCAGGATTTCGTGGCCCCTCCCGGTTCCATTGCTTCTTTCTCTCTTCAAGGGTGACACCGTTCCAGAGAGTCTGTACCGGAGGGCATTCCTCTCCATACTTCTCCTGGAAGTAGCGGGAGGATCCATCAGTAGTGGTTATTATGCCATCTGCTCTTTTGACGACTGCTCTCTCGATTATTGGAGTCAGACGACGTCTGGCCCATGAGACAGACTGCCAGTTTATATAGCCGTCCATAGCCCACAGGTCGCCAAAGTACGCAACCCACGGTTTGCCTGTAAGCCTGGAACATGCAAGACCTGCAAGATGTACCGAATGGGGGGGACCCAGTGTGATTATCAGGTCTGCCCCGATTCTATTCATTTCACGCAGGGTGGCCGCGATTGCCCTTGGGACCCAGGTAACGTACCTGTCCGGCTGGAGGATAACTTCCAGGATCAGTTTCCGTAATCCTTTCCGTTCAGTTTTTACAGACCCTGCCTGAGCTGGGGCGCCTTTTTTTCTTTTGAGCAGCCTGCCGGATTTACCACTTCTGATTACATTCATCTCCTTCGGAAGGAGTGCTATGAGGGAGGGGTCTGCCGGCAAAGATGCTGTGTGGTCCAGAGTCACTACTGAGGGCAACCAGTCATTACGCAGGAAAATGTCCGCAAGCCTGAGGTTCATAGGTGCTGAGCCGGTGGAAACCGGGGGAAAGGTATAAGCTATGTAAATAAGTTTCTTCAAGACGTTATTCCTCCATTCCCGGCGTGGTTAAGAATTCATACGATTATAATACCGGATTTACTATTGACGGAGACCCCGCAGAAGAGCCGACTACGACCTGTATTCCAGGCAATTTCCGTCCGCCGCCGCTGGCAAATGCTTTTGGTTCCCTTTTCGTGTAATCGCATAAATAATTGTAGTGCATGTATATACAGTCACGACCTTGTCATTGACGACAAGGTTCCCTATCTTTTGTCAAAACTCTAACGCCGTCAGGGAGGTATCATGCAAGCTTTTTGGTTGATGATGATCTGCGTGTTCTCGAATCCTGAATCCGAGCTTATCGCTGTACGGGTGGAGGAAGGCCCCTCTATCGATGGCTGCCTGGATGATCCTGTCTGGGAAGAGGCTCAATCTCTGCGATGTACCCTGATGCAGTACGGTCCCGACTACGGCTGCCCCATGACCGAGGAGACCGAGATATTCATCATCTACGATGATCGTCACATCTACTTCGGCTTCAAGATGAACGATCCTGACCCTTCCACAATGATGGAAGCACTCACCCCCAGAGACAATTACGTAACAGGGGAATGGATTGCAGTACTTCTGGATACCTGGGGTAACGGCAGGGAAGCAACCAGTTTCGAGGTCAGCTTATCCAGCTCCCAGATGGATGCTAAAGTCAACCCCAACGGTAACTGGGATTACAGCTGGGATGCAGTCTGGGAAAGCGGCACCCACTCCGACTCACAGGGATGGTCGGCCGAGTTCGCCATACCATTCAGCTGCCTCCGATTCGATCAATCCAGCGAAACTCAAGCCTGGAGGGTAAATTTTCAGCGCATCCTCGGTAAGACTCACGAGAACGGCTGGTTCGTACTCTCCGAGTCTCAGCAGATGGCGCAACTGGAAACGTTTGCCCCAATCATTGGTATAGAGCAGATAGAGGGTTCACTGGGTGCGGAGATAAGACCCTTTGGCTCTTCGCGGTTTTTCCATACCGTCGACCCCGATGAATGGGAAACTAACTTGAATGCCGGTCTGGACGTGAAGCTTGGCGTCACCAGCGGGGTAGCTGCGGACCTGACTGTTTACCCCGATTTCGGGCAGGTGGAGGCCGATGCAGCTGAGATGAATCTTTCTCACTTCGAGCTTTTCCTGGCAGAGCGCAGACCCTTCTTCCTGGAGTCCCGGAGTACTTTTCAGATGCCGTTCAATATGTTCTATTCCCGGAGGGTAGGAGCAGTAGCTCCCAACGGGGAGGTAATCCCCATCATCGGCGGTGTAAAGCTCTCCGGTTCGCTTGGCGGCGGATTTCACTTCGGTTTTCTTGACGCTGTTACCTCAGAGATCAGTGAGGACACAATTACAGTAACTCCTGCTGTGAACTACGGTATACTCAGAACTGTCAAGGAGTTCGGTCCATATAACTATATAGGGCTCTCCGCTGTGAGCAGGGATATCTGGGAGCAGGAGGGGTTTTCGGAGAGCTATAACAGAGGCTATGCTCTGGACGGCGCTCTGCTTATTCCCGGTGACCATGTTATTGACGCTGCTGTCGCACGATCCTTCAATACGGACATGGAATCTGACAATGCCTATAGAGCGGGCTTTCACAAAGTAAGGAGTAACCTCTCTTACAGCGCAGGGTGGGAATACATCGGGAACGACTTCAATGTTAACGGTACAGGATTCACTACTTCTACGGGAACCTGGGAAAGCTGGGGACATATCCGTAATACTTTTATTCCTGTGGAGACTTTCAGTAGAATCGGCGTCGGCGGCGGTGTTTATTACTCAGAGCTGAACACCGGAGAAGTTATCGGAAGGAACATCGATTGCAGCGTTAATGCAACGCTTAAAAGAGGAGCCTATTTCGGAGCTGAAGTGGATTACTCGGGTGAGACTTTCGATCCATACGAGGGCCCGGAGGGGCACACCTACAGCGACAGGACCAGCTTCAATGCATGGGCAGGCACTAATCAGTTCGACGACTATTTTGTGAGCGGGAATGTTGGAGGCGGGCAGTTCGACTCTGAAGGTACCTTTCAGAACTACAATCTTAGCTTCAGGATGAAGCCCTCACAGGCTCTTGAGCTCCGGCTGTCCGGCAGCTGGTTTTTGACCGAGGATACGGAGAAATATAACTGGTCAGCAGCAGAGTGGGACAAGCGAAGAACAGACTGGAAATCCTTGATACTGAGGGCCGGATACATTTTCAACCCGGATATGCACCTGAGGCTCTTTTCTCAGTACTCCCAATTTTTAATGGATTACACTCTCACTGGTGAGTCCGAGAGCAGCGACATTACCGCTAACCTGTTGTTCAGCTGGCAGTACCTTCCCGGCAGCATGTTCTATTTTCTTGTGGAGAACCAGTTCGAGGAGAGGGAAGAAGGTGGTTTTGGAACACCTGATATCGGTTGTTACGCCAAACTCACGTGGTATCTGCCGATATAGTAGAAAGACAGAAAGGGAGTACCGTGAAAAACTGTTTCATAGCATTAAGCGCAGTCATGTTCCTTCTTGCCGTATCATGCGGATCCGGCAACAGAGATGAGAGTGATCCTCAGGCAGAGAATGAATTACATCAGACGACACTGGTACTCCTTGATTCAATCGGTGTAGAACTGGGTGATTCCTGTTACGTCTTCGGTTCGATCGAAGGCCTGGGTTATACTCCCGATGGCAACATCGCAGTTCTGGACCGTATCAGCGCGGACATTAGGATATATTCGCCCCAGGGTGTATACCTCAGGAGAGCCGGAGGCAGGGGAAGCGGGCCGGGTGAGATGCACAATCCATTGTGCCTCTTCCTTTTCCCGGATGGCAGGATGGGTGCTCTGGATCCATGGCGAAACGGGCTGCAGGTGTACTCTTCAGAGGTGGAGTACGAAGGCATTGGCATGGAAGTATCCAATAACGTTCATCTGTACCCGGAAGTGGTGAGCGACAGCAGCTTCATCTCTTTGAAAACCGAGTTCATTTTCGATGAAGGAACTGCACCGATCGCAGCAGCCTTTATCGGTCTTTTTGAGATGTCTGTCGAACCCGAGATTACGTACTGGAGGGTTGAGATGGAACTTGATTTCTCCATTCTGGCTGATCTGGCCCAGAAATACCTGCTCGCTGTGTCCATGGCGGTCGATACTATTAACGGTATCGTTTACATAGCTCCGAATTCCAATACCGATTACAGGATACTGAGATTCACCCTTGATGGAGAACAGCTTACTGACCTTGAACTTGATGTTGAAGCTATCCCATTGACGGAGAACGAGATTCGAATCGAAAAGGAATTTATTCGTATGAGGCTTACGAGTCTGGAGGGAGGTGAGGCACAGTACAACGTTCAGCTTACCGACCCATTGATGCACAGGCTTCCAGTGACTGACCTGGAGATAAGCCCGGACGGGAACCTGTGGGCGAGAAGAGGTGCGGAGAACGAGCCCTTTTTCGATATCTGGTCTCCCGGCGGGGAACGTATTGGAAGCGCAGTGCTGCCCGGAGCGGGTTCGAGGAGCCGTACATGGGAATTTGAAGTCTGTGATACGGGCATCCTGGCTTACGATATTGATCCGGATCTCTACCAGAAGATCTATCTTATAGGCTTTTCCGAATAGAGAGCCACTGAGCCAGGGACGGAGGTAAACAGAATTTTCAATTACCTCCGTCCCTTTTGTAACTGGCATTGCTTTTACTTTCACATAAATGTTTTCTTCCCTGCGTTTCGTCCTTATTTTCAAGGTGTATATTTGATTTGACATGACCGGGTAATTCTAAGTATTGTCTCTTGGATGAAAAGGGTTGCGGATATTTGTAACAACGGTTAAGAGGTTTCCATGAAAAAAAACAGTCTCTTTAACACGGATGACATTCTCTCGGAGAGCGGTGTCATGGAACTCTTCAAAAGTGTAGAGGTTCAGGAATCGGATGTCCTGGTCAAACAGGGGGGGTCAGGAACGGACATTTTCATTGTTAAATCCGGTAAATTCGTGGTAACCGATGATAAAGGGGGAGGTCGGATACTGGATTCACTTGGGGAGGGAGATGTATTCGGAGAAATGGCTTTCCTTGGCGGGGAGGAGCGATCAGCGAGCGTTACAGCGAACACTACCGGAACGGTATTGAAGCTCTCCCGGAAACCATTTGTCGCCTTCCTCAGGAAGAATGCAACACCCGGTACCAAATTCCTTCTATTCCTTGAAAGACTCATGGTGGAAAGGCTCAGAAAGGCTGACTCACTCAGAGTTCTTATCTCAGGAGATACTGACCTGTCCGGACGACGGGAACTCAGAAGATTGAGGGCTGATATCCGCGCTCGAAACAAGAGACCGCTGCTGTCCGCGGACGATCCAATACTGGCTGAGATGTGTCACTGGATTTACGCTCGGGATGATCAGGTTCTCTTCCGGCAGGGAGACAGGAGCACAGATCTTTTCATCATCAGGAAGGGAAAGGTTCTAGTTCTGGATGAAAGCTCCGAGGGCTTCGTTCTGGGCAGCTATGGAGCGAACGATGTAATTGGTGAACGCTCATTCCTTGACGGGAAACCAAGAGCATCTACTGCAAAGGTTACTGGGAGCGCTGAAATACTGATGTTTTCAAGAGGTACTCTGAAGGAACTCCTGGAAAAGAACAGTGCCATGGCTATCAGTCTTAATCTTGGTCTTGGAAGCCTTCTGGCACGGAGGCTCAGCATGGCTAATAAAACGCTGAGACTTCTTACCTACGAGGAACTTAGAGAGAAAGCTGAGGTTTCAAGATTACTCAGTGAAATGCGTAAATCCCTCCGAATCAAGGCTCTCCACTAGCTACAATGCAGATTGCGGGAGTAAGAGCTGATTATTCTGTTACCGCAGGATGATCAGCCTGTCTGAAACACTAAGATCGTTCGATCTCATGACAACCAGATACATGCCGGGCTGAAGATCATCAAGAACTAACCCGTGGTCACCTTCATTCATGGAGCCATTGAAAGGAGTTGCAACAAGCCTGCCGCTACACGAATAGACATCTATTCTTACATTAAGCTGCTCGGAAATCGAGCATGATATGCTTGCAGTCCCGAATGAGGGATTCATAAGTGACATGTTCATGCTGTAATCGTACACGGTTTCCTGCTCGTTGATGCCTGTGCCCTGCCAACCTCCCAGAATTGCCCATAACCACCAGGCAGCATAAGCTTTCCGGTTAGCATTCAAGGGTTGTGTGTGTGCAGCGGTACAGGTATACCAGTCCACTCCTTCTACATGAGTGTTCTGCCATTCAATGGCCCAATTCCCGCCTGTATAAGAGCAATCATCGTTCACATATTTATCACCGAAATAGCTATCATCCGGATCATAGCATTCAATATCATAAAAATCGTATAACACTTTGTTATTAGTTATACAGTAGTTTCTGATTTGTTGATTTCGCAGGTGAAGATTACCGGCTTCTCCAGTAGCATTAGCATGTCCTGTCATATAAACAAATGTAACATCGGGATATAGACTCTCAAGTGCTGTCATCGGATCGAGGTAAGTATCAATCATCTGCTGTTCGGTCCGATCTGCAGCCTGTCCGCACCAGGACCAGATAATCACATTTACATCTGAATTGTCAGGATTGTTCAGATAAGCAACCGTATTATCGTACCAGGCCGGGTAATATCCGCAATCACCACTCATCGCATAATCATGCAGATCCAAAGCACCTCCGGATCCACCGTTATTCCATTCGAAAATATCATCCGGCAGGGAGAGCCCTAATCCACCGCCATTTGCAAAATCAACCAGACCATTCATTCCGGTTGTGAGTTGACTTCCATGCGATGTGTGTCCATATGCAATATGAAGATTTGATTTAGCCTGATTTATTGCAAATTCGGGAACCAGGGTAATATCCGTACATTCGTGATCAATAATTATCCCTTGAGACAAAACCTGTGTCTGCCATCCTGACAGGAGGAATAAAAGGAATATTATAGAACTGACTTTTTGTCTGTGAGTCTTGTTGTGATTCATTTGTTGCCCCTTCCTGCTATTTAGAAAATACCCCTGTTGTCTATCTAAAATTGACCATACCACCAGGGAAATCCCAAGTCAAATCATCAGCATTCTGCATTTCCACTTTACAATTTGGGGGGAAAATGTATATTCCTGTTTCTATGTATAGAAACATGCTGGAGGTAGTTAATATGGAATCAGCGAAAAAACTGGTTGAAGTGCTTTGCAGGATTACGGAACCGAAAATCATGAAAAGGTTCATATCTGAGATTTTCACTCCAGCGGAAATAGATGATTTTGTCCTTCGATGGCGGTTGATGGAAATGCTTCAGAACGGCGTTCCGCAGCGGGATATAGCAACAGAGCTTGGAATAAGTCTGTGCAAGATCACCAGAGGTTCAAAGGTGCTTTCAGCAGGCAATTCCATAACTGAAAGAATATACAAGGACAAGATCGGAGATACTTGATGCAAACAGCAGTAATTAAAGATCAATCCCCTGATAGAAGGGGTTACTTCGGAGAATACGGTGGAGTATTCGTGCCTCCAAATCTGGAGGAAATACTCCTTGAAATCAAAGAATCCTACCTGAAGTTCAGTAATGATCCCGAATTCATAAATGAACTGCGCAGCCTGTACACTCACTATGTCGGGCGGCCCACTCCGGTATACTATGCTTCCAATCTGACGGAGAAGACCGGTGGAGCCGGTATCTACCTGAAACGTGAGGATCTCAATCATACAGGAGCGCACAAGATAAACCACTGTCTTGGCGAAGCTCTTCTGGCAAAAAGAATGGGAAAAACCAGGCTTATCGCTGAAACCGGTGCAGGACAGCATGGTGTTGCCCTGGCCACAGCTGCTGCTATAGTGAGGCTCGAATGTTCTGTCTACATGGGCGTAGTTGACATGAAGAAAGAACATCCCAACGTAACCAGGATGAAAATACTTGGTGCTGAGGTTATTCCGGTAGATGACGGTCTGGGAACTCTGAAAGAGGCTGTGGACGCTGCCTTCGCAGCTTACATGAAAGACCCTGTCAACCAGTTCTACGCGATAGGATCCGTTGTTGGTCCCGATCCATTTCCTATGATGGTAAGAGATTTCCAGAAGATAGTCGGTATTGAGGCAAGGGAGCAGTTCCTGGAACTGACCGGGAAACTTCCTGACAATCTTGTTGCATGTGTCGGGGGAGGTTCAAACGCCATAGGTCTGTTCTCGGCTTTCCTGGAAGATTCAGGGATAGATATTTACGGGGTTGAGCCTGCGGGAATCGGCTTCAAAGACGGGGAGCACGCGGCAACTCTGACAATGGGTTCTCCTGGAATCATCCATGGATTCAGGTGCTACCTTCTTCAGGATGAGAACGGAGAACCATCACCCGTTCACTCGATTGCCTCAGGACTGGATTATCCCGGAGTTGGACCTCAGCATAGTTATCTGAAGGATATGGGCAGAGTGAAATACAATACTATTAACGATGCCGAGGCGATTGAGGCGTTCTTTTCACTTTCGAGACTTGAGGGAATAATACCTGCGCTGGAAAGCGCTCACGCGGTGGCTTTCGCTGCTGCACTGGCAGGCAGGCTGGATAGAGATAAAACAATACTCGTGAATCTTTCAGGCAGGGGGGATAAAGACATAGATTATATTGCAGAGAATTTCGGAGAAGAAATGCTGTAATCAGAGGCAGACAAAACCCCTGTTTTGATACAAAATGCACCGGATGCGGGAGCTGCGAATCAGCTCCCGCTTTTTCAGTGGGACTTGAATTCAGAGGTTGGTTTGAGCCGATATTGCCCGGCAGTTTCAGCGAATTTCATGGATATTTGGATTGTTTCATTATATATGCACCATGGTGAAAAGAGCATGTTACAGTTCTTATCCGGAAGGTTGATATCAGTATGAAAACCGCATGCGCTATATATATTCTTATCATTGTCGGAATCAGCTTCTCTCAAGTACCGGTCGGGGTAGTTAGAGTAAACGAATCTCCTGTAATCGACGGTATACCTGATGATGATGTCTGGAACCTTGCTATTCCCGTGCAGGGAGATTTCATTCAGCACAGACCAGACTGCGGAGAACCGATGACGGAAGCTACTGAAATCAGGCTTCTTTACGACGACAAATACCTGTACTGCGCGTTCACCATGTATGACAGCCATCCAGAGGAGTTCACCAGAAGACTGGCTCCGAGGGATAACGATTTTTCAACTGAGTGGGCAGGTATCTGGCTTGATACGTTCAACGATGATAATAATGCGTACTTCTTTTTCATCAGCATCGACAATGTGCAGCAGGATGGCAGGTTGTGCGAAGTCGGCGGATGGGACATGAACTGGGATGGAGTCTGGGCGAGCGCTACTTCCATTTCGGATTCCAGCTGGACTGCAGAGTTATCGATTCCTTTCTCCGCCCTCTGCTACTCAACCGATGATGAGCAGGTATGGGGTGTTAACTTCAAACGAACCATTACCAGAACCAACGAAAGCGCATTTCTTTTCAGGATGGGTGATAACGGTCATGTATATATCGAAGATTTCGGTGACCTGTGCGGGCTGAATTCCCTTCCATCCAGCAGGCAGATAGAATTAAGACCTTACGGTGCCGGACGCATTCAGTACCTGCCCGATGCCGAAGAGGAGTGGGATCCATGGGCTAATGCCGGTATTGATGCAAGAATTGGCCTTTCCTCAGAGCTGCTTCTGGACCTTACCGTGAACCCTGACTTCGGTCAGGTTGAGGCTGACCCTGACGAAGTAAACCTCTCTCACTGGGAAAGCTACCTTTCGGAGAAAAGACCCTTTTTCCTTGAGGGTTCGGACATGTTCAGCATGCCCTTCTCCCTCTTCTATTCCAGACGTATCGGCTCCGTGGCACCGGATGGGGAGATAATTCCCATACTTGGAGGAGTTAAGCTCACCGGTTCCTTCAATGGTTTTCGTGCCGGTTTCCTGAATGCGTACACCGGAAGTATAGAGGATAGCGGAACTACTCTCGTGCATCCGACTAATTACGCTGCGGGAAGGATAGTACGTGAGTTCGGCAGGGGAACCTATATCGGTTTCAGCGGCACCAGCACAGATGTCCCCGCTCATGACGGATCCCTTTACTCCTACGGTCGTTCCGGGGCGGTCGATGCTCAGCTGAGTTTCCTGGAGTATCATAAGATCAGCTCAGCGGTGGCAGGCACATGGAATTCTTACGAAAACCGCTGGGATGATAACTATGCATATAGAGCTTACTACAAGTACTCCGATGAAAGGTATGATTTCAGCGGAGGAGTTTCATACCGCGAGGAGAATTTCGACGCGAACATGATCGGGTACACATCATCCACGGGAGATGTAAGTACATGGCTGAACAGCGGATTGTACCATCCTTACACCGAAAGCGAAGTTCTTCAGCACTGGTGGGGTAATGTGCATGCCTGGTACGATCGCGTCCCCGGAGGTCCTGTGACCGGCAGGGGAGTCGGATTCAACACGGGCCTTTCCTTTCGAAACAGGTATCATGCCAGTTTAAGATTCGGATACGATGGTTCCCGGACGGACACGTACGAAGGACCTGAAGGTACAGAATACGATGGCGGTCTGAATTTCAATTTCAGCTGTTCAAGTGATTCCAGGGAGCAGCTGTCCGGCTATCTTTGGGGTGGAATCAGCTCCTATTGCGAAGGTTCCAGAAATCATGCGGGAACATGGATCAATTACAAACCTTCATCGAGCATATCACTGGAGGCTGATATCAACTGGAACCAGACAAGGAATGCGCGAAAATACAACTGGACGCCGGGGGAATGGAGTTACAGGGGTACTGACTGGCGTTCTCTGCAGCTCAGCGGAAATTGGATGCTGAGCAATTATTTCAGCTTAAGATTGACTTCACAGATGTCAAGATTCGCCAGTGAATGGGAAACAGAAGAAGAGAGTAGAGATTTCAGGCACTGGATGAACGTACTTCTCAGCTGGCAATTCAAGCCTGGGAGTATGTTCTTCCTTGTTATAGGTGAGAATGCCGACCCTGACATGGAAACAGGTGACTTCGGAGAACCGGAATTCACCGTCTTCACCAAGCTGACCTGGTTCCTGCCTGTATAGGGACAATTGCTGAAGGTGGTGATATTTCATGCTGTACATATTTCTGTTTGTCATTGCACTCGTTTCAATTCATCCTGTTCGGGGGGATATGCCTGATAATGTGCTTGATTCAGGTGTCTACGAAGTGTTGGAGCATATCGGTGATGATTATCTGATCGATGTAACTTATTCTGAGAACGATTCGGTAACAAGCTGCTTCGGGTATACCGTATCTGATGAGAGTACAAAGTTCTGGATACTGTCATTGAATCACTCCGGGATCCCTGTTGACCGGAAGGCGCTCGATATTCTGCATGATGGTCCAACAGACTGGATCTCCGGAGTGTTCTCTGAACCCGGTCTGTTATTTATCATTAATGGAGAATGTACTCCTGGTATTCTTCCTGAATATCTTACGATCGGTCTTATGGATCCCCGGAACAGCAGTCACACTCTTCTACCCGTGGAAGTTGATCCCGATGAGATCTTAACAATTCTGGCTCTGGAGAAATACTCGGATGAGTACCTTCTTGCAGTCGCCACACGATGGTCACCGGATGATGACAATACGCTTTCTGTGATCAAGCTGGCACACGATGGTACAATACTCTGGGAAACTCCGATAGCTGAGAAATTCGAGGAGCAGTTCATCAGGGCAGACTCCAGAATCATGAGTGATGGTGGATGCGTACTGTCATACAGTCTGGATTGTTTTCCTTCATCCTCAATTCCAATCTGCCGGCTGGGAAGTGATGGTCAGATTCTCTGGCAACAGTCACTGCATGTGGGTTGCGAGTTCGTAGCCGGTATATCCGATTTTCGAGAACTCGATAATGGAAACATTATTTGCACAGGTACCGTTGATGAAATGGGACAGATGGCCTACAGGGGGCTCACTGTATGCCTTGATTCGGGGGGCTCTGAGCTCTGGAGGAGGATCGACTGGTACCTTGACCATACTTTGTTTCGATGCGCCGGGATTACACCGCAGGGCGATTTGCTCATCAGTGGCTGGACAGGTGAAGAAGGAAATTATCCTCTCGAGGTTGTAAACAGCGACGTTCTGTTGGTTATTATGAATAATGACGGTAGTCGAATCATCGGTACTGAACTCCCTGTTGAAGGTGATCAGATGACTAATTCTGTATTCATTACAGAATCAGGTCAGGTCATTGTAACAGGTACCGGTGTTCAATCCGGAGACGAGGAATCCGACGTGTTCTTCTTGAAAATCGATTTTGAGGAATTACGGTAATTATTGTAATAGTGTGCTCTGGACAGAACAGATTAACCGGAGTAAGTTCTACTGACTTTTTCTTGGCCATTCTTACTGTAAAAATTAGGGACCGGTAATCGTATGCGTGAAAACCGAACTGATAAAAGCTTCTCCTGCAGGTATTCGATACTGTATCTTCCAATCCTTTCAAGCCTTCTGCTGATTTGTGGAATTACTTCAGCTGCTACCACTGGAACTATTGCAGGATTTGTCAGCAGCAGCTCAGGAGATATGATGATTGGCGCAAGCGTGGTGATTGAAGACACTCCTTTCGGCTCAATGACCGATGCTAACGGAGAATACTACATTCCCCGCCTTTCCCCGGGTATGTATACAGTTACAGCCAGGATGATGGGTATGGGTTCTCTGACTATAGAGGGAGTGATCGTAGTATCCGGCCAGATATCACGGATCGATTTTACCCTTGAGGAGTTCACCTCGGGGGAGACGGTTATTCAAGTTAGCGATCAGAGGAGCCTGATTCTCGAGAACGTTCCTTCCACCATACATGTTATAGATCGCTATGAAATAGAAACAATGCCTGTTGCCGGCGTACTGGATATTGTCCAGCGGCAGCCGGGGATTACGGCGCAGGGAGGGGAGATTCACATCAGGGGGGGGCGGTCCGGAGAGGTAGCTTTCCTTCTTGACGGTGTTTCCATGCGTTCACCTGTGACGAATGCCTTTGTTTCAAGCGTTCCTTTATCTGCCCTTTCCGAAGCCTCCATAACAACCGGCGGACTCAGCGCCCGATACGGTAACGTAATGTCCGGTGTAGTTAATCTTGTTACTAAGGAGGGCGGCTCCAGCTACGAGGGAGAATTCCACGTTCGCTACGGTGACATGACGGCATTCGGTTACGAGAATGAAGCCCGTAATTACTCCGAGCCCTCCGAGAACGATAATTATCGCAGCGACTGCATTAATTGTGAACTTGCATTCGGGGGACCTGAGCCTATCACAAGTTACATTCTACCTGCCATAGGAATAGAATTGCCCGGTTCCGTGACATTCTTCGGAGCGTGCGAATGGGTCAGAAGCGGGTACAACCTTGAGGACAGCCGCGATAACTGGGAGAACAACTGGCAGAATCTTCTCAACGGAAGCGGTAAGATCACATGGCGCCCTACCGGTGGGACAAGAATCTGGGTGAACGGCCACTATTATTACAGACAGAACGGCTGGGATGAGTGGAGCTGGTCCATGCTCGACCATCCGGTTTACATCAGCGAAGAACCATATCTGGCACAGAACCCTGATTACGCAATCCCCATCAGATTCGAAGAGGATTACGGTGTTACAGCAGGTCTTACTCAGATGCTTGGAGAAAGGTCATTCATCGATTTCAAAGTCAGCAGGAATCGTTTCTGTCAGTGGCAGCGGATCAGAGATGAAAATGGGGGATATCTCGGTGAGGGGTTTTCACCATCTGACTGGATCTTCTTCACAGCAATAGAACCAAGAGTAATGGATTCAACAGGATTCTATCATTCAGGTATCCATCCAGATGTATGGCTGGAATCAAGTAATTATGTCACAACCGGGAAAATTGATTTTTCAAGCAAGCTGAACACTATTATGGAATTGAGTACGGGACTTGAAGCCAACTACTACGACCTTTACGACTACAGTGCCTATATTGAGAACTGGCTTACAACGTACGCAAGCCTCTGGGAGGCATATCCTCACTCCGGAAGCGCCTATGCGGAAGTGTCTTCCCGATTTACCGGTGGTCTTGTTCTGAATACCGGCTTACGATTCGATTATTTTGAACCTAACGCTTTCATTCTTTCCCCTGATAACTTCGAGTTTCACTCCGCGCCGGCCAAGTATCAGGTAAGCCCCAGGATAGGAATGACCAATCCCATATCGGACAGGGATGTTTTCTTCTGCACTTACGGTCACTACTTCCAGATGCCCAATATGAATCAGATGTATTTCGGAACAGATTACAACGCAAATGAAGCTGCCGCTATCGTTGGAAACCCGGATCTTGATGCACAGCGGACCGTTAGCTACGAAGCCGGTCTGAGGCACCGCTTCTCAAATAATATCTCTCTGGCTGTATCAGGATTCTACAAGGACATTACCGGCCTCGTGAGAACATCAAGCCATTACGATTCGAGTCTGGGAGAATTTTTTCAGTACAGTAACGATGGCAGCCATGGTACGATCCGCGGCATGGAGGTTACTTTTCTGAGGCTTCCAGGAGATTATCTTTCAGGAAACATCAACTACACATACGCGGTTGCCAAAGGAAGATACTCTTCGGCTACTTCTCAGTTCGAGTACTCCGCAATTGGTGATACCATTCCTCCTACGGAGGATAACTACCTCGACTGGGATCAGCGGCATGCCGCTTCTGTGCATCTGAATTATGCTTTTCTCAGAGGAAGCGGCCCCCGGATCTACGGTGTGTATCCCCTTGAAGGTTTTGAACTGGCCATTGACTGGGTTTACGGAAGCGGTTTTCCGTATTCTCCCCCTTCCGGGGCATCCGTGATACCAATGGTTAATACGGAACGTTATCCCTGGACTATGCAGACCGATGCAAAAGTGTCACGCCGTTTCTGGATGAACGCTCTGGAACTGAGAGCCAGTTTAACAGTCTTCAACCTTTTCAATAGAACGAATGTGGATAGGATATTCGATACATCCTATTACCAGACCACAGGAGATCCCGGAGGTATAATGGGTAATCCGGGGGCCTATTCACCGGCAAGGCATTTCCTGTTGAGTCTTGATATATACTTCTAGTATTATGGAGGAATCATCATGAAAACCGTTTTTGTTGTTTTTCTGTTCCTCCTGATGATAGCCTTCGGGTGTCATGAGGTTATGGAGTACCAGAGCAATGATCAATCCCGCATTACATTCATCCGCTCTTCCGATTTCCAGGTGGAGAGGTCTATGGGTGGTCTGCAGCAGGGGAGATCTCTTCTTTCAGGTGGCTCGAATGAGATTATTCTTCTCAGTGCTGACGGAACTCTCAGCAGAATAGATTCGGAGGAAATGATAGTTGACACTTCGTATACAATCGGAGGAAGCTCCGGAGCTGGATACGGTGATGCCGCTATCGCCACTAATGGAAATCTTTACGTACTCGGTCCCGGATCGCAGATATTAGAGGTGAATCTTACCACAAATTCGGTGGAAGACCAGTTCAGCCCCGGGTCGAAACCGGGCTCGATCTGCGCTTCTTCAACCATGGGAAGACTCTATTTCACCGATTCTTCAGAGGATTACATCGGTGAAATATGGACCAGCAACAATCACACAGACTTCACCAGCAATACGTCGTTTCCCCTTGCTGATGTAATGATCGAGCCCATTGGCGGACGTCATGTCATAGCTGTCTGCTCGAATGATGCCGGTTCAATCTACGGTATCTGGCTTAACCTCTCGGAAACCGCAAGGTATCTGGAGGTTTCTACAGGATCTCCGTGTTCCAAGGTCATTCCAATAGGCTCGGATTCTGTTTATGTTGTATGCTGTCCTGAATGGAGCGGTGCGAATGGGTATCTGAAGTTTGTTCGGGGTTATGTTAATATTGAGAGCACCGCCAGTTTTGATGTAGCAGGGCACCCGATGGATATGTGTTTCAACCTCAGCTCAGGATATCTGGGATACCTTTACGTTATGAGCAAGACAGATTCAGGAAATACCGTTATAACAGTTCTTGGATTTTCTTTTTCACATATGGAACCCGAAGTGATTTCTGTTATCAACATCGATGGTTTCCCAAGGGACATAATTGCGCCCTCCAACGGGGAATACCTGATGGTTCTTACATCGGATTAACGAGCCGTCTGGGCCGCTATCCATTCTATGGCGTACTCAAGGACAGGATCGTGCCACGCCAGGAAATCGGCTGGAGTCGTCTGAACGTAAATATCAGGCAGTATACCGTTTCCCTCTATTGATACAGTATCGGCAGTTAATACCCTGGCGAATGGACAGGTAATGTTATCGATCTCCCATAGAGGCCAGTATATCTGAGTGAAATAGCCCGGAGTATTCCCGCCTCCCCCAGTGGTGTCACCTATTAATGTTACGTGGGGCAATTGAGCCATAACGGATACAAAGGCTTCCGAAGCCCCGTAATTCTGTTCCCCTGTAAGGATTGCGACAGGTTTCATGTAGGCCCATGGCCTGGGGAATACATCATGAACGGCAAGTGGTGAAAGGTCTTCGTGCTGAGGTCCTGTTCTGTACTGTGTGTAGAATCCTGTCATGGTCTGGTCAGTGAAGACTCCCGGTATCTGTGCAGCTGGAACCAGCGATACACCATCACTCATCCGTATGTCGATTATTATGCCCGGCGCATCGATATTATCCAGTATTACGTCTTTGAAGGTCTGGAAAGTGAAGAAGTAATCGAAATTTCTTATAGCGAAATACGGAATGGTATCAATAATACAGTTACCCCATGTTCCGGATCCATCCCAGGTGAACATCCAGGGATCAAGATATGCCATTAGAACGGAGTCTACATAGTTGATCTCATTTTCCGGGGAGCATGTGGGATGAATAACATAACCCAGGGAAGGATCCGAGATCCTGAGGAAGGCATTCCTGTCCTCAAGATTTCCGAGCATCTGAATGATTACATCCTGTAATTCCTCATAGGAATCAATACCGGCAGCTACCTGGCTGTACTCTTCATGAACAGCGTCCCAGTCAACATTTTTCACATCAAACGCAACGTACTTCTGGTCGTAGAGCTCCCATACCAGATCAACGTATGACTGGTAATCGTTGACCGCAGGATGGGTAGGAGGGTCGTCAATACAGGATGAAAGGATAAGAGATACTATGATTGCTGTAATAAAAGCACCTGACTTTATCCTGAATCCGCTATTTTTCCTGTACATAAGCCTCACCATTCAAGAGTTGCTGCATTAGATTCAGATAGTACAATAGTCTGTTTGTGGAAAATGTGCCAGATGTCAGACGGGAGAAGCATATCAGCAAGGCAAAACTCTTCCGGGCTACAGCCACACCGCTGGCTTCCATCTTCGGAAGCGGTTTTCTGGTCATTGTGCCGATTCTTGCCAGCGCCACCGGGAGATTCTCATTATTTGCAGTAATAGCGATTTCCGCTCTCGCGTACTCCATAGGGTCGGTAATCCGTTTCAACATTGCCAATGTCGAACCATTACTTGATGCTCGAAAAGCGTTTAGAAGCACACTCTATCTCGATCGCATCTCGGATATTGCACTTGTACCCGCATACGTTATCTCCGTTTGCCTTTATCTGCGCATTCTCAGCGCTTTTCTCATGAACGGACTGGGGCTGGCAACCCAGTTCAACGAGCGGCTCTTAACGACTGCGATCATTCTGCTGATAACCATCATAGGTTTTGTAAAAGGTCTCAAGGATCTGCAGAAGCTTGAGAACTGGGCTATCTGGGTAACAATGACAATTATCCTGGCAATGATTCTGGGTTTCAGTCTGCACGATATCTCTCTTGTTTCCGGGACAGGTATCCAGCTTCCGGGAAACTCCGGACAGAGTTTGCTGCACATACTGGCCGTATTGGGCGGTACACTGATCTGTGTTCAGGGTTTTGAAACATCAAGATACCTGGGGGAAGAGTACAGCATGGAGATGAGGATAAAATCATGCCGACTCTCGCAGCTGATCGCTGCCGCCGTCTATATTGTCTTCATTGCCGTTGCCACCCCTCTGATGCACTACCTCACCGGACCTGCACGAGATGACTCCCTCATTATCCTGGCCGGAAAAGCATCCATGCTGCTCCCCATACCGCTTATAGCAGCTGCTGTTCTCAGTCAGTTCAGCGCCTCAATTGCCGATACACTGGGGGGAGAAGGCAACATCGTGGAGGCTACAAGGCAAAGAATAAGCCGCAAAGCCGCCTATCTGATACTGGGCGGAGGTTCTTTAATCCTCACCTGGAGCGCGAGCACATTTCAGATAGTTGCCCTTGCTTCAAGAGCTTTTGCCTTCTACTATATGATCCAGTGCCTTGTTGTCGTCACTGTTACAAAGAGCATTACAAGGAAGTTCCTTATGATTCTCCTTGCCCTGATTCTTCTTGCCATAACCCTGTTTGCTACACCCGCGGGCTGAGAACAGGAAAACCCTATCAATCGTAATTGACCCTCTCAGCTCAGTCTTTAGATACCTCAGTGAGGAACTATACTTGCATCAATTAATATATTATGCTGAAGAATGAAAATATCCGCTTTTAGTGATTTATATTCTGACCCTGGGGGATGCAGCATGATAAGAGTTAATCGCAAAAGAACTATGCAGATCGTTCTGGTATCATTGTTACTCTCTGGAGCTTTCTCAACAGTAGTATCTGCAGACAGCAACCCTGCGAATTCAGCTGTTGCTTTCGATCCTCATATACTGAGTAACATGTTCGTTTCAATATCCGAGCTGGTAGGTCCCAGTGTCGTAACCATCACATCACAGACCATTGTAGTTACCAGGGTACCGTCGTTTCCGGATTTCTCCCATCCCTACATGGTCGACCCGTGGGGGGAATACTTCCAGATGCCGCGGGAGCAGGAGTACATCATGACCGGCATCGGCAGCGGGGTCATTGTTTCGATCGATGGGATGATCCTCACCAACTATCATGTTGTCGGCGAAGCCGATGAGCTTGAAGTAGTGCTTCAGAGCGGAGACAGATATACCGGTGAGATCGTGGGAACAGATCCTCAGACCGACCTTGCTGTTATCCGTATAGAAGCGTCTGATCTTCCGGCCATTGCAATCGGTGACAGTGATGACCTGGAAGTTGGACAGTGGGTGCTTGCGGTAGGTTCACCCTTCGCCCTGAGTCAGACTGTTACACAGGGAATAATCAGCTATATCGGACGGTCCGATGTGGGTCTGGCTGAATATGAGGATTACATTCAGACAGATGCTGCGATTAACCCGGGAAACAGTGGAGGAGCCCTTGTTGACCTTGATGGTAAACTGGTGGGGATCAATACTGCAATCGCGACAAGAACCGGTGGTTATCAGGGTGTGGGATTCGCCATACCGGTCAACGTTGCTGTTGATGTTATGGAAGATCTTCTTACACACGGATACGCGAGAAGAGGCTGGCTGGGTGTTACAATTCAGGAGCTTACTCCCAGTCTTGCAGAGCATTTCGGACTCAGCGCCCGTGACGGGGGCGTACTTGTTTCGCAGGTGCTCAGTGATACTCCGGCAAGCTTGTGCGGCATCTACAGAGGTGATGTCATACTGACCGTCGATGGCGAAACATTCCGGACGATAACCGAGTTCAGAAATATGGTTGCAGCTTCAGACCCTGGAATCGAGATTGAGATCATGGTTTTCAGGGATGGAATAAATGTGTCCATCCCGGTAGTACTTGGAGAGCGGACTGCCGATGAAGTGGTTGTTTCCTCTGCACCTTCTCCATCGGATGATTTTGGATGGACGCTTGAAGAATTGGACAGAGAGACTGCGGAAACACTTGGAGACCCTTCCTTAAGGGGTGTTCTTGTTGTCGAAGTGAGCCAGACCGGCAGAGCAGGCAGTGTAGGGATAAATCCCGGAGATGTTATTATTGAGGTTGACGGTTTCGAGGTTACTTCCCCTGAGGAACTGGGCAGATTGATCTCATCCACCGGTGATGTGCTGCTTCTGGTTTTGCGTCAGGGGCACTCGGTCTACTTCATGATGTGATCTGAGCAGTTCAACAGCTCGTTTACAATTTCAATGAAGATGTTAACTCCCGATGGAATCAGTTCATCGGGAAAATCATACTCTGAGCTGTGCAGTGCAGGAGTGCCGGTGCCGGCACCGATGCCGAAAAGAGCGCCTGGGAATTTCTTCGTAAAATGACCGAAGTCTTCGGACCATGGAAAAGGGGTATCGGGCTGTATAATTAACAATCCCAGATTCCCGGCTGCAGATCGTATTGCATTAACAGCTTTCAGTGAGTTTTCTGTGACCGGGAACTCCTCCGTCCAGCTTATCCGGCATTCCAGCTTATAATCTGAAGCGATGGCCAGGGCCGCATCCTCAACCTTTCCCGAGAAGTGCGTCATTTCCTCAGTTGTAGAGGTTCGAAGCACAGCCAGAATGCAGCCTTCCCCCGGGGATGTCCCATAGTTTTCAGAGCCAATCCGGACATGAGTAACAGTCAGCTTTGATGCATCGCCCTTCGAAATAGAAGATTGTGAGCGGCCGGTGAAAGCTTCGATGATCTTTCCAGCCGCCAGTGCCGGACTGTTGCCCTTCTGAGGCTCCGATGCATGGGAGGAAGCTCCTGTGAGCGAGATCATGACACCTCTTGATGCAGAAGAGAAAGCTCCAGTCTTCAGAACAATACTTCCCAGAGGGAATCCGGGAAGGTTGTGCAGCGCAAAAACGAAATCAGGCTCGATATCCTTGAATTTACTGTCGATGATGACTCTGGAAGCTCCCTCACCGGTCTCTTCCGCGGGCTGGAAGAGAAGAACGACTGAGCCTCTGGCTGGAGGGTGTTCATGCAGCCTGGCCGCAACTCCCATCAGAATCGTTATATGGCCGTCATGTCCGCACTTATGAGATACTCCATCGGTAACTGAAGAGTAAGGTACATCAAGCTCCTCATTTATGGGCAGAGCATCCATATCGCATCTGAGGAGAATTCTCGGTCCGGATTCCGCCCCTTTGAACTCAGCGGCTATGCCTCTGCCTCCAAGACCTGCTATAAGATTATCAGGCAGGTGCGCGGTAATGTGATCCTGTATCGCGGCGGAGGTAGCATCTTCTCTGCCTGAAAGTTCCGGGTTCCTATGCAGCGAATGCCTGAATTCGACCAGTTTTCTGTCCATACACATACCGTTCTATTTCTGGTTCTTCAGAATCTTCTTCCATGTATCCCTCAGTGAGATGGTCCGGTTAAAAACGAGACTGCCTTCAGCAGAATCCGGGTCTTTACAGAAATAACCTTTTCTCTCGAACTGAACCGGTTCACCGATTGCAAGATCTGCCGCTGAAGGTTCGATTCGGCATCGATTCAGCACCTTTAAAGATTCAGCATTTATGGTATCAATGAAACTGCCCGACGAAAGCGGGTTTTCCACTGTGAACAGCCTGTCGTACAGCCGGACTTCCGCAGGTACTGAATGTTCCGCTGAAACCCAGTGAAGCGTACCCTTCACTTTTCGGCCATCCGGCGTGCTTCCTCCCCGGGTTTCCGGATCGTAGGTGCAGATAAGCTCCTTCACATTCCCGTTTTCATCCTTCACGGAATCAACGCATGTTATCAAATAGGCGTACCTCAGGCGCACTTCCTTTCCGGGGGCCAGGCGTCTGAATTTTCTGTGCGGCTCTTCCTGGAAATCATCTCTTTCTATGTAGAGTTCTCTTGAAAATGGAACCATTCTCGTTCCTGCGGATTCATCCTCCGGATTGTTTATGAATTCCAGCTCCTCCTGCTTTCCTGCAGGGTAGTTCTCTATGATGACCTTCAGGGGATCGAGTACCGCCATAAACCTCGGAGCTCTTCTGTTAAGATCGTCCCTTATGCAGTATTCTAAAAGCGCCATATCTACAGTGCTGTCCCTTTTCGCCACACCGATCCTGCCTACGAAATCCCTGATTGCCTCGGGTGTGTATCCCCGCCTTCGCAGTCCGGAAAGGGTCGGCATCCTTGGATCGTCCCAGCTTGAAACAAGCCCGTTTTCTACAAGTATGGCCAGCTTGCGTTTGCTCATTATCGTATAGGTAAGATTCAGTCTTGCGAACTCGATCTGCTGAGGGTGAAAGACATCAAGCTGATTGAGGAACCAATCGTAAAGGGGACGGTGATCTTCGAACTCAATGGAACAGCATGAATGGGTTATCCCCTCTATTGAATCCTCAAGGCAGTGGGCGTAGTCGTACATGGGGTAGATGCACCATTCATCTCCAGTTCTGTGATGATTTTTCTTCAGGATACGATAGACAGCGGGATCCCTCATGTTAATGTTGGGAGAAGCCATATCTATTTTCGCTCGGAGAGTTCTGGTTCCGTCAGGAAATTCACCCGCTTTCATCCTTCGGAAAAGGTCCAGATTATCCTCCACCGATCTGTTTCTCCATGGGCTGTTCCTGCCGGGCTCCGTCAGGGTGCCCCGGTATTCACGGACTTCTTCGGCAGACAGGTCGCAGACATAGGCAGCGCCTTTCTCAATAAGCTGCTGCGCGTATTTGTACATTCTGTTGAAGTAATCCGAAGCGTAATAGAGTCTGTCTTCCCAATCGAAACCGAGCCATTTTATATCATTGATTATAGAATCAACGTATTCAACATCTTCCTTCACAGGATTCGTATCATCGAATCGAAGGTTGCACAAACCCCCATAATCATCTGCAATACCGAAATCGATGCAGAAAGCCTTTGCATGTCCTATATGAAGGTAACCGTTCGGTTCCGGCGGGAATCTGGTGTGTACCCTGCCGTCATTTTTCCCTTCTTTTATATCCTTCTCTACAATCTCTCTTATGAAATCAATACTGTTTTCCAAATCTGCGGATGTCATGACGCTCCCTGCTCTAAATGAAACTCATTGCTTCTGCAGTGTATCATAATAAAGGAGGAGAGATTCAGCAGTACGTCTATCTCTATGCTGTTTCTTGAGACTGTGAATATTCTGATGAGCTAAATAGGTGCTTTTCAATGTCATGGCTTCTAATAACTATAGTTTGTCTTGACATAGTATTAAGTTAATAGTAGTATTGACTTGCAATGATATGTACTTTTCAGGAAGGGAGAGGTGAAATGGCTGGTCCGTCCCTGTCCGGGATCGAAACGGAGAAGAGTGCTTTCAAAGCCGACAGAAAATTCAGAAAAGAGCTCAGTGCCGGCATCACTTCGCTGGCCCTGTTGAGTGTTCTTTATTATGCGGATGATCCCATGTACGGATATCAGATAGCTAAACTTATGGAGGATGAAGATAAGCAGAGCGTACCTCTTGTGAAACACGGAGCTCTGTATCCTGTTCTGAGATCTCTGGAGGCGAGGGATCTTCTGTGCAGCAGAGTAGAGCCATCCGTAACAGGACCCCCGCGTCGTTACTATGTAATAACTGAGAAAGGTCGTGAAGCCCATCTGCGCTGGGTATCGATCTGGAAGAGAACAAGTAGATTGATTGAAAAAATACTGGGAGGTGCCCCCGATGATAAAGCTGATTGAGGACTACCTGAACGCTTTTCGGGAAGAGTTAAAGGGGAGCGACAGGGCAACAATACAGGATGCGCTGTCCGATGCGGAGGATCATCTGAGCACAGCCCTTGATACCGAGCTTTCCGAAAACCCTGAAGAAACGAAGGAAGAAGCTGTAAGGAATATCATCACCAGATACGGCGACCCTGAAGAAGTGGCGGAACACTACCGCAACGTTGAAAAATATACTGTTCCTGCCCTCTCTTCTGTCAAGCGAACAAGACGAGGGATAGCTGCATTCTGCGGGATAATTACCGAACCTTCCGCCTGGGCCGCGCTGCTGTACATGATACTCTCCCTGGCTACAGGTATTGTATACTTCACGTGGGCTGTAACAGGTTTTTCAGTTTCTGCCAGTTTGATTATTCTTATAATTGGTGTCCCACTGGCATGGTTGTTTTTTCTATCATTCAGAGCGCTGGCTTTCGTTGAAGGCAGAATTGTTGAAGCGCTTCTCGGCGCGAGAATGCCCAGAAGGGCTATCTTCATAAGTAAAGGCAGCGGATGGTGGGGAAGCATTAAGGGAATATTTTCTGCTGGAAGTACATGGTCATCTTTCATATATCTGATACTGATGCTGCCTCTCGGTGTTTTGTACTTCACCTTGTTCATAACTCTTATAGCAGTATCTCTTTCAATGATTGCGGCTCCCATCTTTGAACTGGTTCTGGATATACCTGTGTTCGATGTTCCTGAAGTCTGGTGGACTCCCATCTGGCTTATGCCCTTTGTTGTTCTGGGCGGTGTTGTTCTTTTTCTTTCAACACTGCACCTTGCAAAGATCGCGGGAAGACTGCAGGGCAGGCTTGCCAGAACCATGCTTGTAAGCGGATGAGAGAGCCCTGATCGGCGTTATTCTCTTTCCGGCTTGAATCCCCTGATGCAGTAGAAGTGAGAGCCGCTGATCCCATGGCAGTAAGAGCTGTTTTCCAACTGATCCAGAACCATTGTTTCCCACTCTTCCTGTCTGGCTTCAACGGATTTCATGTACCTGTAGAAGGTAGACAGAGAGCCCCCTCCGGCTAGAAAACACTCTTTATATCTTCTCCGGAGCAGTTTCTTCGTGTCTTCATCTTTGTCTTTGATGTTCTCCCGCATCTTTTCAATACTGTACTTCTGTACTTCCGTTTCGTAGGGAGGATGAACAAAACGGGGGGAGTCATTGTAAAGGGCATCGATATTGATCAGTCCGAGCTCGGCCATCATCCCCGGCACTCTTGTTCCTATTCCCCAGTCGCCCCTTCCAAGTTTCTTTCTTCCTTCAGCCCAGATAAGCTGTATCTTGAACTGTGCGAGTTTCTCTTCGATTGAAGGGGAGTGAACCGAATTGGAGACCATGCTCATGGAAGAGGATATATTGTCCGGTTCCATGCACATTATGACGCCCCCGCGTTTTGTTACCCTTATCATTTCATTCATGGCATTTTCAGGAAATTCAAGATGCATCAGCAGTGTCTGGCACATAGTCCAGTCGGCGCATTCATCCGGCAGGGGAATACTGTATGCCGAACCGTTCACGAAGCAGGCATTGCCGCCCTCTGACCATTCCGATTGAATTTCCTGTGCTTCGCGGAGTAATTTGATTGAGCAATCTATACCGATATAGCTGCTGCCGCTGCCGTAGTGCCGCCAGAAAGTCCAACCCAGATAACCAAGACCGCAGCCTATATCAACCGCTGTGATCCTGCTTCGCAGATCAAGCCAGGAGGCTACTCTCTCGATGGTACTTTCCCGCCAGAGGTGTTTCCTTTGATCGACTATGTGCTTTTTCAGATCCTTCTCAGACCAGTCTCTTCTGTCCTTATGTTTCATCTGATCCGGTTTCTATTGCTGGTCCCTCCCAGCCGAATATTTCCAGGTCAATGGTTCGGGAATCACTGAAAAGAATACCCTCGGACTCCAGCATTCTGCTCTGTGCCGTGCATTCTTCTCCATGGCTTCTGACACTTATTCTTCCCCTGCTGTTTATAATCCTGTGCCATGGTACATCGCTATCGGAAGAAACAGAGGACATCGCATAGCCGACGTTCCGGGCGGAGCATCTTCCCGCTATCCTCGCTATCTGTCCATAGGTTGCTACCTTGCCGGGGGGAACCATGTTCACTACCGAATATATCCTGCAGTACATGGACTCTTTCATAGCCTGTGGACTCCAGCGGCGTTCCGAAAGCGTTGCGCGTCCCTCTTGCTGATCTTTGAAGAGAACTCCAATCTTGCTCCTCCGGGAGAACTGTAGCCCCATATCCATCCTGACGAAATTCTATTCTTCCGGGCAATTTCAGTACAATCACTCAAAAATGAAGATGTGAGTTTACCGTTCTGAAGGCAGGCTTCCCCGCTCTTGATTCTTATGGTAAATAGAGGGGGAAACAGCTTCCTGAAGAGGATTTTCAAGCATGACATTTCTGGGAACCTCCCGAGTGAACATTGATTATCTCCGAAAAGATTCACGGATTTGAATTCACACTTGCAGAATCATATCAGTATACAATATAGTCAATACTCAGCAGCACTACTTACACAAGACCCGCAGGAGGAATATGTCGAAGAAAAATCGATCCATGAAGCCCTTCAGTGAGTCTGAGGTGCTTTTGCAGGCATTCCTTGATCATTTTCCCGGAGCAGTCTTCGTAAGGGATATCCATTCGAAATACCTTCATGTGAACAAATATTTCGCGGATGCTTTTGGTCCGGAAGAGAAATGGGTTGGCAAGACTCCGGATCTTCTGTTTCCAGATGATTTCGCCCGCGGGATGATAGAGGATGATGAGAAAACACTGGCAGACGGATGCAATATCTATGAGAAGAAACTTCAGCTCCATAATGGGAGGGAATTCATCTTTGAGATACACTCTTTCCGGATCGACAGGGATGGCAGCGAACCCCTGATAGGCGGCATAGCAATAGATATAACCGACTGGCACAATTCTAAAGAGGCTCTTAAGGAAAGCGAAGAAAGATACCGGGTAGTATTTCAGAACACAGGTACTGCAACAGCCATTGTGAACAACGATATGACAATACTGCTTGTAAACAGGGGATTTGAGAGATTGTCCGGCTATTCTGCCGATGAGATCTGCGGTAAGATGAAATGGACGGAATTCGTTGCTCCTGCCGACCTTGAGAAAATGCTGAAGCACCATACAGAAAATGGCAGCAAGGGGAGATCTTCACCGAACGAGTACGAGTTTCAGATGGTCGACAGGAATAACAATCTGAAGAATGTACACCTGAATGTGGATCTAATCCCGGGAACCACTACCAGCATATGTTCCTTCCTTAACATTTCCGAACTGAAGAATACTCAGCAGAAGCTTTACCAGAGCGTTCGGAACATGGAAAGCCTACTAAGAACAATGCCGGATATAATGTTCGTGCTTAGCCGTGATGGTGAATATGTGGATTTCTGGGCAGAAGACGACAGCGAACTGGCTATACCGCAGAATAAGATAATTGGAAGCAATGTTCGTGAACTCAGTATTGATGATAAGAAATTGCAGGAGGTACTGATCTGCATTGAAGCGGCTCTTGCGACCGGAGAAGTTCAGTCAGTGGAATACGAACTCGAGACAGGATCGCGGCACGGATTCTTTGAAGCAAGGCTTGCTCCATACGACCGCGAAAGTGTTATAGCTGTTGTGCGTGATATCACAGCTCGGAGAAACGCTGAGAACGAGCGGTTTGAACTGCAGGCAAGGATTCAGCATACACAGAAACTGGAAAGTCTGGGGGTTCTTGCAGGCGGTATAGCCCATGATTTCAACAATATCCTTATGGCTATTCTGGGCAATGCCGATCTTGCACTTATGGCTGTCCCTGAAACCAGCAATGCAAGGGGTTCTCTGAATAACATAGTCAATGCAGCTACCACCGCAGCTGATCTCGCCAGACAGATGCTTGCCTATTCAGGGAGAAGTGATTTCGAAATACTGCCTCTTGATCTGAACAAGATCGTTATCGAACTCACACACCTCCTGGAAGTGAGTATCTCAAAGAAGGCAGTTCTCAAATTCAGACTTGCGGATAAGCTGCCTCTGATAATGGCTGATGCCGCTCAGATAAGGCAGATACTCATGAACCTTATCACCAATGCTTCTGAAGCCATAGCCTCTGCAAGCGGAGTGATCTCAATAACAACGGGGGCGCTTTATTGTGATTCCGCATATCTTCAAACCACTGAACTCTCTTTGGAGATAAGTGAGGATATGTATGTTTACGTTGAAGTCTCTGATACTGGCTGCGGTATGGACGGGTCGATCAAGACACAGCTCTTCGAACCTTTTTTCACTACAAAACACGCTGGAAGAGGGCTGGGTTTATCATCCGTTCTTGGAATAATTCGGAGTCATAAAGGAGCAATAAAAGTCTACAGCGAACCGGGTGAGGGGACAACTGTCAAGGTTCTTTTCCCGGTTTATTCCGGGCCTGATTCGGATAACCTCCATTCCGGTGAGGGGATAACAGAAGAGATATGGACTGGAAAGGGAACCGTCCTGTTTGCTGATGATGAAGACACAGTACTTGCTGTAGGAAGGAATATGCTCGAGCATCTTGGATTTGAAGTTATTTCGGCTGAAGATGGCCTGCAGGCAGTTGATCTATTCAGGAAAAATGCGGAGGATATAGTGCTGGTAGTTCTGGATATGACTATGCCGCACCTCAGCGGTGACGAAGTGTATCGTGAGATCCGGCGTATTCGTACCGATGTCCCGGTTATCATCTCCAGCGGTTTCAGCAGGAAGGATGTTATGCACAGGTTCGCCGGCAAGAAACTGGCAGGATTCCTTCAGAAACCTTACCGGTTACAGGACATCTCAACTGTAATAAAGGATGTTCTTACGGTAACGGACGATAGTTCATCAGAATAACCCGATCATCTTGGCCGCCATTACAAGAATCGCTACCACCAGAATTATCTTTATCCATCTGTCGCCTTTCCTGATGGCAAAAGTTGAGCCGAACCATCCGCCTATGGATGTCCCGGAGGCAAGGACTAATGCTGGAAACCAGCGGATTTCTCCATTGAGAAGAAAAATCAGTACTGATGGAACGAGATAGGCTGCAATGATTATGGTCTTCAGACTATTTGTTTTAACGAGTGAAAGCCCTCCGATGATCGAAAGCGAACAGATCACGAGATAACCGGTCCCGGCCTGAATGAAACCGCCGTAGATGCCTATGAAAAAGAACATGAATATCTGAAGAACTGGATGCCGCAGCTGCTGGTAGATATGCTCAGCGCACTTCTTCCTGTTCGTGTGAAGGATTACAGCAAGCGCAAGAACCATGATGACCGAAAGGATGGTGCGAAAAACGTTTTCGGGTACATCCAATGCTATCATCGACCCTATGACAGCACCCACCATGGCTGATAATCCCAGCTTGATTCCCTGCCTTATATCCCGGAATCCGTGTCTTCTGAAGTTCCGCGCGGCAATGACATTCTGCAGCAGTATTGCCACCCTGTTCGAAGCGTTTGCAGCGGTTGCAGGCAGGCCTCCCAGTATTATCAGAAGAGGTATTGTCAGAAAAGAACCGCCGCCGGCACTGACATTCACAAATCCCGCGGCGATACCAGCCAGAAATAGTAATATTGCGTTGACCGGGGTCATTCCATATTATCTTCCGTAGGGGTTTAAGTACCGACACTAACAGGGGAATTGGAATTCGCCAAGGTTACCCAGACTTGCGGGAAGTTCGATAGTTTCAGAATAGCATGTACATATATTTACTTGCTGATAAGGAGGAGAAATGTTCAGAATCGGCATTGCACTTATCTCTCTTGCAGTTTTCGTTCTTATTTTGTCATGCGGAGCAGAAGTACCCCCCGGCCCGGAGATAATTGCGGAGCGAATGCTTGAGGCAGCACAAGCAGGCGAGTACGATAGAATGAGAAGTTACATGTCAACGGAAATGCATGCACAATTTAACGATGCTATGCTCGATGAAATAGAAATTGTCTCATTCTCGATTGATGAGATTGATTATTCACGAGACAGCACCGAGGCAGAAATTGAGTATACGATTACAGTAAGGGAAATCGCTTCCGGTGAAACAGACACAGATGATGATGATATGGACCTCGAGCTTAATTCGAATGGGGAATGGATAATAATCGATATGTAGCAGGCTCTAAAAGTCTGTAAAAAGGGGGGAAATATCATGCCCATTGCGATATATTTTATTGTAGCTTCGCTGATTCTCGCTGCTGGCCTTCTATTTCTGCTTCGAAAGCTTCTTAAGGCCGCCAAGGCGGAGGTATATGCCAGGTACCCTGAACATATCCGTGTCCTTACCTCCCCTATGGCGAACCTTTTCGGGGTTCAATCCGGAGGAATGATGTCGGGGGTACGGATTCCGCTGCCTGGCTGGTTCCGGACCTTGAAAAATGGGTTGAAACCATAAGAGGACAGGCAGAGCTTAACTGACAATCGCTTTTTCTTCTTCTTTTGGTGCTTCGATCAACTCCATTTTTTCCAGCCTGAGAGTTATCGCGTAGGCGCTTCTTTTGAGAAGGAGAGCGATCTCGTCCCGTTCTGTACCTTTGCTGAATTCATCCCGGAGGATATCCTCTTCTTCCTCCGTCCAGGTTTTTCCGCTTCGTTCGTACTTGCCAGATGAACCGTCCTGCGGCAGCTCGCCTCTTTTATCGACTGCCAGCCTGAGATCTTCCGATGCCTTTGCTATCATGCTGCCTATCTCTTCAAGATTCTCTTCAAAAAGGAATATCCTGTTCTGGTCGAAGCCGGAATCTGAGATTCTGCGTGATTCCGTTATGGAGATGTAGAACCTGTCGTTAACCGCCTGTCTTACATCTATGAAAAAAGTTGTTCTTCCAGCCGTTACCCTTCCGCTGAACAGTGTGGCGTTTTCTGTATTCATTTCTGTTTCTCCTTTCTATCAAAGTAAACATTCGTTCACTATCAGTGTCCGCTTTTAAAGGGGACTTGTCAATGCCTCCCTTGTTTAAGTACTTTCTTTTATCAGGAAGGAATAGGGTGATTCATGAGCGAAACAGCTCCATTTTTACCGGTTACAAGGAAAGAAATGGATTCTCTGGGATGGGATTCCTGTGATATCATTCTGATTACCGGAGATGCATACGTTGATCACCCTGCCTTCGGAGCGGCTCTCATAGGCAGATACCTGGAGAGTATGGGATACAGAGTGGGAGTTATTCCACAGCCGGATATCCAGTCAACTGAAGATTTCCTGCGGCTGGGTACCCCGGAGCTCTTCGTCGGAATAACATCGGGTGCCATGGACTCGATGGTGAATCACTACACATCCCTGAACAGGATCCGTTCCAACGATGCCTATTCCGAAGGCGGAAAGCCAGGTAAAAGACCTGACCGGGCACTGCTGAAATATGTTAATCTCGCTCAGAGATATATGCCTGGAGTTCCCATCGTAATCGGGGGTATAGAGGCCAGTCTGAGACGGCTCAGCCATTACGATTACTGGAGTGACAGGGTCCGGAAATCGATCCTGCTCGACACAAAAGCGGATATCCTTGTTTACGGAATGGGTGAGAGGGCAGCTGGCTCCATTGCTGATGCCCTTTCCTCCGGCAGTGATATTCATGGGATCAGAGGTACCGCAGTCTACACAAGTATAAAAGCTCTTGAAGGAATGGATACAGGACAGCATATCGAACTGCCTTCTCATGAGGAGGTATCCGGCAGTTCCGATGCATTCATGGAAATGACGAAACTGCTGGAAAGTGAGATAAGTCCCTACTCCGGATCCACAATCATTCAGAGAGCCGACAGCCGTGCGGTTATTGTTTACCCACCCCAGTTTCCATTAAGCACAGAGGAGATGGACAGGGTATATGAACTCCCATATTCGCGGGAACCCCATCCGATTTACACTGATGATATCCCGGCGTTCAGGATGATACAGAATTCGATTACAGTAGTTCGGGGATGTGCGGGGGGCTGCAGTTTCTGTGCCCTGGGGCTGCACCAGGGGAAGCTGATTAGCAGCAGGAGTCTGCCTTCTGTCGTTCGGGAAGTTGAGACGCTGACCGGTAAGAGGTACTTCGGCCGAACGGTCAGCGACCTTGGAGGACCCACTGCGAATCTATACGGTCTCGGTTGTGCAGGCGGGATAGTACTTGAGAAATGCAGAAGATACTCATGCCTCTATCCTGAGATCTGCGATAATTTCAAAACTGATCATGGGTCCTATATCGAGCTTCTGGATGCTGTCGCGGAGATCAAAGGTGTGCAGAATGTCTTTGTATCCAGCGGTATACGGTACGATGTAGCTCTTCGGGATACGGGTTTTATCAAGAAGCTGGTCAGGGATAATGTGTCAGGATACCTGAAGATCGCTCCGGAACATTTCGCGCCAGAAGTACTGGAACTGATGAGGAAACCTTCCCCCGATCTCTGGAGACGATTCAAGGATCTCTTTGAGCGGACCTCAAGAGAAGCAGGCAGGGAACAGTACATTGAACCTTATATACTTGTGGCCTTCCCGGGATGCGATTTAAACGATATGTACAAGGCTGCCGATGAGTTGAGAGAACAGAACATGCGGCCGGAAAAATCTCAGATATTTCTACCCACACCAATGACCATGGCAACTGCAATGTATCATACCGGCATCAGTCCTGACACCGGCCTGCAGATCTACGTGGCTCGAAAACCTTCGCATAAAAGACGTCAGATCGAAGTTCTTCCCGGGCATTCAAGGGAGAAAAGGAGAAAATAGGCTGCAGGGACACTTTATATTCGATTACTTCTATAAGTACCTGAATAATCACTTCAGTTGTTCATCGACTCTTTCCCAAAGATCAGAAGATCGCGTAAATGAAAGGCGCGAGCGCCGAGCCCTGCGAAAGAACAATGATAAGACTAAGCAAAAGCAGTACTGTTATTATCGGAACCAGCCACCATTTTTTCCTTGTTCGCAGGAATCCCCAGATATCTTTGATACGTCCCATTATTTATCCTATCTCAGTATTGTTTTTCCGGCCTGCTGCAAGGACCTTCTGGATCGACATCTACCCAGTATGTCTTCACCTCTTCTGCGAAACCGAGCTGCAGGGGTCTTTTTCCCAGAAGACGCATGATCAGTCCTGTGGGGATAACTGCCAGTATGTAAACGAGAGTGAGAAGTACTCTTGTCATGATATAGCTCATTACGGAAGCAAGCTTCATCCATAGTTTCTCAATCGGAAACAGCAGCCCCGGGTACAGGAGAGCTGATAGAAGAAAGAAACCGGACAAGCCCGCCGCCGGTGGCGGCAGTGTGCTGTTCCTGAAATAAAGCAGTACACATAATACCGCAAAAGCTCCCGCCATTATCAAACCGAATTTTCTTAACTCCGCTCTGCTTTTCACTTCGGGTATTTTTCTTTTTTCCGAGTGATGCTCATCCGCCGGTTCGAGATGGGGCTGCTCCTCTTTTTTCAGAAAGCAGTTTCCAAGAGCAAGAATGTCCATCTCCGTCCGCATGAAGCAGAGGTATGCATCCTGAGGTGTACATACAATCGGTTCGCCCCTGACATTGAAACTTGTGTTGATTACTATGCCGTATCCTGTCTTTTTCTTGAAACTTGAGATCAGTCCGTGGTAGCGGGGATTATCCGCAGCGCTTACAGTCTGAAGGCGGGATGAATAATCAACATGCGTTATCGCCGGAATGTCCGATCTGGGGATTCTGAGTTTCTCCATTCCGAACAGCTTCTCCTCCTCCTCCGACAGCTCTCTTCGATGACTTGTGCGTACCGGAGTGACCAGAAGCATATATGGGCTTGCTTTATCTGTATCGAAGAATTCCTCAAGATCTTCCAGAAGAACAGATGGTGCGAACGGCCGGAAGGACTCCCTGTATTTTATCTTAAGATTGATGATTGACTGCATTGATTCACTTCTGGCATCTCCAATTATCGATCTGTTGCCCAGGGCTCTCGGGCCGAACTCCATCCTGCCGGCATACCAGCCTATCACCCTGCCGGCGGCGATACCGCCGGAGACCGTATCGAAAAGGTCTGCTTCATCCATTTTCTCGTAAGGATATCCTGCATCTGCAAGCCACTTTTCTATTTCACTGTCACTCCAGCCGGGACCGAGATAAGACCCCTGCTGCAGATCATGAACACCATCGACATCACGCTGGTTTCCAAGTATCTGGTGCCAGATGAACAGAGCTGCGCCTAGACTGCCCCCGGCATCTCCCGCAGCCGGCTGTATCCAGATATCATCAAAAATACGCTCCCTGAGTATCTTCCCGTTTGCAACGCAGTTGAGGGCGACGCCGCCTGCAAGGCAGAGGTTTCGCTGCCCGGTTTCCCGTCTGACATACCTTGCCGTTCTAAGAACGATCTCTTCCGTTACTGCCTGAACGGATGCAGCAAGGTTCATATCACGCTGAGTGATGCTGCTCTCCGGTTTTCTGGGAAGATCACCGAAAAGCTCGTGGAACTTATCGGATGTCATAGTGAGACCCTGGCAATAGTTGAAGTAACTCATGTCCAGCCTGAAACTACCGTCTTCTTTCAGGTCGATCAGATTATCGAGTATGGTCTGCGCGTATACCGGTTTACCGTATGGAGCAAGTCCCATCACCTTGTATTCACCGTTGTTAACTTTGAAGCCGATGTAATAAGTAAATGCAGTGTACAGTAATCCGAGGCTGCTCGGAAATAGCAGCTCACTGTGAAGATCTATCCTGTTTCCTTTACCTACCCCCCAGGAGGCGGTAGCCCATTCTCCAACACCATCCATTGTTATGATAGCTGCTTCCTTGAAAGGACCTGGAAAGAAGGCTGATGCAGCGTGTGACTGATGATGCTCGGGATATGTGATTTCACCCTTGTATCCCTTGAGATTCTTCTTGATAAGATCACCCATCCAGAGCTTTTCCTTAAGCCAGAGAGGCATGGATTTCAGATATGAATGCAGCCCGCTCGGAGCGTAAGAAAGATACGTTTCTAAAAGCCGCTCAAATTTCAGAAAAGGTTTATCATAGAAACCTGCATGAGAAAGATCTGCAGCTTCAATACCGCCCTCTTTCAGGCAGTAGGCGATTGCGTTTTCCGGAAAGCGGTGGTCGTGCTTTTTCCGGGTGAACCTTTCCTCCTGCGCCGCAGCGACAATTCTGCCATTATGAATAAGACATGCTGCCGAGTCGTGGTAGAAGGCGGATATTCCAAGTATCCAGGTATTTATGAGATGACCCCCTGTGATGCTTTATCTGTTTTCATGATCCTGCTCATTGACGATTCTTTCAATAAAGTAATCTGCGACCTCCTCGCCAACCATGACCGCCCCATATTCGGTAAGATGCATGGAATCATAAAAAATGTCTCTCGAATGCATTATCATTGATGCAAGATCAATGTATGCTACGCTTTCCCGCTCACAAACCTCGATCAAATCGTTGTTGAGAGTATTCAGAATTAACCAGTAGGAAGCTGCAGAGAAATTGGAATCGGCCCCGCCAAACCAGTAGCTTCCTCCCTGAATTCCTCTCCAGTACTCATTATCTTCATAAAGAATCGGTTGAGTCATGAATACCGGAATAATGCCCAATATACGACATTCGAGAATAATTGCTTCTATTCTGTTCCTGTACTCATCCGGCTGTGGAATGAGATCGTGAAGATCATCCGGCAGCTCCATCTCGGTAGATAACATGGGCTCCTCTATGAACATAGGATCAACGGCCTGGGACAGTACGGGTGCTTTATCAATGAATACTATCTTCAGTTTATACAGCACCTGCATAAGCATGCAATGCTTGAAAACAGCCTGCCGGAAACCTGTCTCCGGCAGGCTGACATTCAGAGCAGCTTCCCCTCTGAGAAACTGTCCAACATCATTTATACCAACCAGAAATAATGCATAGTCAGGATTCACTTCGGAAAGAATTTCCCTGACCAGCAAAGCGTGTTCCGCGGCAGAGTGTTTTGGAATACCGCAGTTACCTACCCACGTTTGCGGATACACTTCTCGAAGCCTGTCCTGAATGATTGCGGACCATGTGAGTGAATCATCCAGGTAGAAGTTGGCAGTGGTACTTCCCCCCACGGAAACAATTGTCAGCCATTCGTCCCAGTTTTCGGGGGGATTCTCCCCTCGCATACCCCATGCATTCGTAGTCAATACACCTCCCGGGGTTATCCCCCGAAGGTTAACCTCCAGCTCTACGTGCTGATATGGGCGAAGACCGAACCTGGGATTGAAGATGCCCGGCGGCATCAGCTTTCTCAGTACGAGTTCCGATATCAGTAAAGCTGTCAGAAGTGAAACTGCCATGACAACCGTTCCGAGGATTGCCGATCTTCTGCGTTTGCGCGGATAGCTGACGATTATCAGGAGACCGGGAGCAAGAGTAAGGAGAGCGGTTCCGATTATGGCGGATGTTCTCTGAAGGAATGGGATCGGGAAAAGAAACCAGAGTACGAAAAAGAGGGGAAGGGTGGTGACCATCAGCAATGAAGCTAGAAAATCAGGGCATCTGGAAAGCAGGACTCTGCCCGATTCAAGTATTTTCTCTGATCCTGTCAGAAAACGGATGATAAGACCGCATGCAATTAACAGGATAACAGATGCCAGCGTAACTGAAACTGACCAACGCCCCAGTATGACTCCATTCATGCTTGTAGAGGTCAGAAAGGCAAAAAGAATCATCAGTAACGAAACAAGGGTGAGTGCAAGGATAATCCTTGTCAACAGATATTCTGATCTCATGCCTGCCTCCAGCGTTGTCAGTAATTACGTAACATACTAGAACTCAACTTTCTCAACGACAGGTTCGACCGGAGTTGCATTACACTGGATTTTCTGTCCCTATGACCCTTTCGACCATTCGGGCAGTTTTCAAATCAATTGATCTGCGTTATGTTCTAAGGGTATAACCCTTGCATGATGATTGAACGGAGTATTTTTTGGGAAAAAGCATAGTTGTTTCCTCGGATTCGAGGAAACTTGGCAAAACACTCATTGCTGAATGTCTCACAAAAGAGTTGACATCAGCCACTTTAACTGTGGCCTGTGTTAAACTCTCGCGTGCGGGACACGGTCCTTCCCGAATCAGCGACGGGAAGGGACCTGCCGGTACAGATACCAGCCGTTTCAGTGCAGCAGGTGCGTCAAAGGTTGTTTTCTTCACGTATACAACAATTGACGAGCTTGCAGACAGTCTCGATGAATTTGTATTCCCTCTGGACATCACGATTTTCGAGAGCAACTCGATTCTTAAGCTGCTTGATCCTGATTTTCATATTCATATTCGTTCGGATTCGCGGCAGAAGCAATCTGCGGAAGGATTGGAGCCCAGAGCGGATCTCACATTAGATGGTCCGGTATCTTCAGAAAGTGCGGACAGGATTGCAAGACTGGTGCCGGGATTGATGCGGGTAGGTAATTATTCTCCTTTATCAATTGGCGGTAAGCACTGGCTGAACCTTCACGGAAAGCCACTCTTTGGAGAAGGTAGAATGGACCTGCTGAAGGCTGTCCGTGAGACGGGATCTATTCTGCAGGCTGCCAGGAAAACCGGGATCCAGTACAAGCGAGCCTGGGTGCTGCTGCACGATGCCGAACAGCGCCTTGGAGCAAAACTGCTTTTCAGTGACAGAGGAGGAGCTGGAGGCGGAGGGACCAGTATTACTCCTCTCGCGGAGACACTGCTGCAGATCTGGGAGAAATCCGAGGAGGATTTCAACATTATACTCGGCAGTCTGGAGGTATGATGATTCCGTTCGAGGAAGCGCTTAAACTGGTGCTGGATCATTCAGGAGAACCAGAGGCTGCAGAAGTATCCATTGATGTGGCTGTTGGTCACGTTCTGGCTTCTGATGTTCATTCGGATATCGATATGCCGCCTTTCAATCGCTCTGCTATGGATGGATTTGCCATTTCAGGAGATGACCTGAGGCATGAACTTCTTGAAGAGGTCACCGCTGGTGATGCCAGAGAAATCAGAATTAAATCGGGTATTGCCTGCCCGATAATGACCGGTGCCATAATACCTGAAGGGGCAGACAGGATCGTGATCGTCGAGGAATCTATCGTTGAGAATTCCATTCTCCACCTTGAAAGAGTGCCGCCTGTTGGAGCGAACATCTGCTGGAAAGGTGAAGACGTCAAAAAGGGGCAGCTGGTGCTGGAACACGGCACTAGACTTTCCCATCAGCATATTGGAATAGCAGCCATGGCTGGGAAGGGCGTTCTGCCTGTATTCAGAAAACCCCGTATTGCCGTAGTAACCACCGGGACTGAAATAATTCCCCCAACCTGGATACCGTCACCAGGGCAGGTAAGAAATGCGAATCTGCCGCTTATAACTTCTCAGCTTTCAATGAGCGGTTTTCCAGTAGCAGTTTCCGTTCATTCCGCTGATGATCCCGATTCTCTCAGGGCATCTTTCGGGCAGTTTCTGGGTTGCAGCGATATTCTTATAGTGGCGGGAGGGGTTTCAAAGGGTACGAAGGATTTCGTTCCATCGGTGCTTGAATCTCTTGGCGTGAAGCTGCATTTCAGGATGGTCGCCCAGAAACCGGGCAAACCGTTAACCTTCGGCAGCAGTACAGCGGGTATTCCTGTCTTCGGGCTCCCGGGTAACCCGGTGTCCGTAATGGTATCCATCGAGGAGTACGTACTACCGCTTCTCCGGAAAAGATCAGGCTTCAAAGGATACCGCAAGAGGACATACCATGGCGAGATGACTTCTGATTACCGGAAGAAACCGGGCAGACTGCATTTCCTCAGGGTTATCGCTTACAGGGAAGGCAATGCCTGGAGGCTTCATCATCCTGATTCATCGGGTTCGGGGGATCTGATGAGTACAGTGAATGTTAATGCCCTCGCAATAGTTGATTCCGAGCAGCTGACCATTCAGGCTGGACAAACCCTTCCTTTCCACTTTTTCAGTTCCACAGCGGGAGAACTCTCTTTCTCATGAGAGATTCAAAAGGGCGGGAGATCAATTACCTCAGGCTTTCAGTCACTGACAGGTGTAATCTCCGCTGCATTTATTGTATGCCTGAATCAGGTATCCCCCTTGTTTCTCATAAAGACATTCTCTCTGTGGATGAAACTATCCGTCTTTGCGGGATAATCATGAAAGCGGCTGACATAACGAAAGTGAGAATAACCGGAGGTGAGCCTCTGGTAAGGAAAGGCGTTCTGGACATTGTGGAGGGTATTTCTGAACTCAATCCCGGTGAGCTGGTGCTAACAACCAATGGCTTATTGCTTCGCAGTATGGCGAAGCAGCTTGCCGATGCTGGAATAGAGAGGGTTAACATCAGTCTGGACAGCCTGAAGGATGATAGGATAAAACGTATCTCCAGAAGGGATGTAAGTCTTGATGATATTGAAGGGGCCGTTGCGGCGGCATTCGACGCGGGTCTTGATCCTGTTAAGGTTAACTGCGTAGTCATGAGAGATATCAACGATGATGAGATCGAGGATTTCATCATATGGAGCGGTGAAACAGGTGTTACAGTCCGTTTCATTGAACATATGCCATCAAGGCTTTCCGAAGATACATTCGTTTCAAGAGATGAGATAATTGAGAAAGCTTCCGTTCACGGTGAAATCGTCAGACAGATTGATGACGGCACAGCAGGAATTTATTCCTTCGGAAACAACGGACAGACTTTCGGAATTATTGCGCCATTTTCAGATCCTATGTGCAATTCCTGCAGCAGAATCAGGCTATCTGTCCTTGGGACACTGCACTCCTGTCTTGCAAAGGAGGAGGGAATATCACTTAAAGAGCTGCTGCGGAATGATGCAGGGGATGAGATCATTTCAGACATAGTAAGGAGAACTGTAATCAATAAACCTGATTCTCATGGCGGATGTGTTCAGGCGAAGATGTGGAAGATTGGCGGTTAGTGTCATGAAAATGTCTCATATCGATGACAAGGGGAATGCAAGGATGGTCGATGTTTCATCGAAGGAAGCCACCTCAAGAACGGCCATAGCCTCCGGATCTATCAAACTCGGCAGAAACGCATCTGCCGCTATCGATGATGATGAAGTTCCCAAGGGTGATGTATTTTCCACAGCAAGAATTGGTGCCATCAGCGCGGTGAAGAGAACCTGGGAGTCAATTCCACTGTGTCATCCGCTGAGAATCGGGGGAGTGGAGATAGAATTCAATAAGAATGGAAATACCATTTGCGCAACCTGTACTGTGAAGGGTGTGGAATCAACAGGTTTCGAGATGGAAGCCCTGACAGGTGTTACAACTGCCCTTCTCATCATCTACGATATGACAAAAGCTCTGGACAGGGGTATGGAAATAGGAGAGGTAAGGCTGCTTCGGAAAAGCGGCGGAAAATCGGGAGAATACAAATGGCATGGATAAATGCTGTATGCCTTTCCGAAAAAAGACAGACACGTAAAACAGAGCAGGGCTCGGTCCTGCTTATTGAGAACTTTGGTATTGAAGGAGACGCCCATGCTGGAAACGGTTCACGCCAGGTCTCAATTCTCTCTGAGTTGTCCCTTTTCAAAATGGAAGCGGAAGGGATAGTTACCTCACCCGGATGCTGCGGGGAGAATATAGATATCCGCGGAACCATCGAACTGCATACACTTCTTCGGGGAGTCCAGCTGAAGCTGGGCGAATCTGCTGTAGTGAGAGTCACTGAAATTGGAAAGGACAATTCCAACGGTCATGCGGACAACGTTATCCGTGGTAATATCTTTCCGCTTGAAGGCGTCTTCGCGGAAGTTCTTGCCCGGGGCACTGTAAAACCGGATGATCCGATTGAAGTTCTCAGGAACAGTGGTTTTACAGCAGGTGTACTGACAGTAAGTGATTCAGCTTCGAGAGGCGATTATCAGGATATGAGCGGTCCCTCATTGATTGAATTGCTCGACAGCAACGGTTTTGTTCCCGCAAGGTACGCAGTTGTTCCCGACGAGGTTCCAAAAATAGCAGCGAAGCTCAGGAACTGGTGTGAAGATGGCTTCCTGGACGTTTTGTTCACAACGGGAGGAACCGGGTTTTCCGCACGGGATGTTACCCCTGAAGCAACTATCGAGGTCTGTGAAAGGGATGTTCCCGGAATTCCGGAGATGATAAGACAGAAGTCGGCATTAATTATTGAGTCGGCGTGGCTTTCAAGGGCGCGTGCAGGGATCAGAAAACGGACGCTGGTTATCAATCTTCCCGGAAGCAGAAAGGCTGCAATTGAGTGTGCGGGCTTTGCATTACCGCTGCTCGGGCATGCACTTGAGATTCTCAGGGGTGATATCGAACATTGCGGGCACGGGGCCGGCTGAAAGCCAGCCCCGTATTTGAAGTTTAGTTAAGGACTGAGTCTACGATCTGTTCCGTTTCATCGGTGGCATCAGCCATTATTGTCGCGATGTTTCCTCCGAACATCTTGCTTACAAGCCCGGTATTCATACGGGAGACAATAACTCTTCCCTCTTCATCTTCGTATACAGCAACCCTGCACGGCATCATTGAGGAAACAATTCTGGATTCATCATCGGACAGTATCTGTCCTGCCAGGTCCACTTTGCATAGCTCTATGACGGTTACGGGGGCCACATCGAAACCGCCGCTTGCGACTGAATTGTTTATCTCGTGAATGGCTGGAACTTTCCAGCCTGCTTCTATCGCCTCTGCTTGTATCCGCTCTACGGTTTCATCGAATGAGTAGATGCTTTCGTTTTCATTTATCATCATACCTGGAGCCACGGAAATGCCGATGATCCCTGTAATAAGTATTCCAGCCACGAAACCTGCTGCACCTGTGAGTATGAACTTCATTTTCATTCTGCTAACCTCTCTGTTTCTTTACGTTCAGTGTCCACTGATTCTCATTTAAACGCTGCAATCCTCTCCGTTACACTATCCTCCAGTCTGAAAGCAGTGTAGCCAGCTTTCCTTATTTCTGTAACCGCTCTATCCGCAAGGACGCAGAAAATATCACTGCAGTATGCCAGTACAATCCCCTTGCCATTAAATCCGGAAATGAAATCATTTATCTCATCAATTGGAGCGGAGACAGCTCCCGGCAGGTGCCTGGAGGTGTATTCCTCTCTGTTTCGGACATCGATCAGTGTTATTTCACCGCTTCTGATCATGTCATCGATGTTTCTGTTATCAGGGCATCTATATTTCACGCGAGTTCCCTCAAGTTCCTTCATATGAAGTTTCATATCAGGCAGAAGCTCAACCGAGAGACTCTTGAGATTACTTAAGAATCTGATCACATCTTCACAGGAAACCGAGTAAATGGAGTGGCGACCTTGTTTTTCGAATGATACGAATCCTGAAACCTTCAGTTTCTGAAGGTGATGCGAAACTGTCCTGACAGGCAGCTCAAGAACCACCGCAAGATCCTCAACAGACCTTGCCGCCTGGCTCAGGCTATCCAGTATCCTCAGCCTTTCCGGTGAATCGAGGGCTTTACCGACTTCTGACATCTTTGCGAAAAATTCAGTTTTTTCCATTACGCTCCTTACGTACTAACGTTCCAACGAATATAAGAATGTTATGATCGATGTCAATGATAAGTGGCTGGATTCCGGAATGGAAGCAAGAATATGCAATAATAGAATAAAGACTTGACAAATTATAAAAAGAAATTTATATATTAATCATAATATTGCACAAAAAAGAAAGGAACTATCATGAGCGAAGAACAGAAAGAGATACTTCAGATGGTATCTGACGGTAAGATAAGTGCCGATGACGGCGCAACACTTCTCGAAGCACTCAAGGTTGGCGAGCAGAGGAGAAGGGAGAAAGAGTCACCGGCGAGAAGAGTGAAAGAAATGAAACGCAGAATGCATGAAATTAAAGCGATAAGCCCTTTACCAGGGCTTGGAGGCATGCGCGAATTAGGCCGCATGATGCGCGGCATCATGAGAGAAACCGTTTCAGATATTGATGGCGAATTCGTAGAGATAGATGAAGAGATGTACGAAGATGAAGGACTTCTTGAAGGTCCGATTGAATTGGAGAGCGGTACTGAGCTGGTTCTGAAGAGAAGAATAAAGGCTAAAAGGAACCGTGGTGGCGATTTGAATTTGATAGGAGTAGAAGGGTCTGCTTTGGAAGTAGTTGGGGAGAATGCGCCGGCTGTAAGTCTATTCCGGGAAAATGGCACGGTTTATCTAAAATGGGATACCGGCGACTTGACGCTAAATGTGCCGGAAACCGTAGAGAATGTAAGAGCAAGCATAATGGGGGGTAATGTCAGCCTCAGCGGTGTATCTGCCGACACGGCGATAAAGACTAAGGGCGGAAATATCAACCTTTCTGATGCTTCACGAGCTTTCAGTGCAAAGACGATGGGGGGAGATATTATGATAAGATTGACAGATAACTGGAATGAGGATTCGGAAGCCGCAACAATGGGAGGGAACATCAACCTGATCCTTCGCGAACGTACCAGGTCGGAGATATCTGCTAAGACAATGGGCGGGGAGATTACCGTCCAGGAGGGTATATCCGGATTAACTGAATCTGGACATCACGGCGCATCCAGAGTAAATATAGACCTGTCAGATGGACAAGAGGCTCCCGATCTCAGTTTGAAGACCATGGGAGGCGATATCTCGGTAACCATATCCGGAGAAGCATCGGAGGATAAGAAAAATGCCGGGAAAACGAAAAAACGGAAAAGCAGAAAAGAGAAATAATGAGTGACAGTTCCATTCCACCAAAATGCCCCGGTTGCGGAGACAGGCTTATAGTTGTCAGGCTTCAGTGCAGTTCCTGCGGTACAGAAGTGAACGGTGAGTTCGATGTGTGCCCGGTTTGTACCCTGGAGGGCAGTAACAGGGAGTTATTCGATCTGTTCATGGAATCGAGGGGAAACTTGAAGGAAGTGCAGAGAAAGCTTGGGATATCGTACCCGACTGTCAGGCTGAGAATTGATAACATGTTCAGTGAACTGAAAGGTGAAAATCCTCCAATGGATCCTGCTGAGGTGCTCAAAAAGCTAAGCGATGGAGAAATAGATGTGGAGACTGCATCAAAACTCATCGCCGGGGAGTAGAACGGTTCAGTTCAAGAAGCAACTGCTCATCAGGTAAGTCCGTACTTCTCCTTGATCTCTTTGATACGTTCACGGAGTCTTGAGGGGGGAGCCATGACAAAGCGGCACTGTTCATCACCCATAGCCATGCAGGTTATCTCCTTGGCATCCAAAGTAATACCGAATGCTTCAGAACACCAGCCAGCTGAATATCCAGCGTTCAGGAAATCAACCGGTTTGTCCGATATTTTGCCCGTTGAGAGATGAGCCTCAGCTTCGTAAGAATTTGGATGATCATAAACCAGAAGGAATTCCTCGTTTGGTGCTGGAACGCTTTCAGGAAGAATTTTAACCACTGCATACCCGCCAAGAGCGAAGCCTACGGGTCCCATCGCCAATCTTACTGCGGGGTCGGTGATACCCAGTTTTTCAAAGTAGAATTTTGCGTCGGAGCTGCCGCAGGCTTTGCCGAATTTGTATATGACTACTCCGGAAGCTGCTCCTAGAACCTGATCAAGCTGATTTTTTAGAGCTACAGCCATGGATGCCGCCCTGTACATCACATACCTTTCACCGGAGAGAAGAAATGCGCTGCGTTCAGGATTCCATTCTCTTTCAGCGAACTGGGGAACCATTATTTCTTCGGCCTTCTCGAAGAGGGGCTCAAAGGGTTCGGGACATTCTACGTACTTTGGCATGGTGTTATCTCCTTCTTGTGGTGATGCCGAAATTGGATAAGCAAGTATAGCGAAAGAGGCAAATTTGTGCAGCGCGCATAATATTATTCGATTGTATGCTTCGTAACCAGAATATTGGATTATTCTCTATATTCCTATGAATTTACTATATTATATGGATATGATCTGATTCGCAAACTGAAGTGTTTAAATTTCACAGGAAAGGATCGAGAGTAGTATGAGAATAGCATCACTGTTTGCTTTAGCACTGCTTGTCGGAATGGCCGCAGCAGGAATGGATACTCTGGCTGAAGTCACTGAGAAGGTTACTGCTGCATTCGACCAGGAAACCGGTACATTTGCTGATGGTGCTTATGAAACACTTCTGGAAGCGCATTCCATGATAGGAGATGCTTCCGAAGGTGACATTTCCGATGAAAACGAACTGAAGGCACTCGGTGCTATGGATTGTATGGTAATGTACAATCTCGCCTGTCTCGAAGCTTTAGACGGAAATACAGACGATGCTTTCACCTGGCTTGAAGGTTCTATAGATGCTGGATACGGCGACCCTGACTGGATGCTTGCTGATGAAGATCTTGCCAATATCAGAGAGTATGCCAGGTTCGGAGAACTCGTAGATGCCGCTACTGAAAACAAGGAAGAGGATTGCACCGGACCATGCTCCAGCGGAGGTCCATGCTGCGGAAGCGGTGATTGCGACTGACCCGCGTATTTTTTTTGTTGAGGTATAGAGAAACAACCCTGCCGGTCAACCAAGAATCCTTATAGAAAGTATCACATGTACCGGCGGATTACGGACGAAGTAAATTCGATAGAAGGAGCAGGTTGACAGCGCGTCAATCTGTTCCTTTGAATGCAGCTGAAAGCGAGTGCCTCCAAGCTTCATGAAGAAACTGGTTCCGGTATCGAATTCCTTTGTCCATGTTCGAATCTCACCTTCAGTCGAGCTGATTGATCCACTTCTCAGATCCCGGCTCCGGACTCTGCCCAGATACGCAAAGGCAACAAATATCAACAGAAATACCGCACATGTCCCGGCGTAGTAGGGAATTGACTGCCAGAAGCCTTGCGGTCCTGGGGAAATCCACAAAAAACGCCCACCAATCACCTCCAGGTGAAAGGAGAAGCGCCCGACAGCCCAGCCTCACGTCAGGTGCTTTGCCGATCAAGATCCGTGTTATTCACATAAGGTGAAGCATACATTCAGGAACGGCTCACCATTAGTTTCTTACTGATGTATACGGATGTTTACGTATAGAGTCAAGTATAGGAAACAATCCTCCGACCGTGTAAAGCAGGAATTTTGCTCAGGAACGACCTGGCAACACCCTACACTCTTGGCATATCTGCGGGAGCCGGATTGTTGGCCTGTTCAGTGATCGTGTCCGGGTTGATCATGCCGGTTATGGGTCTTGTCGCGTCCGGGACAGCGGGAGCACTTCAGGCCGTTATTCTGGTGTACGCTCTGGCCTACCGGAGCAGGAGGGGTGATCCTGGCTCTGATCAGATGAAAAAACTATTCCCGCTCTCGTAAGCTTCAGATAAAAATCTTGCAACTCCACAGTATTCTAGATTCTTGTAATCAACCATCTCTTCGCGTTTCATTCCCATTAAATCCATTGACATTTCACAGATGTAGATCTTAATGTTCATTTCCTGAGAGAGTTCCAGCATTTCAGTGAGTGTGACGATATTCTTCTTTTTCATCAAATGCTTCATGAGAGAAGTTCCCGCACCAGCCATATTCATTTTTGACAGTTTTAGCTCATCAAATCCCGTTGGAAGCATAAATCCGAACATCCTGGATATAAAATCTTTTTTTACTCTGAATTTCTTCCTCAGGGCGGCAGTTCCCCAGAATGTGAAAAACAACGTAACCTCGGATCCCATAGCAGCTGCTCCTGTTGCTAAAATAAAAGCTGCAATAAGTTTATCCAATGAAGCGGAAAAAACAATTATCGATAACTTATCCCTGGAGCTATTCTTTTCCAGTAGTTCAATTCTGTCCTTTAATTCCTGGATCTGTTCCTGCAAATTATCCATAGTATTCTCTCTTTTCTCTTTTGTTCGATTTCTGTATAACTTGAAAAACGCTGGTTTTCAAATCAGAACACTAGGAAATTTGATTTCACGTTACCAGCATCGCAGCTATAATATCATTCAAGCATATTCTATCCAACCGGATTATTCTTTTTGAATAACAAGTGCTGATGCCTGGATTTATTATCAAGAAACATAGGCTCTTCCGAAATTTGCATACATAGAATAAGTGCATAAGTGTGAACAGGACACTATATTTCAATGGGACAGAATCACCCAAACCATTGAAGGAGCATCATGTCCACAAACCCATTATACCACACTCAAGAGCTGAAGGGAGTAAAGTACCTTCGAACACATTATGCAGTAGCAAAACCATCTATGGAGCGATATCCGCCAGCTACATCAAGTGCTACAAATGCGATTCAACCAGTATAATGCGCTCTGGTGTGCGTTTCTGACTTTCAAATCACCCGCCAGTAACAAACATAACCCGCTTCAGCTAAAATTTAGCGTCACGGATGATAATACCGATATGAACTTCCGCAGGGATATCTATCAGATAAGCAAAGCTGATAGGTTCTTTGACAGAATGTAATTGTTACTGATAACCCTGACTGAGAATTGTCGAGATCGTGCAATTATCTCTTAAACTTCTGAGAACTTACTCCCTTACAATGGTGAACTCCATCTGCATGATAACATCACCTGAGATCATCCTCACGTAGTAGGAACCTGACGGTAAACCTGAT
>JAUVIR010000042.1 GCA_030592645.1 Candidatus Fermentibacterota bacterium | reverse complement strand
TGGCCGATTTGCATGAAACTCGAGAACCCGTGTTGATAACCGAACATGGAAAGCCATCAGCATATTTGATCGATGCAGATGATTTTGAAATGATGCAAGAACGAATGCAAATTTTGGAAGGAATTTCGCGGGGCGAGAGAGCAATATTAGAGAATCATACAGTTTCCAAGACCGAAGCAAAAAGAGCCATGAAAAAATGGCTGGATTGATTTGGACGGAACCTGCCCTTCATAATTTGAACGATATCGCTGAATATATTGCATTGGATAACTTTGATGCTGCAAAGCGACTTATCAAGAATACTTTTCGAGCCGTAGAAACACTGGAAGAATTCCCCGAATCAGGTAGACGGCCCCCAGAACTCAAGGGCACACAATATCGAGAAATAATTGTTGGTCCCTGCCGCATATTTTACCGACAGGAAAAGAAAAAGATCTACATTCTATATGTAATGCGTGTTGAGCGAGAATTACGCAAACACCTACTTGAGGAACGCAAGAAGATAAAAAGCTAACAAAAGCATGAACCAGCAACAAATGCAAAGCTATGACCCAGAGTAATATCTGTGCTGGTTATGCAAATGTACAAAAAAGCTGGAAACAGGCAAATGAAGAAAAACAAATCGGACAAAGGACTTCTTTGATTAACTTCAGGATATTAACAAACGAGATAAAACAATTCAAAAATCCAAGTCACATACAATCATCTTGGAATTCAGGTTAAATCCACTATTTCTATAAAACTCCAGGGCAGCAAGGTTTCCTTTACCTACTAGTAGCTTCACGGTATTGATATCCATTTTACGAAGTTCGCTTTTACAGAAATCGATCAATCCTTTTCCAGTAGCCATGTTCCTATATGGTTTTAACACATATATCCAGTTTATAAAGCCAATATTATTGTCCTTATCAACATCATACATCCATGTCAGATCAATTCTTCCCACAATCATTTCCTTGTATTCGGCAACCAGTAGTTTGTAATCCTTAATATCCTCTATTCTTTTTCTAAAGAAATGTACTCTGTACTTTTCCTCATCAAAATCATCAGGAAAGATATATCCCTCTGTCTGATAAGAACGTTTTTCAAACTGGGCTATTTTATCAAAATGGGTGCTATTGGCTGTATAGTACAATACATTTTGAATCTTTTTTTCTTCTGGTTTTTTAGCTTCAACGAAAGATTCATGCTTATGAGACCATTCATAATGCTTGGTCATACTTCCTCCATGCTTATCCCTACCTAAGCTGAGCGATTTATGATAGAGTGCGACATCCTTAAGGCTTTGTATATAATAGTTGTCCTTGGATAAATACAAAACTGAACGGAAGAGGAAAAGGGAAATGGCATCTTATACGTTTACACGTACAGTTCAACTTCCGGTAGATAAAGTATGGTCACTGATAGGAGACTTTACGAAATCCCCTGGACCAGGAATTACAGTTGAAGTTGAGAAGGAAGGGGATCCAGAAGCAGGAGGAGCCGGAACAATCAGAACCATTACAATTGGAAAGGTCCGTGTTCGCGAGCTTTTAGAAACCGCAAATCCGCCTCATTCTTTCACCTATCGAATATTGTCCGGTACACCTATGAAGGAATATCTCGGTAATGTCAGGTTTGAACCAAAAGAAATTTCGACCATAATTCACTGGCACGCGGATCTGAAACCGAAATTTCCTCTGACTGGCGGAATTTGCTGCAAAGTAGCCAAGGGCGCAGTAAATCGTTTAATCGACGAGGTTGAAAAGCATACTAAATAGGCATTCCTGAATCGGGGCATTATTTGAATTCCTACAAGTCATTTGCTGAACAACAAAATATACAAGAGTCTAACACATCTTTTGGAGCAAACAGTTCAAACTCTTCTAAATACTTGTCGCTCAATTTGCAGGGCATTTAAACATGGACTTATTTTGAAAGGAACGTAAGGTGAAGGTATCCGGATTAACCTTCGCGCAGCTGAAAAAATGGGTTGCTGTGGATCTGGGAATGAAGCCTTACAGAGCACAGCAGCTATTCTCCTGGATTCACCTGAAGCGGGTTATCTCGTTTCATCAGATGACCGATATTTCACTTTCCGCAAGAAACCGGCTTGACCGGGCAGGTGAGATAACCGCACTTGAATCCTGTGATACCATCGCTGCAGATGATGGAACTGTAAAGTACTCCTTCGCGCTTGAGGATAGTGAAGTAATCGAATCGGTACTTATCCCGGACCCCCCAAGGCTGACCGCATGTTTATCAACACAGGCCGGGTGCAGATGCGGCTGTACGTTCTGCCAGACGGGAAGGGGAGGCTTCAGACGTAACCTTCGAACCGATGAGATCGTAGCTCAGCTCTACGGCCTTCAGAGCAGCAGCACCGATAGGATAACCAACGTGGTCTTCATGGGTATGGGGGAACCCATGGATAATTTCCCTGCTCTGCGCGATGCCCTGTCCATAATAAGTGATGACAGAGGGATATGCATAGGCGCAAGGAAAATAACCGTTTCGACAGTGGGTATTCCCGGTGGAATAGAGAAGCTGATGCAGCTGGATAGTCAGTACGGACTGGCAGTTTCTCTTCATAGCGCTGTGGAAAGTACAAGATTGAAGCTGGTGCCGGTAGCAAAAGCTCTGCCGCTTCGGGAGCTTAAGAGAGACATGAAGGATTACATCAGCCGCAAAGGTAGAAGGATAACCCTGGAGTACTGTCTTATCGCAGGCATTAATGATTCTCTTGAAGAGGCCTCCGCTCTTGCGGAATTCGCCGGTGATATTGAGTGCAAGATCAACCTTCTGATTTACAATCCCGTAGAAGGCGCTCCATACAGAAGACCGGACATTGAATCGGTAAACAGATTCATGCACTACCTTTATCCCAGATGTCAGGCGGTTATGCTGAGGCGCTCCAGAGGCAGTGACATAGCAGCGGCCTGCGGTCAGCTTGGACCTGCTGTGCGAAACGATTAATCGGAAACTTTCCCCGAGTCAGAAAGCTATTGACGCACTTATCTGAAGACCTGACAGATCTTTTCCAGTTTCTCCGCCCAGCGCGGAACCAGCACTTACCCATTCGGGAGTAACAACGATATCGATCGAGGTTGACTCTCCAAGATGTACGCGCGCACCCAGTTCAACTCCGATAATGCCGGCTCCGGTACTGGTTTTATCCTGGTTACCTTCAGGGCTGTCCCAGAGAAGCATTCCACCACCGTATATCCCGAGCAGCGGTTCGATTCCACGGGGACCTGCATATCTTCGATAAAATGGGTACATCCTGTAGCCGACTGTCAGCGGCAGACCGGTTACTGAACCCCAGTTATCACTGTCTGTGCCTGCGCTCAGGTAGGAAGCCTCAATGATGAAACAGTTTCCAAGTGAAGGAGGGATCTGCAGTGAAACGATTATTGCAGGTCCGGGCGTCAGTCCGGCATCAGAATCGAAAAGGGAAGGCATCCAGACTCCCCCGCCGATTGAAATTTCAAGATCACTTCTTTCCGATGCAGCTGCCACAGCTGTCAGCAGGGCCAGGAACAGGATGGTGGTTCTCATAATACTCTCCTTACTAATCAATAGAGATGAACAAAGTATACAAAATGTTAAAAGTAAAAACCCGCCACTATGATTCGATACCGATACGGGCCTGCAGGTTCTCCGTTGAATAGTAGTGTTTTACTTCCCTCATTTCCGTAACGAGATCAGCCGCTTCGATAAAACTCTCCGGAGCATAACGCCCTGTCAGCACAAGCTCTACATTGTCCGGTCGCTGCAGAATCAAATGCATTACATCATTCTCATTAAGAAGCCCCATATGAACTGTTACGTTCAGTTCGTCCGCAATAATAAGATCGTAACTCCCCGAGAGAATCGCTGTTCTAATCCTCTGAAGGCCAGCCGAGGCGGATATCATATCCTCCTCAGAAGGCTCTTCTCCCTTGCATATAAGCCTTGGTGTGCCGAACTGTTCCATCGTGATCAAACCGGGAAAATGCTCAGGCAGGCAGAGCTCCGAGTAATCCTGTCCCTTCATGAACTGCCCGAAGTAAACCTTCATGCCAGCGCAAGCGGCTCGTACGGCCAGGCCGAGGGCTGCCGTGGTCTTACCCTTACCGTTTCCCGTATAGATTTGAAATTTTCCTGTCATTGCTCCCTCCCGTATAAAGATATACCGGTTATTCCCTTTGGAAAAGTGGTAGTCAGCATATACTATCTTACTTTCCTCCTGCAGTTCCTCAAAGGTTATATTCAAACTTACATTTTAATTTCAACCAGAGGATCAGTAAATTGAATCCATTCATCCCGGGCGACGTAAATCTTATCAGGCAGGGAAAATACATTTACAGCGGCTCCCTGCTGTTTGCCGATATATCCGGTTTTACAGAACTGACCGAAAAGCTAGCGCTTCATGGCAAGAAAGGCACTGAAGATCTCACCGAGATCCTCAACCGGTACTTTCGGGCGATGTATGAGATAGTGCGTGAACACGGCGGCATCAATATATCCTCTGCCGGAGATTCCATGCTTGTACGCTTTTCAGAAAACCATGACCCTTCTACATGTGCCGAGCAGATGATGGCTGAAATGGTGAATTTTGAAAACCTGAAAACAGACGCTGGTGTTTGCAGGCTGGGCATAAAGATCATTCTGGGATACGGCTCATGGACAGAATTTATCATAGGGGATGAAAAGGGCGCTCACGTATTCCTCGCAGGTGATATCATTGAGAAGATGGCCTCAGCGGAGGATGCCGCGGTAAGCGGAGAAACAGTGTCGGTTCGGTCAGAGGAAACTGTAGTCCTCTATGATTACAGTTTACCTGACTTACAGGATACATCATTCTATACCCCCGGCACCGGGAATCTACAGGGAGAACATCGATCAATCACTACACTATTCGTCAATTTCACAGGATATGATGCTAAAGTGCCTCCCCACAGGCAGATCCAGGATCTATATCTTGGTATTTCAGATATCGCGCAGAGGAATGGCGGTATCGTTCAGATGGTTGATAATAATCTTGTTGGAGGCAGCAGGTTCTTTCTTCTCTTCGGAGCCCCCCGCTCGTATGGTTACGATCTCCTTCACGCTGTGCAGGCAAGCCTGGATATTCATCAATTCGTATTGGACCAGAAGGTTTTCAGTATCAGAATCGGGATAGAGGAAGGTTTTGCCTTCGCAGGTGTAATAGGAGACTCAAGGAGCAGAAAATACACCGTCATAGGAGATGTGGTGAATACCGCTGCGAGGCTTGCAGATTCGGTTGAATCCGGTTCCATAGCTGTTTCAGACAACGTATTCAGAATGTCCCGCAGCAACTATAAGTACCTTGAAATGAAGAGCATCATGCTCAAAGGTAAGGAAAATCCCGTTAAACGTTTCCTGCCGATTGAAAAGAGAATTGATCCAGGCGATAGATACCGCTTCGTCGGAAGAGAAGAAGAGCTCTCCACGATACTCTCAACAATCACAAGTGAAAACTCGGTTATCGTTGTTGAAGGCGGAGCAGGTATAGGTAAAACGAGTTTGCTGAAAAAGCTTTCGGAGCTGTTAAAAGAGAAGGGTTATTCTGTACTTTATGGATCCTCACCGGAAAATAGCGAGACAAACGATCTTTTTGCATCTTTGATTGGAAACATATCCGGAATGATAGAGAGTGATCCGCGAAATATCAGAAAGAATAAACTGAGTGATCTTATCAGAAAGCTGGATGACCCCGGAGGCAGGCTTTCAAAACGGGAGGTTTTCCTGGGCAGAATGCTTTTCTCTCTTAACTATCCCGGTTCGCATTACGATGCTCTGCCACCGAAATTGAGAAGGGAGAATCTACTTGATGGCATCTGCGAGGTGATCAGATCATGCAGCACACCATTGTGTGTGATCTTTGAAGATCTTCACCATTCAACAGACATGGATATTCTCGCGGTAGAATACATCGCAAGGTATCTGCTTGAATACTCGAATGTGACTATATCCTTCGTCCTTTCAAAAAGACCTGATGAACGTGTATTCTTCACCCGGGATGATATCCCTGTTCACAGGTTGCTTCTGGAGGGCCTGAAGAATTCAGCGTCCGATGAACTTATGCTCGAAATACTCAATGGAACTCCTCTTGAGAATGCAATCGAGATTCTTATCAGGGAAAGAGCCAACGGAAATCCATTCTATCTGACGCAATTTCTTCTTTACCTCGTTGAGGAAGAACTTATAGCCCGAAAAGATAACTTCTGGGTCAGGACAGCACAGTACAGCGATGAAAAGCTGCCTGGTAATGTCTTCTCAATGATCATGGCGAGAATAGACAGGCTGGAAAAACAGGCTAAGGAGTGCCTGAGGATCGGAAGCGTTGCTGGTTTCAGATTTGACGAGGAGATCGTAAGAAGAGTTCTGATGAGAAATGTTCATGAGAACCTCATGGATTGCACCGATGCAGGTCTTACATATCGCTCGAAGCTTAAGGATATGGAATTCGTTTTCTCTCATACGCTGATAAAAGATGTATCCTACGATTCCATTCTGAGGAAACGAAGAAAGAAAATCCATGGAGATATAGGTTCAATAATGGAGGAAATGTATCCGGACAGTCTGGAAGCCCTCTGCTCTTCTCTCTCCAGTCATTTCAGAGTGTCAGAGGAATTCGAAAAAGCCCTGAAATACAGCTATATGGCGGGGGAGAAAGCATGGTCTGAGTACAGGAATCAGAATGCCATACAGCATTTTCTGGATGCTGTTGATATTATCGAAAACCGCAGGATCAGCGCTTCGGACCAGCTTGCAGAATGCTGCAGATACCTTGGAAAGATCCATGATAGAATGGGAAATTATGACGAGGCTCTGAAATATTACGAGAAAGCTCTGGAGACATCCATTGATATTGAACTGACAGGTGATGTCTCGTTGGCTATTGCTGATATACACTACACCCGCGGGGAAGTTGACAGGTCAATAGCTATGCTTGACGATACCGAACAGATTCTCCTTGGGGACAACGGAGAACACGACGTCCTTTTTGTCCGGATCGAGTGCTTCAGAGCATGGGTTTACTGCGTCATGGGCAGAAACGAACTCGCCATGACAAAGGCTCTGAAGGCAGTGGATCTTGCTGCAGATCTTCGTGATCTCGATGAAACAGTGTCTGCCCGTCAGCGCGGCTTCTCATACAATACCATCGCAACTGTCCACTGGGCCAATGGGGATTATACGGAAGCCCGGGAGTTCTATTTAAGAGCTCTTAATATAGCTCTGAAACACCATCTGAAGAGGGAAATCGCTGTTACCTATGGCAATATCGGACTTGTTTCCAGCAAACTTGGTGAGTTTGCTGAGGCGATTGAATCCCTGAACAAACAGCTCACCGTATCACAAGAGATCGGCGACAAACTGATAGTCATGTCTTCCTACGGAGAACTGTCAAAGGTTTGCAGCTCTACTGGACAGTTTGAAAAGGCTCTTGAAAATGCAGAGAAATACAGACATCAGGCTGAGGAGCTTCCAGCTGTTCATGATATACTTTTAGCGTACAATCAGCTCGGAGGGCTCTATCTCGCAATGGACAGATCAGATAAGGCCATGGAACTTAGCGAAACAGCACTGGAGCTTTCGGTAAAATCATCATACGAACGCGAGGAAGCATATACACTTTCCCTCCTGGCTCTGATTCTAATCGAGGAAAAGGACGAAGCAGCTGCTGAAAACAGGCTCAGGGAGGCGGAAGTACTGGCGAGGAAACTGCACGCAAAAAGCCTGCTTCTGGATGTGCTTGTCATACTGTCAGACCTTCACCTGAGGAATGGCAGAACGAACGGAATCAGGGCAATGATCGAAGAGGCAAGGGAGCTCGTCATTGAGATGGGCATAACTGCGGGAATTGCAAAGATCAGGCTTCTATCGGGAAGACTCCATTTCCTGCTTGGTGAATATGAAGAGGGAAATGTTGAATTCGATGAAGCTCTCGAGATCTTCGAGAGATACGGCATGAAACCCGCCCTTGCGGATGCATTGGCAGCATACTGCGACGGTCTTGATATGAGAAAGTGTATTTCCTCTGAAGAGGAAGAAAAGCAAAAAAACAGATCTCAAAAAGCTGAGGAACTGGAGAAAGAGATGGGTATCCCGATCAGGAGACGCAGCGCGCTTCTTCAGATTATCTAACCTCATGAAGAATAGTATTCAAAAAGACATTTTTTCAAAATCAGACAAGCAGCTTACAAGAAGAGAATTCCTCAGAACAACTGCCTCCATCGGCGGACTTCTATTCCTGAATCTGTGGAATTCAGGATTCGCATCAACTTTCGGCAGACTTTCAGGTCAGAGCTATTCCGGACAGATCCTGAGGGATGGGGGACTTCTATTTCTGCCGGATCACGGAACGCTGTTTGTAGCATCGGATTTCCATACGAGGTATGCGGACTTCCAGATGTGGCTTGAGCGCACCCGACTTGTTGAAAGACTGAGGAATGGGGATGATGTCTACGGCCTTATCGTGGGCGATGTAGTGGACAGTAAACCGGGAGACATCCATGCCGAGGATGATGGTGACACGAGAATAATAGAACGAATAAGGGAAATCCAGAACAATCTGGATGAACAGGGTGAGCGCTTCCTGTACATTCAGGGCAACCATGAGAACAGATGTGTAAGCATCTACGAAAAACTGGTAACAGATGAAGCAATGACAGATTCAAACCAGCAGCAGATTGTGAAAAACCTTTTCAGCGGTGATCGCGGCCCGTACTACCAGCAATTCAATTTTGTAAGCAGAATGAACGATGACAGGTACCGCTATCTTAAGGAATTACCCGTAGCGGTCATAACGGAAAACGGTATTGTCGGCATTCATGCGGGACCTTCGAGATCACTGAGTAGTCCGAAAGATATAATCAGCCTGAGCGAAACAGTTGTTCAGGAAATCATGTGGAGCAGGCCTGTGGAAGTAAGAAAGGATGGATACAATACAGACGATCTTTCAGCCTTTCTTCATCGAATGAACGAGTCGAGTCTGGTCGTGTCCGGCCACACACCGCTTAGTTATCTGCCTGAAGAATTAATTCGGGACAATGTCGGAGAGTACGGCAGCCAGCAGATCATACTTGCAACCAGCTACGGTTCTGAGCCTGCAGAGAAATCATATCTTGCTCTTGATCTCAAAACAGCTTACACAAGCACATCTGAACTCAGATCGGGCGAGGAGATCCGGCTTTTAGAATCACAGCTGGCGCATATCACCAATGCACAATCCATTATAAGTTCCCAAAGTCACAGATTATCAACAGGTTCGCCTCTGCATCAGGTCTAGTACCGCTCCAGATACCTTTCGATCTCCCAGTGATGGATCACCTTGATGTACTCGTCCCATTCCCTTCTCTTGTTGAACATGAAATGCTTGAAAATATGTTCTCCCAATGCCTCTTGTATCACATTATCCTTTTCCAGGTAATTCAGTGCATCAAAAAGGCTGGACGGCAGATGAACGATCTTTCGCCTGCCCTTCTCCCGTTTGCTCATATTGAAAATGTTCTCATTTACGGGTCTGCCGCAGTCCATTCCTTTTTCTATCCCGTCCAGACCAGCAGCGAGAAGGACTGTAAGTGCCAGATACGGATTACATGATGGATCTGGTACCCTCACTTCACACCTGGCTTCGATTCCCTTTCTCGCAGGCACACGTATCAGCGGAGAGCGGTTCTTCTCGGACCAGGCAACGTTTATCGGAGCCTCATGACCAGGCACAAGCCTTTTGTATGAATTAACAAGAGGGTTGGTAACAGCAACATACCCCCTTGCATGCTGAAGAAGACCGGCTATGAAACCTCTCGCTGTGGAAGACAGACCGTCCTCTCCTTCCGGTTCATCAAAAGCATTGTCTCCAGAAAGTGAGAAGAGGGACATATTCATGTGCATTCCCGATCCGTTAACGTCGGAAAGCGGTTTGGGCATGAATGTTGCGTGAAGCCCATGGGAAAGGGCTACTTTCTTAACCACGAATCTGAAAGTAACGATATTATCGGCTGTCTTCACAGCATCCGCGTACTTGAAATCGATCTCGTGCTGCCCGGGAGCAACCTCGTGATGCGCTGCCTCAACTTCATATCCCATCGATTCGAGCACCATGGCAACGTCCCGCCTTGCTTCCTCTCCCCTGTCCACAGGTGAGAGATCGAAATAACTTCCCTTATCGTGCGTTTCAGTGACAGGGTTACCAGAAGCATCCACATGAAAGAGAAAAAATTCCGCTTCGGGGCCAGCCATTACACTGTAACCCATCTTCTTTGCCCGTTCAATCTGCCTTTTAAGGAGTGTACGCGGGCAACCGGGAAAAGGGCTGCCGTCAGGGTTCGCCACATCACACACCAATCGGCCTACCCGTCCATGTTCGGTAACCCATGGAAACACCGCAAATGTTTTGAGATCGGGTATGAGTACCATGTCCGACTCTTCAATTCTCGTAAAACCCTCGATTGAAGAACCATCGAACATCACCTGCCCATCAAGTGCTTTTACGAACTGGCTTTCAGGTACTTCAACGTTCTTGATTATACCGTCGATGTCTGTGAACTGAAGACGGAGAAAATGAACGTTATGCTTTTCACATTCGGCTAGGATCGATTTCGCTAAGTCTGACATATGCAGCCTACTTTCTTATCATTTTGCATAAATAGTTAGCTATACTCGATTATTTTGACTTGATAATTGTATTTCGATTATGAAATATAGTCAATATGGCAACAGTCGTAAATGCGGAATAGAAAAAAGAATTGGGGTCAGGCCACAGAAGCCTGACCCCTTTTACTAAGAATGTTAAGTTTTGGTGCCTGACCCCTTTTGTTAACTTCTGGGACATTCACCTGCGATCTCTTCAGAAATACCCTGGTTTCCGTAGGCTTTGTCGAAATGCGCTCTGAATTCAGCCGCGAGTTTACGGGCCCTGACTTTGTAGGCTTCCTTATCATCCCAGGTATTTACAGGGTCCAGGATTGAGTTATCCTGCAATCCCGGACATGAATCCGGAACCATTACCCTGAAGATAGGATCTTCATGATAACTGACACCCTTCAATTCTCCCGAAAGAGCGGCATTTACCATGATTCTTGTCAGAGGGAGATCCATTCTTGAGCCTATTCCGTACGGTCCGCCGCTCCACCCCGTATTGATGAGGTAAACATCAGTATCATGCTTTTCCAGCCTTTCTCCCAGCATCGATGCGTAATCATCAGGATTCCTGGGCATGAAAGGCTCACCGAAAAATCTGGAGAATACGGTTACCGGTTCGGTGATTCCCGTTTCAGTTCCGGCAAGCTTGCTGGTATACCCCATGAGGAACCAGAACATCGCCTGGGCCTTGTTCAGCTTCGATACCGGAGGGATAACACCGTTAGCGTCCGCCGTCAGGAAAAGGATTGTGGAAGGATGGCCGGCCACGGAGGATTCCTTGATGTTGGAAAGGTAACTCAGTGGATACGATCCTCTTGAATTCGGTGTCAGCCTTGAGTCAAAAAGGTCGAAGCGCCCATCCGGATACATCATCGTATTCTCAATTATCGAGCCATGATCAAGCCAGTCTGCATCGTGAAAACAGGCATTGTATATCTCCGGTTCCTTAACCGCGTTCAGATCAATGAGCTTTGCGTAGCAGCCGTTCTCGAAATTGGCGATACCATTATCACCCCAGCCATGCTCGTCATCTCCAAGCAGTGCTCTTGAGGCATCTGCTGAAAGCGTTGTCTTGCCGGTTCCCGAAAGGCCGAGAAGAAGGGCGCTGCGACCGTCATCCCCCTCGTTCGCGCTGCAATGCAGCGGGAGGATGCCCTCCTGCGGAAGTATATAATTCATAACTGTGAATATGAGCTTCTTTACGCTTCCTCCGTATGCAGATCCGTATACGATTCCGATGGAACGGTCCAGATCCATTCCAACAATCATGGTGGATGTATGCCCCAGCCTGGGGTCAATCCTCAGGCGTCCCTTGTACTTCTGTGGATCGAGCTTGTGGTACGGAAGTACCAGCAGGGTGAAGTGTCTGTCTCGGAAACAAGTTGTCTCAGCGGTGGAGCTCACCCAGGGGCGGAACATGTTATCAGTGAACAGAGCGGGAAGCGCCCGGTCGGAGATCGTATGTACAGGCAATGCGTAAGCGGGATCGGCACCTACCAGCCTGTCAGTTGTGAACAACTCCGGTACCTCTGAAAGCCGCTCAAGAGCGTCTTCAAAGACCATATTGAACGTCTCTTCATCTACCGGGATGTTATTGGGACTGGTCCAGTCGATTGTATCCTGACTTGACTGCCTTTTAACTATCAGTGTGTCCTTAGGGCTTCTGCCGGTCGATTCCGTAGGAGTCCAGGTGGAAAGGCATCCGCAGGCGCTGACTACAGCCTCACCCCGGTCTACCGCTTTTCGTATCATATCACTGCGGGGAATATTTCTGCTTACATTGTCCATCGAATTAACCGCTTCTACTATTCTTTCTTGAAGTGTCATACTATTCCTTTCGCAAGCTGTGATACTTAATCTCAATTTCTCAGGTTCAGTAAAATACTCCATGACGCCTGAAGCAACCACCGTCTTTCATCTACGCCTAAGTGTCGCAAGTGACGTCCGGCCCCATGTATTTTATGTTTCACACGGTGAATGAAAGGGGAATAATCTGAAAAGGTTTCTCAGGCTCTCTCCCGAAAACGCATGGTGCCTTTACGACTGGGGCAACTCTGCTTTCGTTACAACCATTGTAGCGGCGGTACTGCCCGTGTATTTCGCCGAAACGGTTTGTGCAGGCAGCACGGTAAACTGGTCGTTTCTCGGAATAAATGTTTCAAGCAATGCCACATCATTGTGGGGATACGCGATGGCTGCTGCGGCATTACTGGTAGCTCTGACGGCTCCGGTTCTCGGAGCAGTGGCCGATGCGGGCGGCAGGAGAAAGCAATTCCTCGGAGTTGCGACGGCAGTCGGTGTGCTGGCAGCGGGACTTCTCTCACTTACCGGACCGGGAGATATCTGGCCGGTTCTCGGACTTCTTGTTATCGGTCAGATCGGATTCGCAGGAGCCAACGTATTTTACAACTCACTTCTTGTTTCAACTGTAGCACCCGGCAGAAGGGAGCTTATTTCATCCCGAGGCTTCGCCTTCGGATATCTCGGAGGCGGTATTCTCCTGGCTGTTAACCTCCTTATGATCCGGAAACCCTCCCTTTTCGGATTTGCCGAAACCGCTACTGCCCTTAAGTTCGTTTTCCTTTCAGTTGCCGTCTGGTGGTCCCTTTTCTCTATCCCCCTTTTCCTGCGGGTTCCCGAAGGTTCAAGCGGAGGTGAAAAGACCCTGGGCGGATCCTTCACCAGGGGATTTTCAGCATTCATCTCAACATTCCGCCATATAAGGGCAAGGAAGAACATCTTCAGATTCCTTCTCGCATTCCTGTTATACAACAATGGTGTACAGACGGTCATTATGATGGCCACTATCTATGGCAAAACAGAACTTGGTCTCGATTCCGGCCATCTAATCGGTGCTCTTCTCCTGACCCAGGCAATTGGAGTTCCAGCAAGCTTGATATACGGCGCGATGGCAAAAAGATTCGGTTCAAAGAGAATGCTTTTTGCTGGAATCGCAGGCTACATCGTAATAATTTTCTATGCGTTCTGGATGAAGAAAGCACTTGATTTCTGGATACTGGCCTGTATGGTCGGTCTGTTCATGGGCGGGCTTCAGGCGGTCAGCCGTGGATTCTTCTCAAGATTGATACCTGAGGAAATGAATGCGGAATATTTCGGTTTCTTTTCGATTTCGCAGAGATTTACAAGTATATTCGGACCGTTGATGTTCGCGCTTATCAGCGATCTTACAGGAAGTTCAAGATTGTCCATACTCTCTCTGCTGATCCTGTTCGTTCTGGGAGGTCTTGTTCTGAAAACAGTTAAAAGTCCGGAGAATACAGAATGATAATCGTTTTCATCCTTTTCTTCCTGCTGATACTGGAGGAAATCCTTCACAGGCTCAACCGAGGACCATCGTTCATGAATGTCGATCTTGCAGGTGATTCTGTTGAAAAGGTCGAGCAGAAGGGTAAGAACAGTACAATAAAGATCCTTTCATTTATACGCATACTGCAGCTTCTGGTATTCGCGCTTCTTTTTTCAGTTATTGCCGCCCAGTCGGGAGTAAAGGTAATCCACACATCCGCAGGGCAGCTGGCAGGCCTCGTACTTCTTATCCAGGTAACCAGGATTCTGAACAGGAAAGTAATAAACCAGTGGGCTGTCCTTGGCGCTGCGGTGATCCTTCAGGTTTTTCTTCTCGTGCTGCTTCTGCTGAGCGGTATTACTCCGGATAATACTGTTCAGATCACAGTTCATGAAGCTGGCTGGATTGTGTCGCTGATGTCATTCATCGTGCTGTTTCTGCTTTCATCAACAATGTCATTCACCGTGACATTCTTCCTGCGCCTGCTGTCACGGGAAGGAAGCGGGTTCTACTATTTTATGCCCTCACTCGCCTATTCGGAATACTGGATAAGAAGACTGACCAGAATTGCCGCCAAAAGCGCCATCTTAACTCTACTTGTGTTTCTCTTTCTTATCATCAATTACAGATATCCTGCAGGTACTGCCATTCTGCAGATCGTACTGGTATTTGTACTTCTAACCGCAATATCTCTTTTCAGAAGCAGGTTGAAGCTATATCACCCGGCAGCCGTCTTTCTTGTCATTGCAGCATGGGTCTTCAATATCGTCTGGCTCCTGGCGGATATTCCATCACTGATCAGTGGTTAACTTGGGTAAACCGGACAAATCCCTGATAATTCAACTTCCACTTAACCCTGCAGCCCCCCTTGAGATGACAGGAAACGTCCCTCTTGCAGGAGCGCAGTTGGCTGCCGCCGCGTCGCTTCCTCCGGAAACTCTCATTGATCAGAATATTGTTGATACGATAGGAGACCGCTCTCTCGTGGAGATGATCGTTAGTCGATCGCCTGCACTTGTGGCGTTCACCCTTTACATGTGGAACGCTGAGCGAAGCCTGTGGCTTGCCAATATGCTTAATCGGGAACTACCCGGGGTCATCACGGTTGCCGGTGGTCCTGAAGTAACCAGAGATAACGAATGGCTGCTTGCCTCCGGCGGCTTCGATCTGATGGTTTCAGGCGAGGGTGAAGAGCTTGCCGGTAGAATTCTGGACCCGATCTCGATTCGAAACATTATCAGGGATCATGGTAACTTTCTGGACGCCGGTCCAATGAGTTTTGCTCCTGGAAAGTACCCAAATCCATGGCTCACAGGTTACCTGGATCCTTCCGCGGGAGCATCCGTTCTTGTCGAAACTGCAAGGGGTTGTTCCGGAGGATGTACATACTGCTCATACAGAAGGACACATCCGTTACCAAGGGTGCTTGATGCGGGCAGAACTGAACGGCTGCTTGGAAAACTAATTGATGCAGGCGCGGGAGAAATCGTTTTTCTGGACCCTGCTTTCAACAGCCGGGAGGATATTGTTCAGCTTCTGAAAAGCATGAAACCGCTTAAGGGAAATTTCTTTGGAGAAATGCTTGGTGATCGTATTTCACCGTATATTGCATCCCTTATAGCTGATGCCGGCTTCAAAAATGTTGAGATCGGACTTCAGACGATCAACAGGGATACTCTGAAACGGGCGGGGCGCCCGGCCGACCCGGAAATGGTGCTGGCAGGGGCAGTTAACCTCAAAAATGCAGGCGTATCACCAATCATTGACATCATACTCGATCTGCCGGGTGACAAACCCGAGGATGCTGTAAGAACAGCGCTCATGATCAGAGACAGGGACCTTCAGGAGCATGTACAGGTGTTCTACCTCTCAATTCTTCCGGGAACTGTGATAAGGCAGCAACTTTTTGGGGGGTATATGCCCCGTCCACCCTACTACAGAATTTTCAATGACGGTATGGACGGTTTTGACGAAGCAAGAGAGGAGATTGCTGATATCGTCGGATACGACCTGGATCTTGCGGGAAGACCTCTTCTGTTTGATGGATGGCCTGGTACGGAACTTATTGATCTTGACGCAGATCCTCTACTCAGCAGACCGATGCCTTCTACAAGGCACGGAACAATAAGGATAACATCGGAGGATCTCTGGGCAGGAAGAAAACTTCTGCTTGAATTCGTTCGAACAAGACTGCAGGCTGATCCTTACTGTGTTCTCGATGTTATTCTATGTCCCCAAAGGGAATTTCCACTGGATCTTGTAAGTATGGTAAGAGAGCTGGACAATATTGTGGATTATTCAGGCAGAACAGCCATGGCTCTCGGCAGGCAGGGGAATTTGAGGATTTGTATTCTCCTTAAAAGTTCCGAACGTTTCCGGAGGGACTGGACAGTATCTGCTGCATCTCTCTGTACAGTGGTTGTCGATGTGGATTCTCCGGGAGAGCTTCATAGTGAGCTGTGGGAAACAGGGATTTCCGTCCGACTGCCTGGAAGCAGCTGGGATTTGACTCAACTGTCATCAGAAGTCCCTGCGCTGCATCAGGTTCTCTTCAGAGAATATTCAATGGAGGAGAGCTGGAGCAGAACTCTTGATATCTGACTGCCGGGGCCTTTTTGACTGATCATGACTTGCAGTATATTCACCGGGAGTAAAATACGACTTCATCCTGACAAGGAGTATTAATGAACAAAATTGTAGTTCGATACGCTGATGGCAGAATTCAGAAGGGTTTCACGAGTGACTTCTCACCGAACCGTGCAATGTTTCATCTGACAGGCACAAATGATCAGAAGACAGAGGTCATTTACGTTAACAAACTGAAGGCAGTGTTTATTGTTAAGGAATTCGAAGGGAACCCGAACTACCGTGAAGCATCCGATTTCAGTGACCCCCAGCAGGTTTATGGCGCTAAACTCCGAGTCCATTTCAGCGACGGCGAAATATTAGTAGGTGTGGGGATGGGATACAAACCGGATAAAACGGGTTTCTTCCTGACACCCTGCGATCCAGACAGCAATACTATAAGAGCTTTCGTAGTAAATGAATGTGTTGAGCGCGTAGAGAAACTATAAAAGAGAACCGGCGGCATTCATTCGATTGCCGCCGGTTCTCATTTTACTCTTTGGTTATATGCCGTTTTTCAGACAATCCGGTACAGGCTGCTTTCGATCGTAGGCTAAGGGGATTCTCCCCTCCTCCACATGAAGTATTTCGCGGCCCTCTTTGTGTCCGAGTTCGAAAGCTTTGAGATTCATCTTAATGAATCGTCCGGGAACTCTCGATTTCATGGCTCTGATCCAGGCATCCAGTGTGAACAGCCTTGTGAGTGAAGCAAGCATACCCACAGCAATTATGTTCGCAGCCATGGGAGTTTTGAACTCCTCCATGCTTATGCTGGTGAGGCTGTATTCGTACACTCTACCCTCTGGAATCTGATTCACAAAGGTTGTGTCCACCAGAATAATTCCTTCATCCTTGACAGATTTGCCAAATTTGTCCGCACTTTCCTGGTTCATCGCCAGAAGTATGTCGAGATTTCTACAGTTCGGGTACAGAATTTCTTTCTTTGAAATAATGATATCCGTTCTACTCGCGCCGCCCCTTGCTTCCGGGCCGTAGCTCTGGGTCTGGCATACATTGTAACCCGAATCAATAGCAGCCTCGGAGAATACCCTGCCTGCAAGACCAAGTCCCTGACCGCCCGCGCCTGAAAGTCTTATCTCATAGTACTTCTTCATTATTTAGCCTCCGCTGCCGATGCGGGCATTTTCGCAGAGTGCCGCGTATCTGTCTCCATAAGAGATTGAATCTCTGTCTACAAAGATACCCCGGACGATCTTACCCTCTGTCTGGTCAGGTTTCATGGCCTTCAGCTGGCTTAAGTTTATCGTATTATCCTTCAGAAGCTGCATCATCTCTACCGGGCCTCCGAGACGGTTCGCCCTGCCGAAATTAGTCGGACATGGAGCGAGAGCTTCCACAACACTGAAACCCTTCTTCCGGAACGCTTTGAGAATCATGTTGTCAAGTTCTGTTACATGGTAAACCGTACCCCGGGCGACAAATGACGCGCCTGCTCCGTCCATGAGTTTGCAGACATCAAAACCCGGTTCGATCATACCGTATGGAGTAGTGGAAGTTTTAGCTCCCGGAGGAGTGGTAGGAGAGAACTGACCGCCGGTCATCCCGTAATTATTATTGTTAACGATAATCGCTGTAATATCGATGTTGCGTCTGGCAGCATGGATTATGTGATTGCCGCCTATCGCGAGAGAGTCTCCGTCACCCATTACAGCCATAACGTTCAGCCTGGGATTTGCCATTTTAACACCGGTGCCGAATGCCAGCCCGCGGCCGTGAGTCGTATGAAGTGTATTGAAATCAACGTAAACCGGCATTCTTGAAGTGCATCCGATACCTGAGACCATTACTATATCATCTTTGTCCCATCCCATAGCATCGACGGCTCTGATTATGGAGCCCATAACTATGCCTATACCGCATCCGGGACACCATACATGCGGGAAACGTTTCTTTGCTCTGAGATACTTATACTCGTAGGGAATCGTGGGAGACATCAGATCACCTCCATAACGGCATCGACGATCTCTTCAGGGGTGATCTCATACCCGTCTATCCTGTGAAGGGGAACCACTCTTACAGAATCACGGGTCATTCTCTCTACTTCGTGTATTATCTGTCCCTGATTCAACTCCGGTACCAGTACAACATCCTTGGAATCCAGCATCTCCTTGACTGTTCTGTCAGGAAACGGCCAGAGAGTCACGGGGCGGAAGATGCCCACAGTCTTTCTCTTTTTCTTCAGAATCGCCTGTGCGGCAAGTGCCGAGCGGTAAACGGAACCGTAGGCGAAGATAACCACGGAGCTTTCCTCCACATCATGCATCTGAACATCCTCAAGTTCGTCAAGTCTTCTTGTGATCTTGTGCTTGAGTCTTTCCATCTTCGCAATTACTTCGTCCTCTTTTCTTGTGGGAAAGCCGTCTTTATCATGTGTAAGACCTGTCACATGATACCTGTACCCGCTGCCGAAGCTGGCCATGGGAGAAACGTTCGATGTTGATTCGTGGTAATGTTCATACCATTCAACTGGAACATCGGGAACAGGCATCGGAACAACATCAACATCTTCCTCTAGCGGGAAGCGAACTCTTTCCCGCATGTGACCGATGATCTCGTCCGGCAGGAGAATGACGGGAGTTCTGAAGATCTCCGACAGGTTGAAAGCCCTGATGGTCAGTTCAAAGCACTCTTTAACATTGCAGGGTGCTAGGGCTATTACGGGATGGTCTCCGTGGGTTCCCCATCTGGCCTGCATCACATCTCCCTGGGCAGCCTGCGTAGGCAGGCCGGTGGATGGTCCTCCCCGCATGACATTTACAACCACAATAGGCACTTCCGTCATGCATGCGTATCCCAGCCCCTCCTGCATGAGGCTGAAGCCGGGGCCGCTGGTTGCTGTCATGGATTTGGAACCTGCGAGCCTTCCTCCAATGAGAGCGCTGATGCTTGCTATTTCATCCTCCATCTGTATCCATTTTTTATCAAGCAGAGGCATGTACTTCGCAAGCAGCTCAGCTATCTCGGTTGAGGGAGTTATGGGATAACCGGCAAAAAATCCTATGCCGGCAGCAACTGCTCCGAGGGCAACAGCTTCATTCCCCTGAACAAGTCTGGTTTCACCCCAAGGCACAATCACTTGGAATCACCTTCTCCCTTTATTGCCGGTAAATTCTGCAATCTATCCTGCGTATTGTTAACTCGTCCTTCTCTATCTTTGATACCGATAGCGAAATCGGGGCATCTCCTGGCACAGAGATAACACCTGACACATTTCTCCGGGTAAGCAACAACGGCCTTCTGGTTCTTCATTTGCAGAACGCCGGTGGGACAGAACTCAACACATATACCGCAACCTTTGCACCAATCCGGAAAAACATGTACGAAGGAATCGGGAGCGGAGCGGAGTTTTCCCTTCGATGTTTTCTTCTTCTCCTCAACCCTGCCGCCGTTCTTCTCCCCGGCGGAGGCTTTCTTTAAAGGTGAAGATTTCTTAGCCATTGAACCTGTACCTCCCTTGTCTATCGCACAGGTAAGGAAATAAATGCGCAGAAAGGCAGGATTCGAATCCTGCCTTTTGCGTTGTGAAACATTTCTTAAACGCTAATCCATGAATGATTCAAGGACTTCAGGAAGATCAGGTTTTCCGATCTCCTGAAGGTCGTATCCTACTTTAACCACTGGTTTATTTATCTTGATTATCCGTGTAAGGTCGATTGGAGTTGCTATGACAACAGCATCACAATCTGATGCATTTATGGTCTGCTGGAGATCCTTCATCTGATCCTCACCGTAGCCCATTGCAGGAAGAATGACCGCTTCTTCCCTGTCTGCGTAGTACTTCTCGAACGTATCGATAATGCTGCCTACTGCAAAGGGTCTCGGATCAACGTAGTCTGCCGCTCCGAATTTCTCGGCCGCGACGTATCCTGCCCCGTACTCCATATCACCATGAGTAAGTGTAGGTCCGTCTTCAACCACAAGAACTCTTGCTCCGGTTATGAGAGAGGGATCATCCACCGTTACCGGGCTTGCTGCATCAATGATCAATGCATCCGGGTTCACGGCTCTTACATTGGCCCTGACCTCATCAACATCCTCAGGGTAGGCGCTGTCTATCTTGTTGATAACAACTACATCCGCAAGCCTGAGATTAGTCTGTCCGGGGTAATAGGATATCTCGTGTCCCGGTCTGTGAGGATCTACAACCGTAATAGTCAGATCAGGTTTGTAGAAGGATGTATCGTTATTGCCGCCATCCCAGAGGATTATATCAGCTTCTTTTTCCGCTTCGCGGAGTATCGCCTCGTAGTCTACACCGGCGTAGATAACGTTCCCGCTTTTTATGTGCGGCTCGTACTCCTCCATCTCTTCGATGGTACAATTGTGCTTCTTGAGGTCATCTATTGTTGCAAATCTCTGAACTTTCTGGGCGACAAGATCACCGTACGGCATCGGGTGTCTGATTGCAACAACCTTCTTGCCCGCCGCCTGCAGAATATTGATCACGCGTCTTGTTGTCTGGCTTTTACCGCATCCTGTACGTACCGCACAGACAGCAATGAGGGGCTTGGAACTTTTTATCATGGTTTTTTCCGCCCCGAGCATGGTAAAGTCAACACCTGCAGCATTGACTCTTGAACATAGTTCCATGACAGTGTTGTCCGAAAGATCACTGTATGACATGACACAAAGCTCTATCTCTTTTTCGATGAGTATTTCTTCAAGCCTGTCTTCAGCCAGGATAGGAATCCCGTCGGGATAGAGATCACCTGCAAGTTCTGCAGGATATTTTCTACCATCGATATCCGGAATCTGTGTTGCGGTAAATGCTACCACATCAAAATTCGGATTGTTTCGGTAGACAACGTTGAAATTATGAAAATCGCGCCCGGCAGCACCAAGTATCAAGGTTCTAATCTTGTCCATCTGTCGTCCTTTCCGCAAGAGGATGAATGCTTGCGGGAAAGCAACAGCGAACCGCCGATGCGGTTCGGCCTCTCCCATCTGCAAAAAACTCCGGTCATTTTCTGACCGGACACATCCTGATAAATCTCACAACCCTGAACGTCATTGTCAACTCACTGTTACTGTACCCGGAAGATCAATTCAGTGAATATCATCGGTCCCATGCCATACACCGCCTCCGATAAGGGATTGTGCTATGTTTGTGAGGTGATCGCCTATACGTTCACAGTATTCTATAAAATCAAGCAGTGCAAGCCTTTTTAATCCATCCTCCCCTTTACTGGTAAGGCAGTCGGTATAGCTTTTTCGCGCATCGTCCTCGAGCCTGTTGAGTCTGGATTCAAGAGTGAGGACCGTATTGGAGGCATCCCTGTCATGGGTTTCAAGGGATAACCTTGTTGAGGTAAGCATTTTGGTCACGATCTCGGATGCGTCTACGGCCGCTTCGGCCAGTTCTCCCGATTCTATCCTGAAGCTTCCGGATATCCTGTTCCTGACCTCCACGATATTGACAGCGTGGTCAGATACCCTTTCAAGGTCGTTGATCGTATGGATGATAACGGGCAATTTCAGTGACTGGTTCTTATCCAGGTTCCGCTGAAACAGCTTCGAGGCGTAAATGGTAAGATCGCGCTGCATATAATCTACTCTGTCCTCCATGGACATTATCCTGCCCGATTTTGGATGACCCTTGAAAAAACAGGAAAGTGCTCCGTTTACAGTAGCTTCCGCATAGGTGGCCATTTTGACCATCTCACGTTCAAGGTTATCGATTGCAAGTGCTGGAGAATCCAGAAGATTATCATCGAGCAGAAGCTCAACTTCGTCGGTCTTATCTTCCTCCCTGTCCGGAATAATGAGCTGGCACAGTTTCGCCAGGAATGGAACCAGAGGAAGAAAGAGAAGGGCATTGAAAATATTGAACATACTATGGGCGTTGGCCACCTGTCTCAGAGGGTCAGCAGAGGTTGATCTGACAAAGTTAAGTACGAAGCCGCTGCTGTTGGATATCAGCAGACCCATATATATGGCACCGATCACATTGAAGAGTGTATGCGCCATTGCGGTCTGCTTGGCTGTTCTGCCGGCTCCAATCGCTGAGAGCTGAGCGGTGACAGTAGTTCCAATATTATCACCCAGGACCAGATAGAACGCTCCCTGCAGATTGATCAATCCGGCTCCGGCAAGCGTCATGGTTAACCCGACCGTGGCGCTGGAACTCTGAATAATTGAAGTCAGGACAGTTCCAGCCAGTATCGCCAGCAGAGGATTCCGGCTGAAATTCATGAAAAAGTTCTGTACAGCCAGGCTGGTCTTAAGAGGGCCGAGAACATCCTTCATAAGCGTCATTCCGAGAAAAATGAGACCAAGACCGATCACAACCTTGCCCCAGAACTGAATACGCTGTGTCTTTGCGAAGGCGTACATCCCGAAACCGATTGCAACTATTGGTAAGGCGTAGTGTGTCAGCTTGAACGCTATCAGCTGACCTGTAATAGTTGTACCGATATTCGCGCCGATTATTACTCCGACTGCCTGCCTGAGGACAATCAGGCCGGAATTCACAAAACTCACGGCAATTACCGAAGTGGCGCTGGAGCTCTGTATAACAGCTGTCATAAGGGCACCAGCCATCAATCCCAGCATCCTGTTGCTGGTTACCTTTTTGAGTATGCTCCTCATTCTGTTTCCGGCTACGGTCTGAAGGGATTCTGACATCATCTTCATACCAAGCAGGAATATCGCCAGACCGCCAAGGATCTGGAAGATAATATTCTGCAGATCAACTGCCAGCGCAGAGAAATGGATTCTCTCCTCTGAACCGTCGGGAAGAAATACACGCGCCTCAACTGTGTTATTACTGGTACTGCCGCCCAGCTTCAGTGAAATAGCTGCATATCCATCTGAATCCGTGCGGATAAGTACTGCAGATAATGCTCCTGAGACCGTATCGCCTTGCAGTATAAGAGGGTCTACCCCCTGATAAGGATACGCAAGTGTGCCGCCATCGGAATTTACCCCGAACTCCACGGCAACTCCGGCAACTGGGCGACTCTGGGAATCCGTCACCCGGATAAGCAGAGTGTTTTCCAGAACAGTTTCTATTTTACCATTCTGAGAATTACCGAATTCCTGTACAGTGTACTGCTCCGCTGCAAGCAGAGAGAATAGGGACATCAGTATGATCAGAGCTGTTCGCATAGCAGCCTTTCAACTCCCAGACACATCCCTGCTTAGAAATCGTGCGCCTGGCAAAAACCGGACTGAACAACAATCCCGAATAGATCTCATATAAATATCGATAAATCAGAACAATTATGACTGCGGTAATATACTAAAACTGCCGGGAATAAGTTATCATAAAAGTGAATCACAAACATCAATCCCGTCGGCTGTTTGATAATTACAGCATTGGTTATTATACTGGTTATGAATACGGTTTCTGCACTTCTACGCAGTCTGAGAATAAGATCATGGACGAAGAATCTCTTTGTCTTTGCAGGGATTCTTTTTGCAAACCTCTGGAACGATCCGGAAGCGGTAGGTCTGACCGCCCTCGGGGCACTGGGATTCTGTCTGCTTTCAAGTTCGGTATACCTCTTAAACGACATAGCTGACCGGAAACATGACATCAATCATCCCGAAAAAAAGAATCGGCCAATTGCCTCCGGCGCTCTTCCAGTTCCCCTGGCGGCGGCAGCCGCAATTCTGCTTGCAACGGGTGTTCTTTGTGTATCCTGGATTCTGTCACCGACTTACGCAATGGTTCTCAGTGTCTATTTCGCTATGCAATTGTGTTATTCCTTCAGATTGAAACACGTCGTTATTCTCGATGTTCTTATAATAGCCACGGGATTCGTTCTGAGGGCTATTGCAGGGGTAACACTGGCTATGGATGCCGGATATAACGAAGTATCCTTGTCTTACTGGCTCATTGTGTGCACCTTCTTTCTTGCCGTTTTTCTGGCCTTCGCAAAACGACGCTCCGAGGTTATCTCACTTGGCAAGGATGCGGCTGACCACAGGAAGATCCTGGAGGAATACAGTATTCCCCTGCTCGATGAAATGATGGGAATAGCTACAGCAGCCAGCATAATCGGATACTCCATATACACTGTCAGCGAAAGAACGCTGGAGCTGGTTTCCACAAGACTCTGGCTGACGATTCCATTCGTGACGTACGGTGTCTTCAGATACCTTTATCTCATCCATATCAAGGGTCATGGCGGCAGCCCCGACAGGCTGCTTCTGCAAGACAAACCGATCCTTATCAATATCCTGCTGTGGGTCATTACAGTAGCTCTTGCTCTGACTCTGTATCCGGGTACCGCAACTCTGCAGCTGTGATGATAACACTCAAGGCCAGGGCGAAGATCAACCTGGGATTGAGTATCCTCGGCAGAAGATCTGATGGCTTTCACGATATCCTGAGTGTTTTCCAGGAGATCTCATTGTACGACATACTCCGTATTTCAATAAAACCTGGAAACGGTGTGATATCCTTTTCGTGCTCTGACAAGGATATCCCGTCCGACTCATCCAACCTTGCATGGATGGCTGCCGATGCCTTCCTCAGCAGTACTGGAGAAGCGCTGGATGTAAGTATTGCGCTTGAGAAGAATATTCCTTCCCGCGCCGGCCTGGGCGGCGGAAGCAGCGATGCAGCTGCAGTATTGAAAGGCCTCAGCCAGCTTACCGGCACTTCGGACATCGATTTGAATGAAATAGCCGGAATCCTGGGAAGTGACGTTCCGTTCTTCATCACGGGTGGTGCCGCTTTGATAGAAGGCAGGGGTGAACTGATATCAGAAATACCTGCTGTTCCGTTCCATGCAGTTCTCATTCACCCGAAGGTAAGGGTTTCCACTCCCTGGGCTTACAGCGCCTGGGACAGGGATATGAGTACATCCTTGACAATCAATACTATGATTAGGCATTATTCACCCTCGTCAGCAGTATGGCATGAGGGTAAGCCTTTCCCGCATAATTTGCGGAATGACTTCCTTCCACTGCTTGAGAAACACTACCCTGAAATTGCGGAGCTGGCACAGTTCATGACAGAATCCAAATCTGAAAACTGGGGTTTGTCAGGATCAGGGCCAACTTTTTACGCTCTCTTCAGATCGAAGAGCGGGGCGCGGAACTTCTCAAGAACACTGCACAGGGATTTTACTCTGTGCAGATCAGCAGAAACTGCTGGGGCGTCGTCAAATGGTTAAGACACAGGGTTTTGGTCCCTGCATTGGGGGTTCGAATCCTCCCGCCCCAGCCACTGTCCCGGAGTAACCGGGAGGGAGAAAGGATATAGTAATGCCTGATAAATATTCACTGAAAATCGCCGAACGCACCGAGTTCGGTTCCAGAGTGGCAAGAAGACTGCGCCGCGCTGGATCCATACCGGCTGTTGTTTACGGCAGAGGCGGTGGAGAACTGAAAGTCGCTGTTATCGAAAAGGACTTCATGGATACGGTAGGTTTCTCAACCTCAACCGGAATAGTCAACCTGAAGATGGGCAGAAAATCTCCGATAACCGCTATCGTGAAAGATATCCAGTGGGATGTGATTTCGGACAGACCCGTACACATTGATTTCCTCAGGGTATCCGCGGACCAGATAGTTTCCATTCCGGTTCACGTACACATTGAGAATGTCCCCCTCGGCGTTACGATGGGCGGAGTCCTCGAACATACTCTTCATGAGATCATCATTAAGGTAAGAGCTAAGGATATCCCATCAGCGATAAACCTTGATGTTGAAAAGATGGACATTGGAGATACCATGCATCTTTCCGAGATCACACTTCCAGAGGGTATGACACTTGATATGGATCCTACCCTTGTGATTGCTTCCGTTGTGGCACCCAGCGTCGCCAAGGTAGAGGTCGAGGAAGTCGAAGAAGAAGAACTTCTCGAAGGTGAGGAAGCTCCTGCCGATGGTGAGGAAGCCGCCAAAGATGAAAAAGGGGAATCTTCGGAATCTGGAAAGGAATAACACTTGTCAGTTCCCCGTCTTATTGCCTGTCTTGGTAATCCCGGGGACAAGTATAGAATGACATGGCACAACGCCGGTTTCTGGGTGGCCGATATACTGGCACTGGAAACCGGCGTTCATTTCATTAATGCGGGGCTTTTCAATGCAGCAGTACTTCCCGATGGCCAGGATATCATCAAGCCTGCTGTCTATATGAACAGAAGCGGCAAAGCCGTCGCTGCTTTCCTTGACAGTAAAGGTTATAACGCCGATGAGCTGCTCGTGATCTGTGATGACATCAATCTTGAATTCGGAAGGCTTCGTTTGAGGAACAGCGGCTCTCATGGGGGCCATAACGGTTTGAGGAGTATTATCGACTCTCTTGATACCGAACAGTTTGCTAGATTAAGGCTGGGTATCGGATCCCCGTCAACGGGAGAAGACCTGGCCGATTACGTTCTGGACAGAGTACCGCAGAAACTTGAGGAGGAAGCCTCGGTCATGGCGCACAAAGCGGCAGACTGCGTTACGCTTTACCTGTCCGAAGGACTGACTGCAGCTCAAGAGCGGTACAACAGAAAACTGGATACTTGATCCCGAGTTACCAAAAAGATGCCGGCTGCCAGGGCAGCCGGCATCCATTCCAGTGCGGTAGTTTATTTACTGAGCCATCGCTCCGAACACTCCTATCGCCTGCCCGATAAATGCGGACATTTCCGTACCTGAAAATCTGAAATTCTGAGTCAGACCGCC
>JAUVIR010000002.1 GCA_030592645.1 Candidatus Fermentibacterota bacterium | reverse complement strand
TCACTTATCTCAATGGCGTTGAGTATACCGGATGAGTAAGTCCACCTGCCAATTATCAGGTAGAGACGGATATCACTGTTTTCGGAGAGTTCCCGAAGCCAGCTTATCAGAGGCGCTGCTATCATTGAATTGCCGCCTGAATTTCTTCTGAGATCCACCACAACAGCATCTACATTTTCGGATTCTGCACACTCTCTCAGCTCTTCCACATAATCATCCATGTGGTAATCATTCATCAAGGTGCATGAATTGTAAGCGCAGTATAGCATCTTTCTTTCGGGAAGATAACGGTACCAGTAGAAATCGTCCGAACCGAGCCAGATCGGCAGAGTAACCGATTCCCGGTTATGGAAGGTCTCCATTGCGTACTGATCAACTGCCCCCAACTGATTGGTTACGGTATCTCCGGTTGCGCAAAGGAACGTAAAAGAGACAGTTGAATCAGTATCACCGAAGCCGAGAGCCTCCATTGGGCCTGCCATCATCATGAAATTCTCTGCTCTTGTTCTTCGAACTATATCGTTGGTAGCGGGGAACATTTCACTCATTGCAGCAGCAGCTTCAACTGCCGGGTACCCCCCGTATCCAATGAGCCTCGAGCCTATCAACTCCGAGTATTCAGCACCTATAGCAGTTACATACAACCCTTCATCCAGCCACATTACAGAAACAGGGTAGATTCTCCTGTCAGCGAACTCCCAGAAGGCAATACCCGTATGGCTGCAGCGCATGGAGGCCAGTATGCCGGTGAGCTCCATAACAATTTCCATGCCGCTTCGGTTATCAAGGTTCTGCTCAAGCCTGCCGAGACGATTCAGCAGACTGTCTTCCGGCACGTACATGAAAAGGTTGTAATGGAGACACGGAAGCGAATCGGCAATCCAGTGAAGATCCGTCTTCCAGCCTTCATTCCCGGTGCCTTCATCAGGAGAAGTTCCGCATGATGCAATGAGGATGAGTAATGCTGATGCTAAAAATAGGGACGGAGGCTTTTTATTTATAAATAGCAAATAATGTGTACTTATAGAGAAGCATTTGTATGCTTTATTCACCATTTGCATTTAAAATGCCTCCGTCCCTATTTAATCATCCTGACCAGTCGTTTGCCAGGACGGCTTTTATATCATCCCAGAGCTGCCCCATCCGGATATCCCGCCAGAATCTTTTCCAGATGTATGAGGGTCTGAAATAGAATTTTCTGTGAAAGAGTGAGTAGTAGTGCTGTATGGTTTTCCAATCCAGATTCTCGTGTCTCCATACCTCCGAAGTGGAATGGAAGTTGTACTTGCGCCAGTCTTCCGAGAGAATTCTTCCCTCCTTCGAAATCTGCCTGTAAAGCGCAGAAGAGGGAAATGGGAGTGTCATGGAAGCCTTTGCGTATGTCAGTGGAAGACTTTGCGCAAAACGGATACTCTGTTTCATGGTCTCGACGGTATCTCCGGGAAGTCCCATCATGAAAAAGCCTACCGTCTCAAGGCCGGCATCGTGAGCCATTTCAACAGCTTCCCTGATCTTCTCCAGGGACTGTTTCTTGTTAACACCGCTGAGTATCCCCGGTGCACCGCTTTCGATACCGAAAGAGATCTGATAACAGCCGGCTTCCCTGGCCAGCCGGAAGAATTCACTGTCAACATCCTCAACATTGACTCCCGTCGGCAGAGCCCAGGGAGCCGGGAATTTTTCCTCTATGAGTAATCTGCAGGTCTCCTTGGCCCGTTCGATGTCAGCGGTAAAATTGTCGTCTTTAATGTGAATATCCCGAAAACCCAGCTCCAGCATCCTGAACATCTCGTCAACGACCCTTCTGGAGGATTTTGATCTGACGTTATGCCCGAATATTCTCTGGCTGCAGAAAGTACAGTGATGATTACAGCCTCTGTTCGTTTCCATGTACCCGACCGGATTATCCCTGCTTGCAATGTGCGGTGATCTGTATCTCGAAAGATCGTGAAGTTCCCATGCCGGCAGTGGAAGATCGTCCAGATCAGCGATAAGCTCCCGGGGAGGTGTTACAGTTATTTCATCACCTCTTCGGAAGGCGATTCCCCTTATTCTCTGAGGATCTTCTCCCGCGCATATCTCCGCTAGTGTCATTTCACCTTCACCCAACACTACAAGGTCGAAATTACCTTCTTCAAGGGATTCCTGCGGAAGTGTTGAGGCGTGAATTCCTCCTGCAATGGTTGTGGAGCCCGGCAGGAGCTCGTGAGCCGTACCCGCCAGCATGGCAGCCTCATGAAATAGAGGAGTTGTAAAGGTTATCCCGACATACTCCGGCTGAAATTCCTTAAGTATCCCCCGGTAATTATTGAGAGGATCGCTCTGAACCATAAGATCGGCGATCCTGACCTCGTGTCCCTGCCTCAGAAGTTCCCCTGCAAGCGTGGCAAGTGTAATGAAAGGAGCGCTTGTTATTGCTACTTTTATCTTACTTTTCTCGTAAACACCCACTGCCGACGGCGGGTTGACAAGCAGTACTCTGCTCAATCCATTCCTCCAGTCAATCGCACGTAGCGTAAATTGAGATCAGATCCTTCTGACCTTGATCAGAGTTCTTTTCAGGTTACCAGGACCCAGAATCGTCTTCAAGGTTTGCAGTATTCTTCGCGGATGAAGGTAAAACCTGAAGAAAGCCCTCTTCTTCATTCTCTCTATTCGTTCAGGGTTGAAGCCCTCGAGCTCGTACACTGATTTATGAAAACAATCAAAATCCTCATAATCCTTAGTAATGTATTCTTTTGTTCTCTCCCAGAGTTCAGTATGCGGAAATGGAGTTGTTATATCAAACAGGGCATCATCAAACGGTTCCCTTGATGCGAACCGGATAGTTTTCTTCATTTCCTCGTGTGTCTCGCCGGGAGCTCCCAGCATAAAGTAACCCTGAACATAGACACCTCTCTCCTTTGCCAATCGAAGGGCTCTTCTTACTCCTTCAACAGTAATACCCTTTTCGTATATCTCATCCAGAACTCTCTGTGAAGCAGACTCTACGCCCATGTTTATCTTGGACAACCCGGCTTTTATCATGATATCGAGAAGGTCCCCTGTCAGGAGGTCCGCTCTGACGTTGCAGCACCAGCGAAGTCCAAGATTTCTATCTATCATCAGTTCGCATATACTTCTTACCCATTTCGCATCGACAATGAAAGTGGAATCCTCGAACATGAAAGCGTCAATCCCGTAGTTCTTTACAAGAGATTCCAGTTCTTCGACAATTGATTCGGGAGAGCGTTTACGTGTTCTCTTTCCGAATATCTCACTAAGCGTCGGCTGACAGAAAGTACACTTGAAGGGACACCCCCTGGTGGCCATTATGGATGTTCCCCGCAGGCGGTGATCAACTCTGTCCATGGAGTACCATGACGCAAAATATTTCTCCATATCGAACACCGACCTGTCCGGAAGCGGAAGCGTATCAAGATCCTCTGTGAGCATCAGACCGGGAACGCTGAGAATTTCCCCTTCCCTGATCATCGTCATTCCCGGAATATCAGAGGGTTCCACATCATTGTGAAGAGCTGCCCAGGCTCTTTCTGCCTCACCTGAGTAGACAAGATCGGCTCCGGTTCTCCTGATCGTATCATCAGGCAGAACCGTTGCATGAGGTCCCCCTGCTATGATCAACGCCTCAGGCAGAATTTCCCGCACGATGAAAGCAGTTCTGCTTGCGTCCGCCAGCTGAGGAGTCATGATGGAAATACCAACGGTATCCGGATGGAACCTGATCAGCTTCTCCTTCAGATCCTCAAAAGGATGTCTGCGGAAGGACATATCGAATACTTCGATCAGGCGGTTCAGATTTCTGGAGATCGCCACCAGCATTCCGAGCCCAAGAGGAGGTTGTCCCGATGGATAACGCGTTTCAGGAAATACAAGGAGTATTCTCTGAAAGTAATCCTTCATGGATAAATCAGCCTTATCGATCCGCATTGAAAACAAATCCGTCGGGAGGGAATGGCAGGTCGCTACTGTTACAGAGATCTGTGAATTCTACGATCTCACGCCTGGTCATGATGCTGTTCCTTATGGCATAGGATTGGATGTGTTGAAGCTTCTGTGCCAGATTCAGGCACCCCTCTCTGAGAGCTGCCAGCATATCTTCATCTCTGTCAAGGAGTTGCAGGGCTGTGCTAAATGCTGAATAGTACATTGCAGTTTCAACTTCCGAACGATCCGTTGAGGAATTGATGACTGTTCTCAGCAGTTCCTCTGCACGTTCAAAGGACTCCCTGTTCGAATCCGGATGATGAAGCTGCACAAGAGCTTTCATATAGAGTCTATTGAGATCAGCATTTGGAGTCATTGTGTTATCATCGAAGGAATCCAGTATTTCTCTAGCTTTGTCAAACTCACCTGTCTGGATGTGGATCTGAGCTATCATGAGATTACAGGATGTTTTCAGCTGATCGAATTGCAGCTTTTCGAAAATCTCCAGAGCACCCTCGAAATAGAACCTTGATTTTTCCAGTTCTCCCTCGAGCCAGTGAAGTTGACCAAAGCCGAACCTTCCGTACCCGAATCCGAGTTCATTCTCGATTGTATCGTTCAGTTCCATATATTTGCCGTAATACTCCCTGGCCTGGTCAAGCATGTTTATCTCCTGGTAGTACTCAGCGATATTGAAATACCCTATGGCAAGACCCAGCTTATCATCCAGTTTCATGTTAATACGGATTGATTCCTCCATGGTGCTGAGGCTTGTAGCATAATCACCCTGGTGAGCATATATGGAATGCATATTATTCAGTACTGTGCCCTGACCTTGCAGGTCATCGATCCTTCTGTATATCGCAAGGGCTCTTTCGTAGAGTTCAAGTGCATTATCCTCCGAATCCAGCTCCGATATAACGTCAGCTCTTCTGGTATAATACTGCGCCAGGATATCATCGAAAACTCCGGAACTGCCTTCTTTCATGACTTCGCAAACTCGGTCAAGACACTCGAAGGCTTCATCGTAATTTCCCTGAAGCCTGTGTACAAAGGATGTCTCTATAAGCGTTTCAAGAAGTATCCTTAAAACGATTGGATCGTCAGAATCATCCTCCTCGCACATCTTAACCGCCCTGCTGAAATTCTCGAGGGTCTGAGGATAGAGGCTCCTGTTACGGTTGTTCCTTCCAAGCCGCAGATTAGCTGCAGCTGACTCCCTTGGGTTCGAGGCCATTTCCAATGCCAGTTTCAGGTAACTATCCGCCTTTTCCACGAAGCCGGTAATGGAATACAGTGTACCCAGGTTGATATGGATAGAAAACTTTCTCGCAAACTCCGAATCGGAGGGGATTCTATCAAGGAAGATGGTATACCAGTGAATAGCATCTCTGTTGGCTCCCCTGTTGAAAGCCTGGTTCGCAGCGAGCAGAGCATATCGAGCAGCATTATCATCATCCTGACTGCGGGAGTAATGGTATGCAACTGCAGTAAGAAGTTCCTTCCTGTCCTTCTCGAAGAATCCTTCAAAATACGCTGCCATTCTCTGATGGTAGGTAAGCTTCAGTGAATCGGGAAGGTAAGCGGACAGGTAATCCCGGGCAGCACCATGTGTAAACCTGAAATAGATACCTCTCCTGCCATCGCTGAACTCCTCGATCAGCCCGGCTTTCATGCATTCATCCAGTCTGCGGGCAAGTTCAACATTATCGCGACCTGTCATACCCTCGAGCAGCGAAAGAGTGAACCGATCCGGTGAGAGGGAAACTATTTTAAGCAGTTCACCAGCTTCGCGGCTTATTGCGGCAAGTTTCAGCGTGATTATCTGCCCGATGGTGTCAGGTACTTCAATATCGTCAGGCAGGTTGTAGATATTATCTCCGGATTTATCGCACGTTATGTATCCCGAGTCCACGCATGACGTGAGGAGTTCCCTGAGAAACAGCGGGTTCCCGCCGGATTGGGAGATCAGGAATTCCTGAACATCGGAAGGAATATTTGGGTCCTTAAGGGCAAACAGTATCATGTTCCGTGTTTCTTCAACGGTCATCTTGTCGATCTCAAGACTTAGAAGAGGCAGTGAAGTACTGATAGACGAAAGATTCTTGAAAGTCTCACCTGATAATTCGCTCTTTCTCAGAATGCAGAGGTAAAGGATGTTCGCCTCGGATGTATTCCTTGCCATGAAGGAAAGAATGGCAAGATCAGGTTCAGTGATCCACTGAAGATCATCCAGAATTATGGTAATTGGATGAATCGAGGAAACAGCAGCAAGAAGAACGGAAATATCCCTGAATATCCTGAATCTGAGCCTCTCTTCACGAAAGTACATGATTTCATCCATAACCGAAGCATTCAGATCAGGCAGAAGATCAAGAGTGGCCGGGTGAACAGGCTCTACAGCAGAGCGTACCGCATTCAGTTCGCTTTGAGTAAGGCTGGAAAGCGCATCCTTAACAGGTTCTATAAGGAGGGAAAAAGGTTGCGTCTGTGTATACTCCATCACCGAATTCCTTACGACAAGCGATTTCATGAAATTACAGTAGTTCAGCAATTCATTCACAAGTCTTGTTTTACCAACACCGGCTTCCCCTGATATAATGGCAAATCTGGTGGAATCGGTCACGGATTCTTCAAGGAGCTGCCTCAGTTTCTGCAGTTGGGGCCTTCGTCCCACAAGATGTGAGAAATCGATATCGGGAGCTTTGGTCTCTGTGAGATCCTCTGTGAAGAAGAAGAATCTGCCCCTGCCGGCCTCTTTGGCTTTGTACAACGCCCTGTCCGCACGAGATACAAGATCCATAATGGATCGATCGGAATTTCTGCTCTGACTGACTCCAATAGAAAGACTGACATGGAGCCCGGGTGTAAACGCAACCCGTTTTATCTCGTAGATCAGCCTCTGGGCGAGATCAAGCGCCCCCTCTTCAGAGGTATCGGGGAGTATAACGATGAATTCATCGCCGCCGAACCTTACAGCGGTATCGGATTTCTTGAGATTCATCTGCAGTGTGAGGGCTGTCTGTCTTAAAACTTTATCCCCGCTCAAGTGTCCATAGATATCGTTTATCAGTTTGAAATGATCAACATCAAGCATGAGAAGCGACCAGGATTCATCCCTGCCTAGATAATTCCCGTCTGCATTCGCAAGATATGATCTATCCTGCAGCCCTGTAAGAGGATCGATGCCGACACTGCTGAAGCGGCTCGATTCATTTTTATCCATTGGAACCGCTGCTGCGGAACAGAGGGAACGGGATCATTCACCCTGTGATTCGTTGCTGCGAAGCTTGTGAACCGATACCTTTAATTCCCTTATGAGCCTGCGTATTTCGTACCGCTGTCTCAGTTCGCTGTCATCAGAGAGAAGACTGAGGGTCGCGTCAGCATGTTTGAGTCTGTCCGATAACATTCCAGCAAGAGTACAGACGATCCGTATCGATAGATCGGGATTCTTCCTGTGCAATTCTCTGAATGAATCCCTGCTGATGACGAGAATCTCACCGGGAGTAACACAGGTTACAGTGGCTGACCTTATTCCGCTTCTGAAAAAGGCCATCTCACCGAACACGTCAGCCTTGGATAGTGCTGCAAGAACGAATTCTTCACCCTTTGAATCACTCACCACGAAACGACCACTCTTAATTATGAAAAGCTCATTACTGAAAGAGCCCTGATCGATTATTACTTCCTGTTCCTCCGTTATACGTGAACTACAGGCATCAACAAAGTCTTTCTCTTCCAGAAACTTCACAGGTGCAAAAAAACTGTTATCACGATCCATTGAGCGGTCCTTTCTTATCAGGTATTCTCAAATTGTTCAAAGACACCGGGCGCTTCTACGCTATAATCCTCCGATTCTATTCTATCTGACAGTATCTCAACAAGTTTCTCAACTGCTTCGGATACTGCCGCAGACAATCCATCCTGCAGATGATCCGGAATGTCAATGGTAACCCCCCAGATGTTCCATTCCGGTTCATCTTCCTCACGGAGGAGGTACAGCTGCCTGATCACTGTGGGCAGATCCATGTTGTGAAGAGAGGGTGCCCAGGCTCTTCTCATTCCTCTCTTCCTCACAGCGACAAGTCTTCCAGCAGGTTTCCCGGCAACCGCATCCACGAATATGAACCTTTTCGCGGAAGGAAGCACATCCCAGAGTTCCAGAGGATCGGTCTCGAGGTTGTGTAGAAAGACATCTGTTCTTTCTGCATACTTCTCCTTAAGTATGCTCACAACGGCATTTCCCGCACCATCATCTCCTGCGAGAGTATTGCCGACACCTATTATTCCGAGATGAGAAACAGAGGGGTGATCAGCTGTCATTTTCTTATGAATACCTCAACCTCGTACTTGCATTCTTTCGGGCCGGGACATGATTCAAGAAGTTTCAAACGGGCATTTCCCAGCTTTCCGGTGTACCCTGCAAGGTAATTATAGAACAGTATGCACAGATCCCCACCGAGCTCTATTCCTTCCTCCCCGCAAAGCTCACGGACAAAACAGTTTTTCACTTTTATGCTCAATTTTGAACCTCCATCGTATTCAGGTTCTAAGTCCCATGCCGGAGTGAACTGCTGTACTGCAATGTCAAGTGCTTCCTGCATGGATTGGGGAACCCTGTACCGGGGAAGCTGCGTGGCAAGCGTTCTCCCGGCCATGGTGCCGACAGCGGGGAGACTTCCTCCGAGTGTCTGGCGGAATATCGAAGCCATTGAAAGCAGTCGTATACCCAGATCCTCAAGTGCTGCCGCTTTGTGTGCGGAATCAGATGGAGTATTCGGCAGAGGAACATCGACCGCGAGTTTGGAAGCGAGCCTGATATTCTCCTCATCATGGTAGTAATCTTCCGAATGTATGATATCCTCGTGAGTAATCGCGTCAGCAGGACATATTTCGCTGCAGCTGAGGCAACCGAAGCACTCCTTCTCCTTGACAACCTCCGGAATTTTTTTCTCTTCGTTGAATTCGAAAACATCCGTAGGGCATTCGTCAACACAGAGTTCGCATCCTACACATGCATCTTCATCTATCAATATCTTTATCATTATCTGCCCTCCCTTCTGAGTACTCTGAAGGTCCTGCCATTTCTCCTCAGTTCAATTCTCATGGGCATGCTGCCAGCCGCATGGGTAGCACATGCGAGGCATGGGTCAAAACACCTCAGGGCGAATTCGGCACCGTTCATCAGAATATTCTCATCCCCTGATTGCTTAAAGTGCCTTGCAAGAGCGGTGATTGAATGATCTATGGCATCGTAGTTGTTCTGTGTTGCGACAATAAGATTAGCACTGGTGATTCTGCCCTCATCATCAGCTTCGTAATCATGGATCAGTATGCCCCTTGGAGCTTCTATCAACCCTCTGAATCGGCCGCCTGCAGGAGAAGCTTCGGTAATGATCGGTCCATCCCCCAGTTCACCGCCGCAGATCTCAGTTATTCTCTCAGCACAGAATACCATTTCAATGAGTCTGGCTTCAAGATAATCAAGCGCTGAGAGCCTTGGACTACCCTTTCCCTTGAAATTTGCAAGGAGACTGTTTGCATCCGGAGTTGAGAAACTGCTGTTCACATTGAGTCTTGCAAGAGGACCGACGAAGAACTTTTTCTCTTCTCCTCCGGATCTGAGCCTTACCGATCTCATATAGGATCCCTGCATCTGATGTTCCACCAGGTTATCCGCATAATCATCTGCAGTAAAGGTTCTTTCTTCTTCTCCTGAAGGGTTGAGAACTTTGCAGGTATTCTGCATGAAGGTAACACTGCCGTTATCGGAAAGTGCCAGCGAATGGAATGGAAGGTTTGCTATCTCCCTGAGATCCGAAATATTCTCCAGCTTCTTCATAAGTACGTCTGAGAGCTCCTTCACAAGTGAAGAAGCTTCTACACTCCAGAGACCCATTTTTGTGATTTCATCAGGATTAGGTCGGTAAGTCTGTCCTCCTGGAACGGATGTTACAGGATGAACACCCCTTCCTCCTACTATCTCAACGATCTTCTGACCGATGCTTCTCAATCTTAGTACTTTCTTCACTATCTCCGGTGCCATACTGAGCAGGGAAAGAACGTTACGATCCTCAGGTTTTGCTCCTATCCCGACAAGAACATCGGGACCTGTGAGAACAAACGTACTGAGCGCATGTGAATGCAGAATGTGTCCAAAATACATCAGTTCCCGCAGCAGCTCTGCATCAGCCGGAATCTTAACTTTCAGGCCGTTCTCAATGGCGGTTACCGATGCCAGGTGGTGTGCAGCAGGGCAAACGCCGCATATCCTGCCGGTTATCAGGGGAAGCTTGAAAAGCTCCATTCCTTCAAGTAGTTTCTCGAATCCCCTTATTTCAAGAACCTGCAGATGTCCACTGGATACATTACCGGAATCGTTTATTTCAAGTATTATCCTGGCATGACCCTCGATTCGTGTTACCGGATCTACTATTACTTTCGTTGTCATGGTTTAACCTCTTAATCCTACCCCTGTGTTACAGTGGTTCAATTTCCTGCCCACTCCCTTATCTCAACTGTGGGCTTCTTGTAGATTATCGGTGAAGAGATCGCGTAGGAGTAAAATGTTTTTGCTTCTTTCTCAATGTATTCCTGTATCTCACTGCGGTCTATTCCGGTGAGCATACTCATTCTTTTGGCGATCATGGTTCGAATATCCAGATGCGGTTCTGTAATGATATCCATTGAGGGTCCCGCACATCCGGCACAAGCAATTCCTTTGTTCGGACACTGAGCCTGACAGCGATCAAGTGTTACCGACCCTAGACAGATAACTCCCTGGCTCAGGAAACAGATATCCTCCTCCGGGGCAGTGCTCATCCCCCGCTGGAATTTCACTCCTTCACGCTTTTCCATTCGACGATTGCATGCGGAGCATACGGTCTTCATGGATATGGGAAGTTTCGAAGCACCCAGCAGTGTATTGACGGCGAGTGCTATGTAATACGGATGAGGAGGACAGCCTGGTATGAAGAAATCGATATCTACAACTTCATTAAGAGGAGTAACACTCTGCTCCAGCTCCGGCGCCCCTTCTGGAAATTTCCCGTCATCTGCCGCGGTAGGAGTCTCCTTGTATATCTTATTCAGAATTGAATCTTTTTCATAGAGCCATCCGATGCCTGACGGACCGCCATACACAGCACAAGTGCCGAATGCGATCAGCGTTTTACAGGTCTCACGCATACGGATAAGAGCCTTCCTGTCATGTTCGCTTCTGACGGCTCCCTCAACTAATCCCACTTCAGCTTCAGGATATCCTTTTTCGTCCATGAGAACAGGAATACGCACGAATTCCACATCATCAAGCAGGTTCAGTAGTTTTTCATGAAGGTCTACCACGGCAACATGGCATCCAGAGCATCCAGAAAGCCATTCGGTTGAAATCCGTGTTTTCATCATGCATCCTCCAGAATCATTTCCTTCAGACAGGCGTTGGGACCTGCATGAAGAATCTCTAAATTTACTTTCTTACCGGGCATGACCTTCTCCATGGCTCCGGCGAATACACCATGAGCCATATAGCACATGGATTCTTTCTGCTCATGAGCGTATCGGAAAAGTGCGTTCCTGACCATACATGTTCGGAATACGATCCTCATGACCTCCGTTCCATCACGTTTCTCCATAAGCTCATCACGCTCACCTATGAACGGTTCAAAGTCCCAGACTATTCCCCGTTTTTCAAGCGCGGTTTTAAGCAGTTTTACAGCTTTCTCGGGATCATCTGTCTGTTCTACATCCACAACAGCTTCCCTGCCGAATTTCTTTCCCGCCAGCATGCATATCGAATGACTGCTCTTACCCAGATTCTTCTCGGATGCGTGCGCAAGAGCACCAAGCAGGTACGCTACACCATGAAAACGGTCTAACTGTTCATCCATAATTCCTCCTGAGTTAAATTGTTAATAAATTTCTCATTCAGGTTTCAAAGCGATCATAGCTGATTCGAGCTCACCTTTTTTAAGAAATGCTAATGCAGATCTTAGTTTATCTATCTCTTTTGAATCGGCATTCTTACTCTCAAGCTGTTCAATTCTATCGGAGACAGCCTGCTCCAAGGCATCAACCTGGCGATCAACCGTCTGAGCCGATTCCACCATATCTTTGTATCTGGCTGTGTCTGAAGAGTCTTCTTTGAGAGGGGGAAGCGCCATTTCCTCCTGGAAAACGTGCTCGTCATCGTCCAGATCAACAGTTTCTGCAGGTTCTGCAGCAGCTATCGGTTCAGGAGCAGCTGGCTGTATCTTCATTTCCTCGTCGATATCAACAACAATGAACGGGGATGGATCTACTATAGTTTCAACTTCTTCCTCTTCCTTCACAAAATGCTCCGAAGCTTTCGGACGCTCTTCGGAACCTTTGTATATCTGCATGAAGCTGAGGATATCCTTAACCATATCGATAGTTACATCATGGCCCGGTCCAAGCATCTGGGCCAGTACCATACGCCCTGCAGCCTTCAGCTGCCTTACGTTCATTGTTACATGGGTAGCAATGAATTCGATGATTTCGTCATCCGGCTTAATACCCGTCTCGTTGAAAAGGTTACGGAGTATTTCCTTTCTGCCGTCGAAATTGACCGTCTCAAGTTTGATAACCAGCCCTGATGTCAGTCTGGAATAAAACGAGGCATCAATATCAAGCAGTCTTGCCGGATGAACATCTGATGAAGTGATTATCCCGTGTTTGCCCCTGGGCATACGGTTGATAACGGAAATCAGGAATTTCTGGAATTTCAGATCGCCCTGTGAAAACTGAATGTCATCCAGCATTAAAAGATCATAGGAAGTGATCCAATCCCGCAGTTCTCTATCAATTCCAGCGTTAAGACAGTGCTGATACTCTATATGCAGATCAACAGTATTAAGAATAAGGGTGCTTTTGTGGGTCGCCCTTGCAATGGAGGCAAGCAGGTGGGTCTTACCCTGGCCTGTATGAGCATAAAGCATGATCGGAGTGATACTCTTCCAGACCCTCGGAATTAGGGCAATGGTTCTGGTTATCTCAGTGGCGTAGTAATTCTCTTCTGTGGTTACATAATTATTAAAGGTCATGTCATCGGGGTAAATACTGACCAGGGATGCAGCAAAATCGCCCGTACTGTTCAGCTGTTCGCTGGTAAGCCTCGGAACGGCTCCAACTCCACCGATGGACTTGGCGAAATTAATGATCTCTCTAGCTGTTTCTTCCTTAATAAGTCCTGAATCAGAACATATCTCAAGAAATTCTTCAAAATACAGTCCATTGATGCGCGTTTTATCATTCATTCTACTCTACATCCGTCATACTCCAGTTAAATCTCTTGATATTCTCCCCAGAGCCATGGCCAGTCTTCCAAGTTTCATCTCGGGTCCGGCTGCGATGATAACGGTCTGCTTATCATCAAGTCCTGATATTGCAATTGAAATAGAGATATCTTCAATAAATACCTTTCCTGTTAACTTACCGGGGTACTTCGCAATAAAACAGGTAATGGATTCCATGAACGGCTCAATGTTCTCCATGAAAGCACTGTCAGATATTGATCTGGCAAGAAGTTGTCCCAGAGTTGTAACCACGCAGATGTACTCGATACCTGAGGCTGATTTCATAAGCTCATCGAGCCTTCCGGAAAGTTCTTCATCGAGTTCTACAGGAATGATACCATTCTTATCCTGATCCTTCTTTCTCTCGTCACGCTCCTTGAGTGCCCACATTAAAACATGGTGAAGGTCATCCTTGATTGTTGTCTCTTCCGGTTCAAGCCCGGGTTCAAAAGTAAACTGGCCTTCAGTCCAGTCGACAATATCCACAAGGACATCACTGCCTGTCTTCTTACCGTACCTGGCGTGTACCAGCTCTCCCTTTCTGTAGTAGAATTCTGCCTTGCCATCCATGGTTATCACGGTAAGCAAACCGGTCTTTCTGCTGGAATTGGGAAACTGAAGCAGTGAAACGAATCCGATGTCGCTCAGAGTACCGTTAATGGCCATGGTTAACAATCAATCCTTTCCGTATCAGCTTATCTGAAAACGCTTTATGATCTCCTTGCTGACAACCTGCAGTGTTTTCATAACTCCTTTACCCTCGATAGCTATGGATTCGGTAACCGGAATGCTCTGCAATCCAAGCTCCCGTTCTATTACACCGATTTCAAGCCTGGGATTGCAATCTCGTTTATTGTATTGCAATACAACAGGAAAGCTCGATGGATCGACATCATGACTTCTGAGATTCTCATTCATCAGCCTGAACATTTCGATATTATCATCCAGTCTGTCAGCTGATGAATCTGCAACAAATACCACACCATCGGCCCCGAGTAGTATGATCTTTCTGCTGGCTTCGTAAAATATCTGCCCGGGAATTGTATACAGATGGAACTTAAGGGAATAACCCTGAACGGTTCCAAGCGAAACTGGGAAAAAATCAAAAAACAGAGTTCTCTCCTTTTCCGTGTCCAGAACCAGCATCTCTCCCTTGTACTTATCAGTCAAGGCCTTATGAATGTATAGCAGATTCGTTGTTTTACCACTCATTCCGGGGCCGAAGTAAACGATCTTGAAGACTATCTGCTTCTCTATCGGGTCAAGATGAGGCATCTTCCTCTTCACCAACAACGAATATTCTGTCAATGAGATTCAGGGCATATTCCCTGAACTCAGGAACAGAAATATCATCGGTATCCTCTTTCTTGGATTTATCTCTGTTCTCCAGGAGCCTTACAAGATCGGGACTTATTGCCCTGGCTTCATGCCGGACACGTCCAATTCTTCTGTAATCCTCAAAAACCACGATCATCATACTCCTCTGGCCAATCAGAGAAATATGAATATGACGTTTCTCTCCCTGCTGCAGCAGAATCGAAAATTGCTCTTCCCCGACTATGTTAGCTACTTCTTTCGTAGCCGCGAACATTCCCGCAACCAGCGCGGCAAGAGCTGTAGAATTCAGAGTTTCCACGTTGCCGACTTTGCTTATACAGATACCCTCCCTGCTTATCAGCAGAGCTGTAATAGCCTCGGATCGCTTTACGAGCCCGGAGAGAAAATCCTTTATGGTCTTAGGATCATCATTTTTTGGCAATTGCATCTGCAGAGTACCTGCTTCCCGGTAAGTTAATTAATTAGAGTGCTTCCACCAGTTTCGGAGCGCTTCTTCTTACCTGAAGACGGATCCCTCCAAGATTCGCATCTTTGGATGCAACAACAACGAGAAGGGCATCGCTGCCAAGCGCTGTCATCATGACTATACCGTTCTTGTACTCCATCATCGCCTGATCCATTTCCTCAAGTCCAAGTTCACGGCCGACGCTTTCAGCGGAACCCATTCCGGTGGAAACCATCGCTCCTATGGCTTCCGTATCCGCTGTACCAGTTGATGCGGCATCGATAACGAATCCGTCCCGTCCGACACAGACGGCAACATCAATTCCGCTGACTTCAACAAGTCCCTGCAGTATTTTGTGAAGCTCTTCCATTTTGTTGATTCCTTTCGGTTTGAGCAACAGCTCGCGAGAAGCTGCTGTTAAGTTAGTTTTTCTCAATTACACAACTATATATTCTTAATTAACGCTAGACGATTGTCCAGTAGCCATACATCGTCTGCTTGGGGCTTTCGTTCATTTATACACTTGCTGAACGATGATATTCTCCGAATAATTGCACAACAGTTCGAAGGCCATTCGAACTCCGGATAGAGAATCAAACGAAACCGACTATATTCAAATACATTAATATATACTTGCCATGTACACATTTAAATCAGCATCAGCAAGACTATACCCTTGCATACAATCAAACAGTAGTATAAATTCATAATTGAAATGATAATATATGATCTGATAGCATACATACTTTAACCTGGAAGGAACATGACATGATTGCTTTCCTGATCACTTCGCTTCTGTTTTCCTCTACGGCCCCAGGTGGTTTCGAACTCGGCCTAATACTGGGGGAACCAACAGGCATCAGCGCGAAGATGTGGCTCGATAGAGATCACGCCCTTGACGCAGCCTTATCCTGGTCTCTGGGGGATAACGATAAACTTCATATACATGCTGATTATCTCTGGCACGATTATGGTCTTATTCATTCGGACGCCGTGCTGCCTGTCTATTACGGTGTGGGCGGAAGAGTTATTCTGGCCGATAACACACATCTGGGAGTCCGTGTACCGATTGGGATATCGTGGCTGCCTGATACTGTACCACTTGATCTGTTTATTGAACTTGCAGGTATACTGGATATAATCCCCGATCTGGATTTCGATCTCAACGGCGGAATCGGGATCAGATACACCTTCTGACTCAACCGGAAGATCCTAAGTTACCATGAGATCAGACAGAAAAGGTCTTGTAAGAGATTCAGACGCTGCAGATATGCTTGAACTCCTGCTTGTAATTTCTGTTGCGACCATTCTTATCAACCGGGCTTTTCTGGCGCTGACAGGCTACCCGCAGATCGCATTCGGTTCATTCCATATCGCCCACATGCTCTGGGGAGGCCTTCTGATGCTTGTCTCTCTTATAATGCTGTTCTATTACTGGAACCCCTCGTTGCGGCGCCTTGCAGCTCTCATCAGCGGGGTCGGTTTCGGTTTGTTCATAGATGAACTGGGCAAATTCATAACCCAGGATAACGATTACTTCTTCAAGCCGACAATAGCCATCATCTATATCATCTTCATAGTCATGTACCTGATCTTCCGCAGAATGGTGGGACTGAACCCGCTTTCTCAACGGGAGATAACTGTGAACGAAACTATAAGAAATCAACTGAAAACCAGCAGTGAATCCCGCTTGCTCAAAGGCTACGATTACGTACGGAACAGGTACAAAACGTTTCTGAACCGTATTCTTGCCATGCCATGGGTCATTCCCGGAATTATGATCTTCTTCGTTCTTACAAGCCTCATCCAGTTCGCTGCAATACTGGGCTGGATAAATCCCGGCTGGGCACCCATGAAAAATGTATCCGGTATTTCACTGACTGGTGCATTTCTCAGCAGTATTCTTGTGCTCATCGGGCTTCTGGTGCTGAAATCCTCCAGAAGAAAGGCTGTTCACTGGTTCAAACTGGCTGTTCTCATGAATATTTTCGTAACACAGGTATTCCTGTTCTACCAGTCACAGCTTACAGCACTGTGGGGACTTATCATAGACCTGCTTATCTATGCATGCATCGATTACTACCTCAGGAACCATCCGGCAGCGAGGATACCTCACCCTATATCTCAAGGTTAGCTGTTATTCAACCCACAGGGGATCCAGGATGTCTATCCTGATAGAGGAAGACCAGTCTGTTGTATCCTCCAGAGAAACCGCTCCGGAATGGAATCTTCCATCGGGATTATCCGGCGTAAAGTAGAAATATTCCCAATGCGTGGGAGACACTGCGGGTTCAAAATCGGTGAATTCCCAGATCAGAACCGAATCAAGATAAGTCCCTGAGATATCTGCAAGTTCAGTAAGTTCGAATCCATCAGCACCGGATATAGCCTCTAGAGGTTCGTATGTCATATTTATTACACTTCTAGCATCTGGCATGGATATTGAATACCAGGAATCGAAATCAGCAAAACGTAATCCACCGCATGGAGCAACAGTTATCCTTCCCTCTCCAATGGGACCAGCCCAGGATGCTCCTGTGTACAAGGGGTATACCATTGTACAGTATGGACTTTCATATTCACTGCTCATTGAGTATTCCATACTGAATTCAACCAGCACCGAATCCCCTTCTGAGAAAGGGACAGTCCAGCACGCGTTGAGCGAATTGATAACAACCACCAGATCTTTCAGAACCGTATAATCACTGGACCATTCATCAAGCCACTTATAGATATCGTAAGTATCCCAGGAAAAGTCATCAGCGATATAGAAATATACTTCTCCGGTGTCAGGTTCAGTTTCCCTCATCGTGTGAACTGCTTCCCTGACTTCGTCCCATGTGTAATCGTCGAACCATGGAGTCCATGTATTTCCTATAAGCGGACGAACTTCTGCAGGTGATCCGTTGACAGTAACGGAGGGCGATGAGAGTGGGTCGGTAACATTGTACAGTGGAAGATACGGACCATGGAAAATAGTTCTCAGTGTAAGGGGAAAATACATGATGACGGTATCCGCAGTACCGGTATTCGTGAATAGAAATGCAGCTGTGATCTCAACCGCGCCACCCGGATATATTTCAATTAGAACATCCTCGGAGATCATTTCAATCGATGTTGGAGAGGAAGACACCGGTATGGGATTCTGGACTATTGATCTGAGGAAGCCGGCGTCAGCAAATACACATGAAGCAAGAATCAAAACTGGAGTAAGTATTAACAGCAGTCGCATAATCAATTCCTCCTCATACTATCTGTCCTGTCCGTCAAGCGAGCAGGCTCCGGATGCGAGCCCGGCAAGATTGTCAGGGAGCGTGTGGAACAACTCTGCCTCCCGAAGCATGCCGATGGTCACTGTGCTGAGTATGCCCTGCCCGGAGTAACCGTTCTCCAGCAGAAATCTGGCAAACATAACGTAGATATCAGCGTATTTTCGGATATCCTCAGAAGGTAGTATCCTCGAACGCGGCTTGAACAGTATTTCGAAGATACCATCCGGCGTTACACTCCCGATCAGCGTGAACTCGTTCTCCCCTGGCAGTTCTGTGTCGTAGTGGTAGGTCCGCTCGCCATCTATGAAGCAGGGTGTTACACCGAGAACAAGCCTGTCGCCGGCAGCGAGCGCCTTGAAGAGGAAGCCCCCCTTCTCCGTGATTATCCGTTCATCGTTAAGCGCTTCGATGAAACCAAGCGCAATAGATGGTTTCCCGGTCTTCCCGTTCAGGGTCACCTCGCGTACATGACTTCGATTCACCAGTTCAACCTGTCACAATCTGTTAATTAACTCCCTGCGGCTGACCTTTCTCCTGCGTCATCAGGGATACGATGATGAGAACCGCGAAGCTCAGCGGTATTGAGATGATGCCCGGATTGTCCAGGGGAAACGGCGCTGCCGAGGCTTCCAGCCCGTATCTGGTGTACATACTCGGTGAAAGCATGATGATGCCGAGCGCCGAGATGATACCAGTGGTTATTGAGGCTGCAATGCCTTTTGCAGTGGTCTTCTTCCAGAAAAGTACCATCAGTATTGATGGCAGATTAGCGGAAGCTGCAATAGCGAAGGCGAGCCCCACCAGGAAAGCCACGTTCATGCCCTTGAAAGCAATTCCGAGCAGGATGGCGATAATGCCGGTTCCTACGGCAGCAAGTTTGCCGGCAACGACCTTCTTGTGATCGGTGAGCTTCCTGCCAAGGAAATTGTCTATGAAGTCATGGGCTACAGCACCCGAAGATGCAACGATGAGACCGCTGACGGTCCCGAGTACTGTCGCGAAAGCGATGGCGGATATAATAGCGAACATGAGGGTGCCGAACGACTGTGCAAGAAGCGGAGCGGACATATTGGAGCTCTCCACGTCCAGAACCCCGCTTATCATTGCCCCCAGCCCCATGTAAAGGGTAAGAATGTAGAAGAATCCTATAGCCGCTATAGCGACAATAGTAGACTTCCTTGCGGCGGCCGGAGTAGGAACAGTGTAGTATCTGATGAGTACATGAGGCAGGGCTGCGGTCCCGAAGAAAAGTGCCAGCATAAGGGAGATAAAATTCATCTTGTCTGCGAAACTGGAGCCCTCATCTATGTGGAACTTGAGACCGGGGCTGAGTATCTCGTTGCCGGGGGTGACTTTCTGATACCATATGCGAACCTTCTCGTCACCGGATGTAAAGACATCGGCCACGAACCTGACAACCTCGCTCTCCTGGATTACAGCCAGGAAGCTTATGACATTGAGACCGTGGACCTCTTCAACCTGTTCACCATCGACCATGATCCTGTGCATGTTGCCCACGGAATAAAACAGCTGGTCCTCCCTGGGGGCACCGTTGAAAAGCACTGATCCATCGTCCAGAGTAACTATGGTGAGAGCTTCGGTAAGGGTACCTGTGCCGGATTCGAGGTTCCACCAGTTGTTGATGCCGTCCCTCTGAAGCTTCACGAAATGGAGACCGTTCTCCGTGTATTCACCCGCAACGGTATAGGCCGGATCACTCACGGATGTAACGGAGCCTTCGGTCAGTTCCGCCTCCAGGGTAATGAAGTCATGGTATCCCTCGTAAGGTACGTCCTGAACACCCCTGTCGACAACCATAAAAACAAGGATGATGGAGAAAACTATAAGGAGTCCCCCCTTCAGGAACTGTACGTATGTAGTGGACTTCATACCTGCTGTGGTCACTATGAAGATAACTATTCCGCCCACAAGAGTTACGCCCACCCAGTGAGGAAGCCCAAGAAGAGGTGTAACCAGGGCACCCGCGCCGACCATCTGGGGTATAAGGTAGAAGATTGACACGACGAGAGTGCTGATTGCTGCCATCAGACGGATGCCTTTGGAGTTGAACTTGGAGTCCAGGGCATCGGCGAAAGTGAACTTGCCCAGGCGCTTCAGTGGCTCTGCAACAACAAAAAGAGCCACAACCCACCCAGCCAGGTAGCCGATTGAGTAGAGGAAACCGTCGAAACCGGAGAAAGCTATCATGCCGCAGATTCCGAGGAAGGAAGCAGCGGATAGATAGTCACCCGCGAAAGCGATACCGTTCACGGACCAGTGGATCGTTCCGCCTGCAGCGAAGTATCCCTTGGCAGATGTAGTTTTCCTGCCGAAGTAGAAGGAGATGCCCAGAACTGTGGCTACGACCGCGAAAAAGATCCCGACAGCGAGAGGCGATGCAGTGTATATCATTCGGAGACTCCCTGGGACTTACTACTGCTGGTGTCGAGACGCTTCTCCATTTTAGTGCACTGATGGTTATATAGCAGCCCGAGGATGATAGCGATGAGTATCAGACCTATCCCGTAGACTATTGCGAGGTTAAGACCGAAGAATATGACGGACTCCATCATACTCGGGAAAACGGTGTTAAGGAGCACAAATACACCGTATATGCCCGAGTAAATAAAGAAGAGACGTAAGCCTGCCTTCTGTTTGTACTTCAATAGTTCTTCGCACTCATGGTATTCTACGGCAGGTCCATGGTCCATAATGCACTCCTGTTCAGGTATGTTTATCGAAAATTCGGCGATCGGGGGGTCCCTGCCGGTCATATATATAAGGCTGCACGATAGCACTATGGATGCGCCATGTCAACGATTCTTATACATTGAAAGCTTTAATTAAAAGGGGACACGCAACTCCTGCGGGTCCCCTTCCGGTTTTGACTATCTTCCGTATTTCTCGATTATCTCGTTCTTGCCAAGACCAAGTATTCCATATTTTTTGCCGATCTTCCTGAAAGCCCCGACACACTTATCAAGGTGTTCCTTCTCATGAGCGGCTGAAAGCTGCACACGTATTCTGGCTTTTCCAGCAGGGACAACCGGGAAACAGAACCCGATAACATAAATTCCCTCAGCATACATATCCCTGGCCATATCGTTAGCCAGCTTTGCATTGTACAACATGACAGGAACGATCGGTGTCTCGCCTGGACGCATATCGAGCCCGGCTTGCTCCATCTTATCACGGAAGTACTTCGTATTCCATTCAAGCTTATCCCGACGCTCCGTTGAACTTGAGATTAGATCAATGACTTTTATGGATCCGTTGACAATAGGAGGTGCAAGGGAATTACTGAAAAGGTATGGCCTGGCCTTCTGGCGGCAGAGTTCAATAAGTTCACTCCTGCCGGATACGCAACCGCCGGAAGCTCCTCCCAGTCCCTTTCCGAAAGTAGTTGTGATGATATCAATACCGTCGATAACGCCAAAATGCTCATGGGTTCCCCTGCCGGTCTTACCTATAAAACCTGAAGCATGGGAATCATCCACCAGCAGCATTGCATCGTACTGATTGCAGAGATCTACCATTTCATCCAGTGGTGCCAGATCGCCATCCATAGAGAATACGCCATCGGTTACCACCAGCCTGGTTCTCTTGTCCTGGTGAAGCTCGAGTTTTTTCTTCAGATGTTTCATGTTCATGTGCTTGAAAGTATCATACTCTGCAGAACAGAGACGTATACCGTCCACAAGGGAGGCGTGGATGAGCCTGTCGGCTATGATCACATCCTCCTGCCCCAGTATCGCCTCGAAAACACCGGAATTGGCATCCATGCAGGAGGGGAACAGAAGTGTATCTTCCATACCCAGAAAGACAGACACTTTATCCTGCAATTCCCTGTGAATGTCCTGTGTACCGCAGATGAACCGGACTGAACTCATTCCGTAACCCCGGGTATCAAGACCTTCGTGGGCCGCTTTTATCACATCAGGGTGACTTGAGAGCCCCAGATAATTATTCGCGCAGAAATTAAGGACTTTCGCATGGGGCGCGCCCTCGGGATACTCCACTTCAATTTCCGCGTCCTGCTCGGAGCAGATGAATCTTTTTTCTTTGAAGAGACCGTCTTCCTTGATTTTTTCTATCTCATCTGTAAACAGGCCTCTAGTACTATCTGAAAACGCCATACGATCCTACCTCCGTTTATCCCAGATGTTTGTTAACCAGAGTGCAGATTGAGTTCACTGTATCAAAAGCTTCCGGCGTAGCTTCTTCATCGGAGAGTTTAATGCTGTACTTTGTCTCAAGGAATCTTTTCAGGGATACCATTGAGAAACTGTCTACGATTCCAGAAGAGATCAGAGGAGAATCATAGGAAACTTCGTCCTCATCATCCTCATCAAGGTACTCATCGGCTATGTACTCCAGTACGGTTTTCTTCATCTCATCCATGTTCAGCTCCTTTCTGTTACCTATTCGTCGGAAAAGGATGACATATCGCCAACCTCTTCTCCCCATTCAATTGCTCTGAGATATCTTCTGACGATCTTGCCCGAACGTGTTTTCGGCAGTTTATCACGATACTCAATCTCCTGAGGCATCGCCAGCGGAGAAAGCCTTTTCCTTATGAAGTTCATGATATCCAGCTCAAGTTCATCAGAAGGCTCGTAACCCGGTTTCAATGTAACGAATGCCTTCACAACTTCCATATTAACTTTGTCCGGTTTGCCAACCGCAGCAGCCTCTGCAATGGCTTCATGCTCGACAAGAGCTGATTCGATTTCGAAGGGCCCCACGAGATGTCCTCCTGTGTTTATTACATCATCGTCCCTGCCCACGAACCAGTAGTATCCATCCTTATCGATGCTTGCTCTATCTCCAGAGACGTACCAGAGATCGGGATTGGTCCTGAGTTCATCAGGCATGGCATTCTCAGCAGCTCCAACGAACTTGCTCCTGTAAGTATCAAGCTGCTTCCAGTACTGCCTGAACATCGACGGCCATCCGGGACGGAAAGCTATCAGCCCTACCTTTCCGGACTCATCCAGGGGTTCGTGAGTATCAAGGTCAAGGACAGCGGCCTTTATCCCTGGAAAAGGCTTGCCCATTGAACCAGGTCGTATTTCCATTCCAGGGAAGTTCGTAATCATCATGGCACCGGTTTCCGTCTGCCAGAAAGTATCGTGGAATTTGAGCCCTCTGAATACTTCCCCGCTCCATATAACCGCCTCTGCATTCAGCGGCTCGCCAACTGAAGCAAGGTGCCGAAGCGATAAAAGATCAAAGGAACTGACTAACTCATTACCATCCTTCATCAATGCCCTGATAGCTGTAGGGGCTGAATACCACACGGTTATCCGGTTATCCTGAATGAACTTATACCATCTTGAAGATGTGAAGCCTGAATCCAGAACACATTGTGTTGCGCCCAGTGCCCAAGGTCCGATAATACCGTAGCTTGTTCCGGTAACCCATCCGGGATCCGCTGTACACCAGTATATATCATCATCCTGCAGATCAAGAACCCAGCTGGTTGTAAGTGCCTGGCCCCAGATGGAATTGTGAACATGAAGGGCACCCTTAGGCTGACCTGTTGTCCCGGAGGTGTAATGAAGAACAGAAGGGGTTTCCGGCGTGGAATGGTAGACATCGAATTTCTCAACTCTGGGGCTCTTCTCCACATCGAAGAATATCTCCCCTTCCTTCAGCTTTTCAGGGTTTCCCTCTACAACTATGATCTTCTCCAGATCCGGCAACCTGTCCTTGATCTTCCGGACTTTCCGGGCATGCTTGCGAGTTGTGATAATCGCCCTGGTTCCCGCACTGGCAAGCCTCACTTCCAGAGACTCATCACCAAATGCTGAGAAAAGCGGCTGCGCGATTGCGCCAAGTTTGAGAATGCCGAGGAAAGAGAAATAGAGACTCGGGATCTTATCCATAAAAATACAGACCCTGTCACCAGGCTGAATACCCTGCTTGCTTAGAAAATCAGCGAATCCGTTCGAGTAAACTCTTAGATCGTCGAAAGTATACCTGGCGCTCTTATCACCGAAACCTTCCCATATAAGGGCTGTTTTATTCCCATCACCTCTGCTGCAGATCCTGTCCGAGCAGATGGCTCCAATGTTGAGGATTTCTCCTTCCTTCCAGTCAAGAATATCCTTTGCTATATCCCAGTTGAAATCCTTCATTCCATCGTTGTAAGACCCGATATTACTCAAGTTGACTCCTCCAATCCTTCGATTCTCCTTCAGCCCTCCATAGTGACAACAGCTATGGCGCTTTCACCGGAATGACTGATGGAAAGACGTATCTGCTTTACCTTTAAATTCCCTGCCTGTTCCAGCGCTTTCCCGCTTAGCTTCACGGATACTGCACCGGACTCCTCTTTGATTATTTCGACATTTTTCCAGCGCAGTCCCGAAGATAACCCGACACCAAGCGCTTTGAAGGATGCTTCCTTCGCGGAAAATCTGGCCGCATAGCTCTCCCATGGACGCGCCCTGGATGAACAGTATTCAATTTCCCCCGGAAGAAACAGCTCTGCTATCATTCCATCATCAAGACGGCTCTTGAAAATACCGATGTCAACTATATCTATTCCAACACCGATAATTCTCAATAAACAGTCTCCCGGGTAGTTCTGTAATCAGTTGCACATATACCATAATTTTAACACGATTGAGGGTCTTTGTCCACTGCAAAAGGATACCCTGCCGCCCTTGACGATGAGCGGAATGAGGGTGATAGAATCAGTATGAAAAAGCCCGTAAAAAGAAAGAAATCCGTTCACTTCACTGTTCCGCTGCTACTGCTCGGTGGAGTGATTCTACTGATAATAATCGGGGACAATGTTCACATCCCTCCCATGGATGACACCTATATTCATCTGGTCTACGGCAGAAGTCTCTTCACATCCGCACCGCTCTGTTTCAACGATGCAGAACCATCATCTGGATTCACAAGCCCTCTATGGCTCCTTCCATCTGCAATTGCTTCTCTTGCCGGAACCGGATGGGCTCCTGCTGTACTGATGCTTTTTTCTCTGCTGGCAGCAGGCACAGCTCTCTTCATGCTTCCTCCCTTTGCAGGAATACTTCTTCTTATGACCGGTCCGTTCTTCTTCCATGCTGCAAGCGGAATGGAAACTGCCCTCTCATGTCTGGCTGTAGTAGCGGTATGGAGATGCGCACGGGACGGAACAGGAATTACAGTTACATCCTTCATTCTTATGGGAGCATTCCTTGCCAGACCCGAACTTGCTCTGCTTGCCATACCTCTTGGCCTCTCCCTTAAAGAGAGAACTCGTGTAAATATACTTCGCCTTGCGGCCCCATCTCTGATCGCCGGCCTTCTCTGGCTGTTATGGAATATCCATTCCATGGGTCTACCGCTCCCTTCCACATTTTACGCCAAGCAGCCGGTCTCATGGTTCACTTCTGCAGCTTCAGGTATGCCCGGCCTTCTCAAAGGACTTCTCCTTACATCCCCACTTCTGCTTTTCACGACTGTTGCCGCTATCGCAGGATTGTTAAGGAGCAGTGTAAAAAGACGGTCTGAAGTATCGCTTGCGCTTATCCCGCTGCTGCTTTTTGCTTCATCTCTTTACCTTCAGCCGAATAGTTTCTTTCAGATGCGGTATTACGTACCAGCCCTTACTGCAGCAGTTCTTGCTACCAGTCACTGGCTTGGAGGGATCCGAAGAAGAAAACTGAACGTTTTTATCCTTGCCGTTTCCATGCTGCCGGGTCTTTTTATCTTCGCCGGAAGGAGAGCGGACGCTTCGGGCGATGTATACTCCATAGATGTAAGGCCGGCACAGTACTTATCCTCTATCGTATCCACCGGGCAAACTGTTGCAGCAGCCGATATCGGAGCTGTAAAATGGATAACCGGCATGGAAATCCTGGACCTTGATGGTCTTGTTACTTCGCAGAGACTTCCAGGGTCTTATAGAGAAGGCTGGCAATGGATAAAGGAGAGGTCGGATTACCTGCTGGCGTTCCCCGAACAGTATTCAAATCTCATTCTGGAAGCCGGAGAATCGCTCGATTTCCTAATGGGTTACAGAAGTGATAGAAACGTTATATGCGGCGAGGATTCGGTTGCTCTGTGGATAATTAACTAACTGGACAAGTATACCTGTTTCAGACTATCTTATCTTACTTAAAATTCATACAGGAAAGCGACGAAATGACAGAAGGTAAAACTAGATTGAAGCAGCCTGGAATTATGCAGGACAGCGTCCCAAGCGCTGCTAACAGATTCGTTATCATTTCTGTTCTTATGATTGCTTTTACAGCAGTCACCGCATATTTCCATCTGGATCGTAGCGAGGGTATCGGATACACTCATTTCGCCTATATACCCATTATTTTCGCCGGTTTCTGGTGGGGCAGGAAAGCCATCTTCGTGGCTGTTATACTCGGGGTAGATGTGTTTTTCTTCAGCCTTCTTGCCCAATGCGGATGCCCCCTCTGGGCGAATACACTTCGTGTTCTCTCTTTCATTATTGTAGCCCTGGTTATTGGAGAGCTCAGTATTGAACTGAAGAAGACACACAAAGCGCTGCGTGAACGGAGCGAGAGACTCAGAAAAACCAATTCTTCACTCAGGGAATTCGCAAAGCTCAGGAAGGCATTCCTTCACATCGCCATACATGACATGAAGTCTCCGGTTTCGGCTACGACCATGCTGCTTCATAGTCTCCAGACCCTTCTTGGAGATTCTCTCTCAGTGAAACAGGAACATCTTATCGACAGGATGCATGCAAGACTGGACGAAGCAGCATCATTTCTGCGCGATTTCCAGCTTTTCGCGCAGCTGGAGGATCCAACTCAGCTGAAGAAACAGGCGAAGGAGATCAACCTTAACGAACTTATCAGTGATGTTGTCCGGGCGAATCAGGATCTTGCGCATCACAAATATCACAAGCTGACATCTGACCTTGATGCTGATCTGCCTACTGTTGGAGGCGTTGAACGGCTCCTCCGTGAGGTGATTACAAATCTCGTCACAAACGCTATTAAATACTCTCCGGAAAATGGCAGTATCGTAGTCCGAAGCAGAACCATGGGCAGGTGCGTGGTGTCTGTGGAAGTGGAAGACAACGGTATCGGTATCTCAGAGGATAATCAGAAGAAACTCTTCAGGGAGTTCGTAAGGATCAAGAACAACGATGTTTCGGGTCAGAAAGTCGCTGGAATCGGACTTGGGCTTTCTATAGCCAAACGTATTGTCGACATGCATGGAGGAAGGGTCTACGTTATCAGTGAGCCGGGAAAAGGCAGTATCTTCGGTTTCGATATCAACATCTGTCCGAAAGATGAAGGTCCTCTGATAAGACCCGTTCTCAGGGTTCCAAAGGACGAAGTTCAGTCAAGGGGCTACTTCCCGAAATAAACCGGTACAAACAGGAATCTACCTATCCTCGATGATTTCCGTGGTTCGGGCACAACTATCAAAAGACCTTTCAACACTCCATCTGTTTCCATCAAATATGTAAAGCCTTGGTGTGGCTGCTGGACCGCAGAGCATTCGAGCACCTGCTGGAGCATCTAACGGAAAAGGATCTACCTGTATCAGGCTTCCGTGAAAATACATTTTGTTATAGCAATCAATACGGAACTCACTTAGTCCGAAAGCACCGATATATAAGCAATTTGCACCATTCCATGATGATAGGGCAATATCCACCAGACAGGCTTCCGTTTCAGCAGAATGAACAATGGGCTGCACCTTCTTATGGGTCCACTGAACACTCGTGAACACCATGAAAACAAGAATAAGAACAGCGGTGATAATCGAGATGGTTTTTCTGAATCTATCGTGCAGCATTAAACAGAATCCGCAAACAACCATAGAAGCCCCCATGGATGGAATGTTGAAGTAGCGTGAAGGTATATCACAAACCCTCGGGAGAAACCCTTCAAAATCCATAATCCATGAAAGGAAAGGTAAGGATGATATTCCGATCCATCCAAATCCCAGTAGAGTAAGTTTCTTCGCCCTCTCTGATCCTAAAAACAGAGGCAGGATCCACATTACCGGATAGACAATCAATTTGATCAGTGTGTATTCTCCAATATTTGGAGGCATAGCTCCTGCGAGCGGGTAGATGAAGTAGTGAAGCAAATTCCTGGGAATCATCCAACTGAGCCCGTACCTTGAGAAATTACCATCATTCGGATAAGACAGCTGAATAAGAGCTACATTCAGAACAAAGAGGAATGCAATCAAGTAGAATGGAAGCAGTCTTCGAAACCATCCCTTCCTGGATTCGCTTTCGGAGAATTCCAGAAGGGTGAGAAGAAGCGGCAGTGATAAAGCGGACTCTTTGGATCCCATCGCCAGCACAGCTGTGAACCACGCAAAGATACAAAGTCTACGGCCGGTGCTTCTCCTGGCCTGTATGTAAATATTGGCTGTAAGAAGTATAAAGAAACCTGAAAGGAAACCTGTTGCTCCGGCAGCCAGCCAGTACAGGCTATCAGTTGCACAGGGAGAGATAAGGTAGAATACTCCAGCGATAAGCCCGGCTGTGAGATTTCCTGACATCCTGTGAACCAGTCTGAATAGTAGAACTGAGCTAGCAGCATAGAGAAGCAGATTTGAAAGAAAATAGGGCCAGATAACCGTACCCGAGAATAGTGCTATTAGCCAGCAGTAAAGGTGTACAATTGGTCTGGGAAACTACCGTACATAGAATTCACTGTTTAAAATATAGGCAGGGGAATTCTCATTAATAGCATTAGAAACGTACGCGAAATCGTCCTCATCCCAGAAATACTGAGACAATACAGAGCTGTAGGATAAAAGGAGAAATCCTGCTGCCAGAACAAAACCACCCAGCATCCATGTTCTCATCGATATCTTATTGATGTTCATCTGTATCAGCATATCCGAGGCAGCTGTTCACCACTCATCATATCGACAATTCTCTCAGAGCCTATACTGCTGGTCATTAATACATCGGCGTACTGCGGTTTCTCCACAAAGCCGATTATCTCAGCCTGACGCCCGCTATCGTGCTGCCTGAGGATTTCCACAGCCCTCTCAGCGTTTTCCCGCGGAAGGATGACCACGAATCTTCCCTCATTCGCCACGTAAAGAGGATCGAAACCGAGGATCTCGCATGCGCCCTGAACCTCATCCTGAACAGGTATCAGATTCTCTTCGATCCTTATTGATGAATCGACCATGGAAGCTATCTCATTCAATCCGCTGGCAAGACCTCCCCTGGTGAGATCCCTCATGCAGTGTATATCCAGCTCCTCCCTCAGAAGATCCCTGACCATTGAATCAAGGGGGGCCAGATCACTCCGGATAGTACTCTCCAGTTCTATCCCTTCCCGGATGGCCATTACAGCCATGCCATGCCTTCCGATATCACCGCTTAGAACCACTGCATCACCTTCTGTAATTCTTGAAGGATCGATGTCGATCCCCGGGGGAATGATGCCTATTCCAGCCGTATTAATGTAGATGCCGTCTCCCTTGCCCCTGTCAACCACCTTTGTATCTCCGGTAACTATCGATACACCGGTTTTCATTGATGCTTCGGCCATCGAGAGAACTATCCTCCAGAGGGTCTCCATGGAAAACCCTTCCTCTATTATGAAACCGGCACTTAGCCACTTTGCATGCGCTCCGCACATGGCCAGATCGTTAACAGTTCCGTATACTGAAAGAGCACCGATATCACCGCCGGGAAAGAACAAAGGAGTAATAACGTGTGAATCCGTTGCAAAAGCCAGTCTGCCCTCCCCCACTGCAATAACTGCACCGTCATGCCTTGCATCCAGAATGGGATTTGAGAAAACCCTCAGCATGATCTTCCCGATAAGATCGTTCATCAGCCTTCCGCCGCCCCCATGGGCCATTGTGATCTCGGGGTAATCCGAAATGGAAATCGGACATGTAATCTCAGTTATTTTTCTTGTATCCATCATCTTTTCCTTGACAGCCTGTAGCGATAATAAGCTGCACAGGCTCCTTCGGATGATACCATTGGTGCTCCGAGGGGACGCTCGGGAGTACACTCTTTTCCGAATGCTTCACATTCAAAAGGCTTCTTGTTACCCCTTAGAACCTCCCCGGAAATACAGATCTCCGGTTCGTCCACTTCATGGCTGCCAACTTCGAATCTCTTTCCGGCATCGAACCCCGCGAATCGTTCCCTCAGTGAAAATCCGCTGTCCGGGATTCTTCCGATACCCCGCCATTTGCGGTCTGTTATCTCAAATACGCTTCGCATTATTTCTATGGCAGCCCTGTTTCCATCCCTCGAAACCGCCCGCAGGTACTGGTTCTCCACATCCGCTCTGCCCTCTTCGAGCTGTTTTAAACACATATGAATACCCTCGAGAATATCAAGCGGTTCAAAACCGGTCACAACAATAGGTACACCATACTTCTCCGCAATCGGTTCGTATTCTGTATATCCCATCACGCTGCAGACATGCCCTGCGGCAAGAAAACCCTGTACAGCACAGTCCTCACCGGATAGAACAGCCTCGATCGCCGGAGGAACAAGTACATGAGAAACAAGCAGTGAAAAATTATTCAGGCCGAGATGTTCAGCCTGGAGTACAGCGGCGGCAGTAACAGGGGCAGTGGTTTCAAAACCGACCGCAAAGAAGACGATCTCCCTGTCCGGATTAGCAGCAGCGATACGGACTGCATCAACAGGAGAATAAACCATTCTCACATCTCCCCCGGAAGCCTTGACTCCTAAAAGGTCGGTTATGCTTCCGGGCACCCGCAGCATATCTCCAAATGAACAGAAGATGACATTTTCAAACCCGGCGATCTCTGCGGCCTGATCGATAAGCTCAATTGGAGTTACGCACACAGGGCATCCCGGTCCGTGAATAAGGGTTACGGAATTGGGAATTAGCTGATCTATACCGTATTTAACAATAGAATGGGTCTGCCCGCCGCAGACTTCCATGATACTCCATTCCCGTGTAACCAGTTTTCTGATGAGGTCGGCATACGCAATCGCCGATTCTCTGTCCCTGTATTCCGAAACATATTTCAATCTATTCCAGCCTCTTCATTCTGATCTGAGATACCTTCGCTGTCCTCAAGCTCGTCCTGACCGAATTCGGATATCTGTCTAAGATATTCAAATACTTCCGAGGCTTCCTCTTCCTTCAGTTTGTTAAGAGCAAAACCAGCGTGAACGATCACCCAGTCGCCGATCTTCGCATCTTTTATGCCTGCAAGGATGACCTCCCTCAGTACACCACTGAAATTTACTTTACCGGTTACAAAGAGAGGATCATCATTCTCAGATATCTCCTCTATCCTTCCGGGAACTCCAAGACACATCAGTATACTCCTGTCATTTTTCTGAATTCATCATAAGCGCTGCCATAACCTGCCCCGGAGCGATACCTCCATCGTTCGGAGGAAGATTTCTGTGGATGAACGCCTTGTAACCAATCTTTTCGAGTATTTGCACAACCCTCTTCAGAAGATAGACATTCTGAAAACAGCCGCCGCTGAGAACAACCTTTTTCTCTCCAACTCTCCTGGCAACTGCAGCAATACCTTCGGCAAGTGTATTGTGGAACTTAGCAGAAATAATGCCGGTATCTATCCCGTTCGAGGCATCGATGATAATACCATGGATCAAAGGCGCCCAGTCGATGACCATCGGTTTCTCTGCAAGTTCAAGAATTTCGATCGGATAGGATTCATCGGTCTCCGTATCCCCAATCGCGTGCTCAAGGGCCATCGCCGCCTGCCCCTCGAACTCGATTGTCTGATGAAGATCAAGGATCGAGGCAACCGCATCGAACAGTCTTCCGGCACTTGAAGTGATAGGTGAATTAAGCTTCGAGGATATCATCTTTTTCATGATAGCCATCTCCGCTGGAATAATCGCGCCCGAAGGAAGGTGCTGCCCGGGATCATCGAACAGCTCGGAGAGAAGACCGAGTGCTGACCTTCTCGGCTCCCGGGCAGCTTTCTCTCCGCCCGGCAGGGGGAAGCACCTCAGATGAGCAATCCTGCTCACGGTTCCGCCTGTTAAATGGAAGAATTCCCCCCCCCATACCGTACCATCGGTACCGTAACCTGTTCCATCCCAAGCAATACCAAGCAAAGGCGGCCTGACCCCGCTGTCAAGCATGCAGGAATATATATGAGCAATGTGATGCTGAACCGGAATACTCCTGATCTGCGATTCTCTTGCACGCTGCGAGGAGATGTAGTCCGGATGCATATCGTATGCGATAATTTCGGGATCGGCGTTGTAAAGGGCTTCTATGCTGCTCCAGACCTCATCGAAAGCCTCCAGGGCCTGTACGGTCTCAAGATCCCCGATATGCTGACTGGTGAAAACGTTCTTCCCGATAGACAGAGCCAGTGTATTCTTCAGATGTCCTCCTGTTGCTAAGACGGATACAGCTTTCTCATCCATACTCAAAGGCAGCGGTGCATAGCCCCTTGCCCTTCTCAGAATCATTTCTTTCTTATCAAATATTCTTACAATGGAATCATCAACATGACGGGCTATCGGACGGTTATGAACAAGAAGGAGATCCGCTATACCTTCCAGGCGATGAAGGGCCTCGATTTCATCGGTGCAGATGGGTTCATCGCTGAGGTTTCCGCTTGTAGCAATCACCGGCTCTCCGATCTCCTTCATAAGCAGGATATGAAGCGGTGTGTACGGCAGCATCACCCCGTATTCAGGGTTGGAGGGGGATACCAGTTTAGAGATGCACATGCCTGAATCCTGATCATCGCGTTTTTTAAGAAGAACGATGGGCGAACGGGGCGACTGAAGGGACTCTCTTTCCCCGTGGGACAGCATACAGAATTCGGAAACAAGGGAAATCGATGGAAACATAAGCGCAAACGGCTTCATCTTCCTTCCCTTGCGGGAACGGAGTGTTCGGACAGCTTCATCAGAGCTGGCAAGAGTAATAAGATGAAAGCCTCCGAGCCCTTTAACCGCAATTATTTTCCCCTCAAGTATCTCTTCCGAAGCTCTTATGAGGGCATCATCCCTCTTTGCCAGGATAATACCTTCAGAATCCCAGAGTTCAAGATGAGGGCCGCATTGGGGGCAGGCATTGGGCTGGGCATGGAATCTTCTGTCATAAGGATCCTCGTACTCATCCCTGCATTTACTACACATTCTGAACCTGGACATTGTCGTTTGCGGCCTGTCGTAGGGAATTGCATTGATTATTGAATATCTTGGACCGCAGTTCGTGCAGTTCGTGAATGGATATCGATACCTCCTGTTCTCCGGGTCAAGTATCTCGAGCATACAATCTCCACAGGTGGCCAGATCCGGAAGCACGAATGCCTCCCTCTTTCCCCCGGTGCTCTTGAGTATCTTAAAGCTCGAATATCCCGCCGCAAGAAGATACTTGCTGCTTATGTTCTGTACGATGGATACCGACGGTTTTTCATTCAGCACAGCCTGGGCGAACTGCGCGAGGACTTCGGTATCACCGTCAACTTCGATGACCACACCCTTAGATGTGTTGGATACCCAGCCGGCAAGGCCGTAGCGATGGGCGAGGCGATACACAAAAGGTCTGAAACCTACTCCCTGAACCGCTCCGCTTATCTCAAGCCTCAGTCTCTGCATACCCGATCTTCCAGAATAGAATAATCCTCATTGACATATTGAATACAGGTTATATTCTACCATTCTGAAAAGGTTTTAACCACAGTGTTTCCTCCCTGAACTGAATGGCGGCTATACTATGCATGAACTATCTCTTGCCCACGACATGACCAGGATCATAGGTAACGTTCTGGGAAGGAAAGTTCACCTGGACCGGGTCAATATCACTGTAGGTCCCCTTTCGGGGATCAGCCCTGAATCACTGAGATTCTGCTTTACAGAAATTGCAAAGATCGAAGGGTTCGGAGAGCCGGAGTTGGTCATAAATCAAACCAGGGCAAAGCTTATCTGTCTTGATTGCGATACTGAATATGAAGCAGAGGATTTCTATCAGGGCTGTCCGGACTGCGGTTCGTTAAGCAGGAAAATTCTCTCAGGCAGGGAATTCACTGTGGACAGCGTTGAACTGGAAGAAGGAGAGGATTGATATGTGTGATGAGATAATTGAACAGAAAATTGACATAACTACTTCAGTCATGAATAAAAATGACCTCTTTGCCGCGGAGAACAGAGGATTTCTGAAAGGAAAAGGTATCTACACTCTTAATCTGATAAGCTCTCCCGGTGCCGGTAAAACTACCGTATTGGAATCCATGGCACACTATTTCGGTTCCAGAATGGCCGTCATAGAGGGTGATATTCAAACTAGAAGAGATGCTGAGAGGATAGAGAAAGCCGGATGCCAGGCCTGGCAGATAGAAACCGGAGGCGCCTGCCATCTTGATGCCCATGCTGTAAAACATGCAATGGATCAGATGGAGCTGGATTCGGACATACTGGAGTTACTGGCGATCGAGAATGTTGGGAATCTGATTTGTCCAAGCGGTTACGATCTGGGTGAAAACCTGAGAATTGGTCTTCTTTCGGTACCCGAGGGTGACGACAAAATACTCAAGTACCCCAGTCTTTTCAGCACTATCAACGTACTGGTAATTAACAAGATGGATCTTCTCCCCCATCTTGATTTTGACGTGGACAGGGCCATCGAGGAATGCAGAAGCCTCAATCCTGACGTTCTTGTATTCACCGTCTCGGCGAAGACCGGCGAAGGTATGGAAGAATTCTGCGATTTCGTGGAATCCAATTACAGTTAGGAACCGTGCCAGTTCTCAAAAGTATTACTTTCTGAGCCCCCATGATGGTCTTGTGATTTGACGTTCAATGGTTCATATCGCCTCGGGACAGCTTACTACTCAAGCTTTAACAGCGTTGCGGTGATAACTGTACGCCCCGAATATAGCCTTGCTGTATAGATACCTGACGGGAGTTCAACTCCTGAAGATGTTTCTCCATTCCAATGAAATACAGCCTTCCCTTCACAGGAAACAGCATCAAGCTCAGAAATAAGTCTCCCGGATAGGTCAAATACCTGAAGATTCACTAAACCAAAGAGATGCCCAGATTGATTGTCGTATTCATAAAGATATTTCCCAGTCTATCAGCCAGATCAAGATCTCCATCTGAATGCGCAAGCTTTAAGCTCGATGAAAGTGATAAGCTTATTCATAAATAAATCAATTGTTAATCCCGCAAGTTGAGAAATCTTGACATGACCTATATTCGAACTATATATGGTCTGAGGTGATTGTCATGAAATTGAGTGATTCTGTTAAATCAATCAGTTATTTGAAAGCACATGCATCTGAATTGCTGCGTGAAATTTCAGATGAACACAAGACTTTTATTATAACCCAGAACGGCGAGGCGAAGGTGATTGTTCAGGATCTGGAATCATATGAGCAGACACAGGAAAGTCTGGCACTATTGAAAATGCTGGCCCAGAGTTCAAAAAGTAAACGAGAAGGAAACTACAGGACTGCAAAGCAATCCTTTAATAGTATTCGTTCTCGAATCAAGAATCTCAAGTGACATATCAGGTAATTATCATTCACGACGTCCAAGAAGATCTTTTTGATATCTATCGCTATATTCTTGAACATGATTCTGATCGCAAGGCAGACTACGTCCTTGGCAAACTTGAAGAAATCTGTAATACCCTCGATCAGCTTCCAGAACGTGGTCACATCCCTCCAGAACTAAGGCGGATCAGTGTCAGTAACTATCTGGAACTCCATTTCAAACCTTATCGCGTAATTTACGAGATCGAAGGTAAGAAGGTATTCGTTCATTGTGTTCTTGACGGAAGAAGAGACCTTCAGGATCTTCTGGAACGTAGATTGTTACGTTAGCTGGAAGTCATTTATCAAGATCAACAGAGTCCGACCTGCAATACACGAAAAATATTCTGGATTGACGAGACGCATACAGGCTGCCTCCCGCTGATACTGAGAACAGTGAAACAGGATTGGGGAATGCGCTCGAATCCTCAAAAGCCAGATACCATCCGGTCATACGTTCCATGAAATCTTTCTGACCTGTGAAGTGATCGATGTTTGCAATACATGTAATGTTCTGCGTATCAAGGTATTCTGCAAGCCCCTGTTCACGCAGGATGACCTGATATTCATAGTTATTTACAAGACCATCCAGATTAACGACTCTGTGCCTGCAGTAGTAACCCACATATCCCGCGTCCCAGGATCCGATCACTGTTCCGTCATCAAGTGTGTTCAGGAATTCAACCCCATTCCGCTCAGGCCTGTCCGAATCAGGTATCACAAATGAGTAACTCTGCAGCCGATCATGTGCATACACATAATTAAAACCGATAAGTCCAGCGAGAAGTATCCAGATAATGCCCGATCTGAGTAACCTGTACTGTATTCGCGACAGTAGAAGAAATATTGAAATAATGATTCCGAGAATCACCGGAAACCAGTAGTAGGTGTAGATATCGAGAAGCGATTCGTACATAAATGAGTAATAGAGTAAAAGACAGACTGTGTAAATGCAGCATACGCCAACCACTTCTCTGATCGGAGTAACCGCGGTTCTGAGGATATGAAGTACTGCCCAGATGATTCCAGCGATAGCCGCAAGGGATAGTAAAAGTGGAACTCGTCCTCCAATAGTGACAAAACTTAAGATATTAGTTACTCCATGCTGAGCAAACCTCATATTTCCAGTTGCGAATAACTGTCCCAGCAGTTCTCTGCCGGTAGCGGATTTAATGTATCCGGAAACAGGGAGCATTCCCCCGAAGACCAGCTTGCTGGTTATCATGTAGAGTGCCAGGTAAAGTATCACCGGAAGCCCGGTGCGAGCAGCATCACGGAACCTTTTAAGAAGGAGGAATATCAGACAGATCGCGATGACCAGGGCAATTGAATCAAGCCTTGCCATGCAGGTTACGATAAGAGAAACTGATAGCAGCCATGTGCTGCACGATCCGGATAGTGAACGGATAAAAAGAAGAAGACTCGTCCCGAAACATAATGTCAGAAGCCCGGTCTCCATTCCGGAGAGCGCGCCCTTGCTCCAGAACCAGAGATTAAAAAGCCAGAAGGCAGCGCCAGCGATAGAAAGGCTGATTTTCTTCGTATTTTCGATCAGAATCCTGTAGACCATAAAACCGGTTCCAGCGAAAAGCAGGACCTGCAGCATGGTTACAGCAATGGCAGCAAGAGCTCTGCTCCGGGTTAGAAGAAATATCGGAACAAGCATGATCTGCCACAGCGGATGAAAACCGTTCGTCGGATTCAATCCGTCAAAGGTAAAACCGTTTCCGCTTGCGATGTTCCGGGCAATTTCCAGATAGTAATAGCCGTCATCAACAAGCTGAACACCGAAATTGCTGATCAGAAGGAATATGGAAACAACAACGGCAATCATCAGAAAAAGGATTGCCATCTCTCCCCCGGAGGAATTTCCCGATTTCTGTCTCATGCCTGTGCTCACATTACTCCAGGGTCAGCAGATCCGGCAGTATATCAAGCAGGCGGTCTACTTCGGGAGACAATGACGCGCCGAACTCAAGAGTCCCGGGTTGAATTGCAAGCATGACCACCCTGGCCCCTGTTTCATCCTCAAGTCTTTCCATGACAAGCACTGGTGAGAGGGTATGGGTCGTAAAACCCGTATTTTCCAATATCTCACTGCGGTCAAGCAGTTCAACAGATCCGGGTTCCCTGTCCAGATGAACAGCATCAACTATGACTATCGTGTCAGGTTCGAACCTGGCGACCGGACGTATATAATTCTCCGGAGCCGTTCCGGCGTCCACTGTGCACAGACCTTTCTCGGACAATCTGGCCACCAGTTCGGGACCGATACCGTCATCCCCCCTGAGAATATTACCGATACCCATGTAAACCACTTTGCCCTCTAAGCAAGAAGCCAGTTTATCTTTAAGTGTCATTGGGGTCGTATCTTGAATTTTGGCATAATGAATCAGGGGCCGGGCCTAACATCTAAACATTTCTTTTTGATAAACTGGTAATGAATGTTTAGATGTTAGGCCCGGCCCCAATTTGCTTAGGCTTCTACTCGTAGAGGGTGGTTTTGCGCCTGCATTCAGCGCAGAGGATCTTAACCCTGTCGGAGCGGCCGTTGTCTTCCAGTACAGCCTGAATGTTATCATCCGCAAGGCCGAGTTTTCTAAGCCTTGAGAGGTAAAGCGTAGGATTTGAGAACGAGAGCTCGCCCAATTTTTCAGCGATCCATACCAGATGATCTTTCGTACCGATAATGACACCGCATACCTCGCAGAGCTGCAGATCTTTCTCTATAGTCTCGAAAGCCTTGCTGCGGTCGAAGTATGCCAGATTCCAGTCGTTGGTCTGCACTATTCCGGTATCACCGGTCTCTCTTATGCAGGCATCAACGCAGACCCCGCAATAGATGCAGTCATCCGTATGATGGATCATCACTCTTTTCGGAGCACCGGGGCCTTCAAGGATGTCTTCATGTGTAATGGCTTCCGAAGGACAGCACTCCTCGCAGGCAAGGCATCCAAGACACTTATCCTGGTCGAATACCGGCTGCCCTCTGAAATTTGGGTGCGCTATATGCGGTTCCGCAGGGAATTTAGATGTGTATGGTCCCTTGACAACTGCTTTGACTGCTTCTACAATTTCTCTGATCTTTGGATATTTCATATTTCCATCCGTAACGTATCGCTTGCGCAACCCGCTATTTTAAGCTTCTCCTTCTCTATCTTCTGCATAACTGTCCACTACACTCTTGTCCCAGAGTTTGATACCAGCTCTGTGCGCCCCGCGCGAAATGGCGTGTGCCGCTACAGGTGATGCGAGAACAAGGAATACTATTGCTATCAGAGCTTTAAAACCTGTCGGGGTAAATCCGCCGGACATCAGGAACGTCCCGAAAAGAATACTGCACGTACCGAGGGTTACACATTTCGTAGCGGCCTGCAGCCTGTTGTAGACATCCGGAAGCCTTACAAGACCTAGACAGCCAAGAACATCAAATGCCAACCCTGTTCCAACGAATATCATTCCGATTATATCAATCATCGAAGCTTCTTCCCTCCAGATACTTGGCAAGAGCCAGTGTGCCGATGAAGCTCTGAAGCCCCCAGGCGATGCCGATGTCAATGTACCATGAACGGCCTGTTGCAATGCCGAGTACCGCGCAGAGACCAACGATCAGTATGCCGAAAATGTCAATGGCAACAATCCTGTCTGCGGCAGTCGGGCCTTTTAAAACCCTGAACAGGATCAGTACCGAAGAGAGTATCAGTATGTATATAACCCTGCCGACAAAACCGATATGCGCTGCATCCTGCGAGAAAAACATACTTCTGAATGGAAGCACGATAATAAGGATAATAATTGCAAGCAGTACTACTGTTCCAGAAATCCATCTCACTAACTTCATTATTTTACCACATCTTCTTCGAAAATCTTCTTCAACATCGGTTCGAATCTGCTGCCGATCTCCCGGTATGTTGTCTCGGGGTCTGACCCCACAACATTGATCCAGTGTATGTACAGAATACCGTCGTCCTTATTTATATCAACCGTAAGTGTACCGGGGGTCAGTGTTATGGAGTTTGCCAGAAAAGTGAGCCCCGTGTCGGATTTAAGTTCAGTTTTCAGCCTTACAATACCGGGCTTGATGGGCATAGATGGATGAATCACACGGTAAGCAACATCGAAATTGGCTCTAATAAGCTCCCAGATGAAGATCGGAATGTACCAGAACAGGAAATAGAAAACCCTGATAGGATTGAAAAGCATATGCGGCCTGGTGACGAACATCGAACCCATAATGGCAGCGACTATCAGCGCTACTACGGCTCCGGCTATCAGATGCTGCGTGTCCGGCACCCAGCAGAGAATGCACCATACTGCGAAAGCGAATGTGAACATCAGGATTCTACTCTTCATGACCTACACCCCCCCGCCCATTCCGGAAATCAGCACTCTGACTGCGGGCTCCAGGAATGCAGCCCTCGCTTCGGGAATGAGAAGCAACCCGCCGAATATGCAGATCAGAGCAAGCAATACAAGTGATATCCTCATGAGTACAGGTACCTCTTTGATATTCACGAATCTATCTTTGAGGGCACCAAGAAACGCGAATCTTGTTACCTTGAGAATGTAGGCAATCGTTACAATGCTCATGAGGACTGCCCACGCGGCGAGTTTCATGTGGTTCGCTTCTACAGCGGCAATTATGATGATCAGTTTGCTCCAGAAACCCGCGAATGGAGGAATACCGGCCAGTGACATGGCTCCGGCAAGTGTGGACCCGCTGGTTACCGGAAGTTTTCTTGAAAGCCCGCCCATTTCTTTTAAATCCCTTGTTCCGGCGGCGTATTCAACGGCTCCCGAATCAAGAAATAGAAGGGATTTGAATATTGAATGGTTGAACAGGTGAAACAGGGCTCCCAGTATTCCAAGAGGTGTACCGATGCCCAATCCGAGCATTATGTAACCTATCTGGCTTATCGAGCTGTAGGCAAGCAGCCTCTTCATATCCCACTGCCTCAGTGCTACAAGGGCACCTACCCCCATTGACATGGCTCCGAGTGTCATCAGGATGATCGAGATCTGATGGGGAAATCCGAAAATGGTGAAGAATACCCTGGCTATTGCATACACTCCCAGGGTTTTAATCAATACACCGGACAGCATTGCCGAAATCGGAGCCGGAGCTGAAGGATGAGCATCAGGAAGCCAGGCATGGAACGGAACCATAGCGGCTTTCAGCCCGAACCCTGTCAGGAAGAGCCCGAATACAAGATATATCAGGGCAGGCTGCTCCGAACCAGACATGATTTCTGCCATATTGGCCATATTCAGTGTGCCGGTATAGCTGTACAGGAATACCACTCCCATCAGGATCAGGAGTGAAGCTACGCCACCCATAACAGCGTACTTGAATGAGGCTTCGAGTTCACGTTTCTCGGTACCGAATGCAACCAGCGCATAGCTTGCAAGGGATGCTATCTCAACGAATACAAAAAGGTTGAACAGATCACCGGTGATCAAAACACCATTCATCCCGGCAAGCATGAGGAGGAACAGGCAGTAGAACTGCCATTTCTGAGTGTATCTGGTCATGTAATTAACCGAATACACAGCAACAATGAATGCGACAAAATTCACTATCAGGAGCATGAATATGGTCAGCCCATCGATCACGAGCTGAATTCCCACAATTTTTCCGAGTACTTCGTTGAATCCGCCCCAGTTGCCGATGTTATAGACTATCCTCTGAGTGATCTCCATCTTCAGTAGGAAGAGAATGGAAAGGATAAACATGCTTCCGGAAGCAAAAACCCCGAATATATCAGGAATTCCCTTTATTTTCTTAAACAGAGCGATCAAGAAAGCCCCCGCAAGCGGGATCGCTACAAAAAGCGGTACAATGCCTGCACTTATCATCCTCTTAACTCCCGCATTCTTGTTATGTCAAAGGTTCCATATTTACCGTACAGTCTTATTGCAAGTGCGATAAGAAAAGCCGTAGTGGCGAGCCCGATCACAATTGATGTAAGTACAAGAGCGTGTGGAAGCGGATCAACCATCGATTCGGGAAGAATAACCTGTGTTTCAGAGAAAATTGCCGATCTCCCTCCAACCTTGTAGGCAACAAGAACAAGAAAAAGGTTCACAGCGTACTCCGCTATCACTACTCCCAGTATGATCTTAATTATGTTCCGTTTTGAAAGGATCGCGTAGATACCGATGCTGAAGAGTATCATGCAGAGTACATAGGGCATATACGCATTCATCACTTCTTCTCCGATTCAAATTTCTGAAGAACTATCAGGGTAAGGAATATTCCAAACAGACCGGCACCCACTTTAAGGCTGATGGCGATGTTTTCGAGAGGAATTATTCCGGCACTGACAAGCTGTCCCGGATTTCCATCCGGATGGAGGAAGTTATCGAAGAACCCTCCGTATTTCATACCTAATAGAGCCAGAGTAAGGAACATTACAGCTCCCAGCGCCTCGACAAGACCAGTGTTTCTCTTTGAGAATATCTTCGCTGCAGCGCTGCCTCCGAAAGCCAGGTCAAGATTTATAAAAGCCAGGGCTATGATAACCCCTCCAGCGAATCCGCCGCCCGGTGTAAGATGCCCATGCAGAATAATGTAGATCCCATAAAGAAGTATCAGACCAACGGTAAGCCTCGTGACCGTTTTTACTATGACAGACATTCCGCGATCGTGTTCTTTACTCATGGTTCTCCTGCAAATCTTCCTCTTTTTTCTTCCCTACACTTCGCATCACTGTCAGTACGCCAATTACAGCGGTGAATAGAACAGTAGCCTCTCCAAGGGTATCATAGGCGCGATAATCGAGAATGATGGAGGACACGACATTCGTAGCCCCGGTTCCCGCTATGGCATTCAGTGGATAGAACCGTGAAACGGTCATGAGAGGTTCTCCGAAGGGAGAAAGACCGCTGCTGAAAGTTACAATCGCCGCTACAACGGCAAGTCCCAGGAAAAGAATTCCCATGAAAGCTCCGAAAGGCCGGGTTCCACAGGATTTCTGAGCTATCTCCCTGTGCAAGGTCGCTCTTATCAGCAAAATTACTGCGACTATTTCGACAACGATCTGGGTAAGGGCCACATCCGGTGCTTTCAGAAGGAGGAAAATGATGGATAGTGCGAGCCCTACGATACCTACGGCTACAACGGCTGACAGAAGGTTCCTGACCTCTATCGCTATTATCGCTCCAGCGATCATCAGACCCAGAAGTACGTATAATTCAATCATATTCTCAGCCCAATCAGATCAGCACTATGCATAGTACGACAAGCCCGACAATAAACCAGAGGAAATATCTGGACAATATGCCGTTATGCATGAAAGAGAAAAGTATACCGAAACCGGCAAATATCTTTCCGGCAACAACATACAGGTCGAATAATTTCTTTTCTGCCCAGCGGTAGATACCCTTGAGAAGGCCCAGCTCCTTGATGGTCATGTAGAAATTCACACCTGATACCCTCATGTCCGGGTTATCTTCCAGAGTTTCACCGCCCACAAAAGGCGCCACTACTCTGGCTTTCTTCAAGGTTCCTGCAAGGTATATGAGATAACCGATTACCAGCCCCGCAATAAGCATGAGTGTTGCTGTTCCGGATTGCCAGATACCTGGTGAATCAACCGGACCGCTTAACTCAGGACGGAACAGCTGACCAAATGGAATCTTCCAGGCAAACACACCAATACCAACACACAGAGTGGAAAGGACAACAAGCGGGATTGCGGTTGATAAAGCTGTTCTCTTTCCTTTCTTGTCAGCAAGAATTTTCTTCACACCTTCGGAAGGCTGCCCAAGGAAAACTGCATGGATAAGTTTCATAAAACTGGCAAGAGTCAGGGCGCTGCCCAGCATGGCAGCGATGAGCCAGAGAACCCATAACGAATCGCCAGATGTTATAACGCCTTGATATATGAGCCATTTCGAAGCAAAGCCATTCATCGGAGGTACTCCTGAAATCGCCAGTGAAGCGATAAGGAATGTCACAAATACGAGAGGAATCGCTTTAACAAGTCCCCCCATCTGTGCCAGATTACCGGTACCGGCTTTCCTTTCTGCAGCTCCTCCTGCAAGGAAAAGGCAGGATTTGTAGATGGAGTGGTTGAACATATGAAAAAGACCGCCAGCTATTCCTATGGGGTTTCCAGTACCTATCCCCAGAACCATGTAACCAACCTGACTTACAGCATGATAACCAAGCAGTCTCTTCAGATCATGCTGAATAAGAGCCATCATAACTGCAGCAACAATAGTGATGCTGCCTATAGCCATAAGTATCGTGTTCATCGTCGGGGTCATCTGGAAAACATCAAGGGTGACTCTTGCTAGTAAATAGATTCCAAGGAGTTTATCCAGCGAAGCGGGGAGAAAAGCAGTCACCGGAGTTGGAGCGTTCTCAGCAGTATCTGGAACCCATGTATGGAACGGCATGGCTCCGGCTTTGGCAAACGCCGCCGAAGCGAAACAGAGGTACGCGATAATCGATGCAGTTCCCGAAAGCGGTATACCCATTCCAGTGATCGGCATATGAAAAAGACCCTGTAATCCTGAAGAACCTGCAGTTATTTTCCAGACAAGAACAATACCGAAGAGCAGCAGGACATCTGTAGCGCCAACAATTATCAGAGCCTTCCTTGCAGTCGCCGGAGTACCCTCCTTACGCCCGAATGCTATCAACAGGTAAAGAAGAAGACCAAGCAATCCCCAGAATATCAGCAGAATCAGGAAATTAGCCGCGAACAGCACACCGAGGGAGCTGACATATGTTGCGATGGTGTATATGTAATAGCGCCATACACCCTTGCGGCCTTTCATGTGTTTCAGAGAATAAACTACGATCAGGACAAAGAAAAGTGTAGCAAATGCCGCACAGAGAAGCGACAAAGGATTACTGGCGAAAAAGCCGTTCGGGTTCTTAAGGGCGTCTATTATCAGATTAAAGCTCATCTGACCCCCATCCTCTGTTTCATCTTCTCGGTCTTCTCGCGGCTGAGCCTGATAAGATCCTGTCCGTCATAGAGCATCCTGCCCTTAACATCCTTCACGGCTATTCTTTCAGTACAGCAGTAACAGGGATCGATTGCGGCAAGGATTATAGTTGCATCTGAAATAGTCTGCCCCTTCACGGTTGCCTTGTAGGTGGGAAAGTTCATGAATGTCGGAGCCCGCACCTTGTGCCGCATAGGTCTGTTCGTCCCATCGCTTTTCACGTAGTGGAAAGTCTCTCCTCTTGGAGCCTCTATGTGGCCTATCCCCTCACCGGGAGGAATATCCTTTATCTTAGCGTCTATCTCGCCGTCCGGGAGATTATTGAGACAGTACTTCATTATCTTTGCCGTTTCAAACATCTCAAGTATGCGAACAACAGCTTTATCGAAAACATCACCGTTCTTTGTTACGATCATGTCCCATTCCATCTCCTGGTATGCTCCGTAGGGAGAATCCTTCCTGACGTCACGGGCTACACCGGAAGCTCTGGATGTTGGCCCCAGCGCACTGAAATCAATGGCATCCTGATAGCTCAGAACGCCGACACCCTTGAGTCTTGCATGAAGCACAGGATCATCAAGAACGGCTTTCTTCAGCATATTAAGTGTGGGGAGAATGGAATCGATCTTCTTGATGCATATCGGAATATCCTCAGCATTAATGTCTCTGCGGACTCCGCCCGGTTTGAACATGGCGTAATTGTTTCGGTTTCCGGACAGTATCTCCATGACATCAAGTATTTCCTCGCGGAGTTTCCAGGCCCACATATAAACTGTGTTGTAACCCAGGAAATGACCGGCAAGACCAAGCCAGAGAAGATGGGAATGAATTCTTTCCCCCTCGGCAATGATCGTCCTGATGTATTTTGATCTCATGGATACTTCCATGGGAAAGATATCTTCAACAGCTCTCGTATATGCGTACGGATGGCTTGTGGAACAGATACCGCAAATTCTCTCCACCACGAAGGTGCTGTTCTCGAAGGTTTTCATCTCCGACAGCTTCTCAATACCTCTGTGGTTGTATCCTATTCTTACATCAATATCAACAACAGTCTCGCCCTCAACGGTAAGAGTGAAGAATTCCGGCTCTTCCTGCAAAGGGTGATAAGGACCAATAGGTATTATCGTTTTACCCATTATACACCTCTCGTCCTGTCGACTGTTTCATCCCACTCCTCATAATCCTGCCTCAGGGGGCAGACTCCTTCGGGCCAGTTGTCGGCCAGGAGAAGCCTCCGGGGATCGGGATGTCCGATGAAGGTAATACCAAGAAGTTCGCTCATCTCTCTCTCTATCCAGTTGAAAGCCTCTATTTCTTTCGCAAGGGATTCGATCTCAGGTTTTTCTCCGTCAAGGAAAACCCTAAGTGAGATAAGCAGATTGATATCCTCTACAAGGAAATGGTAGAGTATCTCGATTTTCGGGGGTAGGTCAGTGGCTGTGGCGATATTGAACCTGGCGCCGATATTTCTGAACAGATAAGTTCCAATTCTCACTAGGGATTCCGGGGTGATTTCCACATATACCCGGGTATTGGACTTGTCCTCCAGATCAAGAATATCCGCATGAAAACGGCTGGTGAAATCCAGAAGTATTTCTTCTCTTATCATTAGGCGCCGCCAACTTTCTCAATCAGTTTTACCACACCTGCGATCATCGCTTCGGGTTTTGGTGGGCAGCCGGGTATGTAAACATCGACAGGTATTATCTTATCAAGCGGTACCGGGCAGTTGTAACTGTCCTTGAAAATTCCCCTGGATCCGGCACACGTTCCGATGGCAACAACCAGGCACGGCTTCGGAACCTGCTCGTAAAGGACTTTCAGCCTCTCTACGGACATTCTGTTACAGGAGCCTGTAACAAGCAGGACATCAGCATGCTTTATGCTTCCGATCAGCAGCATACCGAAACGTTCGATATCGAACCTGGGGGTAAGACAATCCAGTATTTCTATATCACAGTTATTGCAGCTGCCGGTGGACAGATGAAAAACCCACGGCGATTTCAAGAGTGCTTTCAATTTCAGGCTCATTACAGTTGTAGCCTTACCCTTCTATAAACCTTTTAATGCCAGTACAACAGCAGCAACAGCGAGCAATGTCATTGGACCCCAGAAAAACCTGACAGCCTGATCTATCCGTACCCTGGGGTTGGTATTACGGATGACTGTTATTATCGCTACAATTCCCACGTATTCAAGGATCGTCCAGAGGATGTTTATCCCGTTCAATCGCAGCCCGCCGAAGAAAAGTATTATCAGGAAGAACGGCAGGGTGAAGAAAAGCATGTTCTTCATGAGTCTGAATATGGCAAGTCCCGGACCGGAGTATTCTAAAAGCGCACCGCCGACAATTTCCGTTTCAGCTTCGGGGATATCAAAAGGAACCAGCGCAAGCTTTGCCTGAACGCACATAATGGCAACTATCAGTGCCAGTATTCCGGAAATGTTGCCGGCAAAAACTCCCCCTGCCTGCGCATTGATGATATCGCTCAAGCGAATGGAACCGCCAGCAGCGATTACCGGGACAAGAGCCGCAAGAATGAAGGGAAGCTCGTAAGCAATAACAAGCTTCATCTCCCTGGAGGATCCAAGGCTGGCTAAAGGATTTCTTGAAGCAAATCCGCCGAGAATAATGCTGAGTGAGGGAATTGCAAGGAGGTAGATCGCAACAATCCAGTCTCCCACAAAACCCTCGGAAAAGAACTGGTTGACCCAGAACAGTGTTGCAACTGCAATTACACCGGAGATCCCGATAACCGGGGCAATAAGGAAAGTTACCTTTGAAGCCCCTTCCGGTATGACGGTTTCTTTGCCCAGAAGTTTCACTATATCGATGAAAGGCTGAAGGAAAGGAGGACCTACTCTATACTGAACCCTTGCTGTAACTTTTCTGTCTATCCAGCTGGTGATCAGACCCAGCACTGCTGTAGCTGCAAAACCGAACACAAGCAGGTAGACGAACGTCATGCGTTGCTCCTGTCCCAGTGAGTGGAGTGTACTACAAGACGATTACCAAGTTCGAATACGTTCTCTCCCTCAACTTTTCCTTTGACCGATGACAGGGCACCGTATGGACAGGTTGGAATGCAGGTATAATTCCCTCTGTCTTCACAATAATCACAGATATTGGCAAGATACGGTACGATTTCAGGATATATGGTTCCGTATGGACAGGCATGTGAGCAGGAACGGCAGTTAACGCAAAGAGCAGTATACCTTACGAGCATATCGCCGCCTTCTATCTTCTCAAGAGCGTCTCTGGGGCAGGCGTTTACACAATGCGGTTCTTCGCACTGTCTACAGATAAGGGCATAGGTTGCAAGTTCAATGAGAGAAATAATTCCGTTGTTGATATGATGATAGAAATAGCTGCATTCTATAACGCATTTCTCGCATTGATCGGAATTGCAGATATCCAGATCAATAAAAAGCTTCTTTCCGCCTTTTTTCTTCTCAACAGCATCGATTCTACCGTGAAGCTGATCAAATGTTGTTTTGTTCATCTCCATCGGTATCCTACTCCCAGATTCCGGGGTATTCCCGGATCATATCGTAAGTAAAGACAGGGCCATCCTTGCAGCAGTAATAAGGGCCAATTCTGCAATGTCCGCACTTGCCGAAACCGCAGGACATATTCTTCTCCATGGAGAGATAAATATTTCTGTCCTTAACCCCGAGTTCCTGCAGTTTGAATGTTGCAAACTTCATCATGATTGGCGGGCCGCATACGATAGCTTTTGCCCTTTCAAAATTAACATCGATATCATCCATGATAGTCGTAACCACTCCTACAGGGCCGTCCCATGAATCGTCTCCCTGATCAACGGTAAGTTTCATGTCTATATCGTCCCGTTTCATCCACTCCTCAAGCTCCTTGCGGTAGAGAAACTCTTCCGGATTTCTGCATCCGCCTCTGTAGACAAGCCCTGAAAGCTGATCTCTCATGTGGAAAAGACCGTACATAAGGGTCCTGACAGGGGCAAGCCCCACACCGCCACCGATAACCAGTATATCCTGGCCTATGAATTTTGTGAGTGGATATCCCTTGCCCAATGGTCCTCTCAGACCGACTGTATCACCGGGTTTCAATTCGTGTATGGCATCGGTAACTTTCCCAACTTTCACGATGGTTATTTCCATCGTGTCCTTGATCTGTGAGTCTGATGATGGTGTAAAGGGAGCTTCACCTGATCCGGGAACCGAGAATTCCATGAACTGCCCGGGTTTGAAAGTGAGTTCTTCCTTTGGTTTCAGAAGGAATGTTTTTATTGAAGGTGTTTCGGTTGTTACCTTAAGTACCTCTGCCTCAATTGAACTGTATGGATTCTTCATGTTACTTCCAGCCTTGCCAGAACTTCTCTAATGTCTATTTTGCCTGGACAGGCGGCTATGCATCTGCCGCAACCGGTACAGCCGATCTCTTTCAGGACTTCAGGGAAATAATTGAATTTCTTATCGAATCTGTTTCTGAGCCTCATCCATAATCTGTCCCGCGGATTATCTCCGCCGGCCACTCTCGCAAAATCGTGTAGCATACATGAATCCCATATTCTGAACCTTGCAAGCCTGCCGTCGGATTTCTGATCGTACAGCAGGAAGCAGTGACAGGTTGGACATATGGTATTGCAGGCTCCGCATTCCACACAGTCTTCAGAAGCATCTTTCCAGATATTGGAATCGTACTGTTTTTTAATAACTCTTCTGAGTCTGTCGGCGACCGGGATTCGAAGCGCCTTGGCGCTTTTCATTACACTGGATTTTACAGTGCTTCTATTCTGCTGAATAAACTCAATCTGAGTATCGGTTGCTTCAATGAAAAGGCTCTTATTACTTTCAATAAGATTGAGGCCTTTATCGCTTCCAGTAGTAACTATGAAACCGTCATCGACTGGAGACAGGTTAACATCAAAATCGGATTGAGGCCAGGGATCGATATCTACCGCTGTACAGAAGCATGTTTCGCCAAATCCGGTGCAGTCCGCGGATATGATCAGCCCCTTTTCTCTTGCTTTCATATAAGTGGGATCACCGCATTCATCATCTATGAATACAAAATCAAGAACTCTGAAACCTTTAAGGTCACATGCCTTGGCTCCTACAATGCATGGAGGTTTATCATCCCGAATGATATCCGGCTTGAAATCTTCGGCGACCTTCTCCCGACTCAGGAAATAGAATGATTTGAGAGGGTCAAATGATCTGATCTCGCCAATCTCATAATTAGTATCCGATTCGCCCAGAAGAGAATAGCCAGTGGTGTTCCCCATACTGCGAGGAACGTACACTTTGTAATCCCCGGTAAGGGACTTCAGAAGCTGATCGAAATTGCTCCGTTTTATGAAAAGCATAGGCAATGAAATAGAGAGGTGAAACGCGTTTGTCAAGGGGTTTAAAAGAACAAAATTCATTCATTCTGACAACTATAATTATACTATTATCAAATAACTAGTTACAAAAAGAACAATAGGAATTGAGAAGCACTTTTACAGCTTGTTTTGAGACACACATACTCTTCGTGTAGCAAATTCATACCAAATTAAGCGGATTTAGTTGAGAATCAGGTGTCACTTTCTGAATGAGATCAGCCGGGAATACTTCCCGGTTTTCTCCACTAATCTTTCTGACTTGAGAATGATAAAACCTCTTTCTTCCGCATCCGATTGAAATCTCTCATATCCGGAGTATTGATCAATTCCCTCGGCAAACCGTACAAACTCAGACAGAGAAATCAAATCTCCGGTAAACGGAAGCTCTGAAACCTTTATGATGAAATGCCCTCCCTCCTTTAGTGCACGATACGCTTCTTTCAGCATAACTGAAATGCCGTTAATTTCAGAAAGGGCATTGAGCATCATGACGGTATCAATACACTCTGTTTTTATCGGAAGCCGTTTAACATCACCGCCAACCGCTTCAGAAGTTCGGCTTCGGCCCGCATACCTGAAACGGTACTGAATATTCCCGAGACATTTCAGATCCCGTTCAACAGACAGTGTCTGCTCCAATCCTGTATTGAGGAAGACCTGATCGGATATCACCTTTCCAGCTACTGACAATTTCTGCTTCCAGTTCTGATTTGCATTCAGGGCATACAAGGTATTCCAGGGTTTCTCTTCTCATATAATCTCCCGCCTTAAATTGACACTTCTGTAACTCCCATATTATCAATTGTTTACATAATTTGTCAACCGTTGACAGCATATGAATCTCCACCTATATAGATGGGGCCGGACGTCACTTGCGACACTTGCGTTTCGTAAGTGTCGCAAGTGACGTCCGGCCCCGAAGAGACTGCCCCGAAGAGAGGAACGCTGATGATAAGAGGCATGCTGTGTATTGTTGCTGTTATGACCACCCTCACCGTTCTGCCGGATGTGTTCGGGAACGGGTACGACGACTACCCTCCCGATCTCGCCTGGTCACCGACCGGAGATATGCTTGTGGCAGCCCTTGATGACAGGCTTGTTATATGGACACGTGAGAAAGGGCAGATAACCGTTATAGAAGGCAACGCGGCCTCTCCCGCGTTTACCCCCGACGGCTCCTGGGTCGCTTTCGTTCTTGACGGAACTGTGCGCTACTTCCAGGCGGACGACCCTCAGACCTGCAGGCAGCCTTTACATATCGGTGAAGCAGTTGCCTGCACATTCGATCCACGGGGACATTACCGTGATCCGGTCCTCTGTTTTACTACCCGGTTCCTTGGCAGTGATATTTTCGTGACAGGTCTGTTTTCTGATGATGTCTTCCTTCTCCTCCCAGAGTATTCGGAAGCCAGGGTCAACGCTCCTGTGATATCACCTGATGGAACTAATATCGCATGCATGAATTTTGCAATGAATCCAACCTGGTATGAGGAGCTGTATATCATCGGTGCCTCCGCGCCTTCGGGAAGAAGGGCCAGAGCCGATACGACTTTCTACAGGTGGGACTGGCATGAATCCAACCCTGTGTGGATAACCGACAGGGTGCTTCTGTTCCAGATAGGCGGATGGGGAGATTGGGAATTGAGATTTCTCAACATTGAATCTGGCATCGACAAAGTATTCATGGATAACGCAAGCCAGGTTTCCGCTGTTCTGGATGGACAGTTACTGGCATTCTGCAGGAAAGATCCTTTCCCGGTAGCGGACTTCGGACGTTCATGGGAAGATCCAACAACGGTATGGATAATGAACAGGGAATCCGATTATCTCACTCAGGCATCCCGGCAGGGGGAATGGGCAACTCAGCCTGTCCTGTCACCGGATGGCAAATACCTGGCCTGGATAGAGCTGGTGCAGGATGGTGAAGTACTGAGAGTGTTCACTACCGAAGAATTTATCTAATCTTCGGGGCCGGGCGTCACTTCTGGTCACTTACCTTTGCAAGTGACCAGAAGTGACGCCCGGCCCCAGATACAACGCCTTATAGATCATATAAGCGTGATGAACATTCTGCGTATAGCTTTTCGTTTCATTGTAAGTTATAAGCGAGAAGAACTCGTCCGGCTCCATATCCTCAGCACCCCAGTGAACAGCGTTATGCGGCCCCCCGTTGTATGCGGCTGCGGTGAACACAGGGTCTCCTCCTAAATCCCGGTTAACTCCCGAGATGTAGCTGATCCCGTATTCTATGGAAACAGCAGGATCGTAAAGCCTGTCCGGAGAATAATCGTTCCATCCCTGTTCAATCGCAACATATTCAGAGGTGCTCGGGATCATCTGAATAAGACCTCTTGCACCGGCAACCGAGTAGCAGGTCGGCTGGAACATGCTTTCGTTCCTGATTATCGCCCATGCGAAGAGGGAATCCAATCCGTATTTCTCACCTGCCGGGACAACAAGCTCCGGCCATGCCATCTGGTAGCGAAGCATCCACAGTTCCTTTGGCCTGTCGCTGTCACTGTCTGAGAGGTTCCACATATTGTATCCCGATATCGGTCTGCGTTCCCATACATCATTTTCGAGATAAAAAGGAGCAAGGTAGTCGGGTCCACCGACGATCTCTTCCGCCATCCGGAACTCACCATCTGCAAAATGCCTCAGACCGGCCTCCTGAAGGAACAACCCTCTAAGCGCGGCTGCAGGCGGCGGGGAAGGAGCGTGTCCATGCCTCGCCATCCATTCAGCCAGGGGTTCTTCGGTGAACTCAGGCTCCCAGGCCGGTTGCCCCAGAAGTTCTCTTGCAAAGTAAGCCGGAAGGCTAGCGGGAAAAGACTGGATCAGGTTCTCAAGTATAACTGCGCCCGCAGGATTACCCTCTGCCAGGAGGAGTTTACCAAGCCAGTACTTGGCGGATGAAAGGTATACACTGCCTGACCATCTGGAGATGAATGTTTGCAGCTCGCTCAGAGCATCGGGAATCATTCCGGATTTGAGGAGTGAGAAGCAGAGATAGAAATGGGCATCGTCTGCAGTAACATTGTTCGGGTAACGTTCAAGTGTTATGCGGAACCATGGGATAGCCTGCTGCCAGAGCCTGTTCTCAACCAGCAGATCACCGATGTACCATGGGAGGTTACCTATCCTGTAATGCTCCGGATACACCTCTCCGTACTGCTTCAGAACCGCAAGTCCCCTCTGCCAGTTACCAGAGCGTCCAAGATCCCTCCCCAGATAGATCATCGCATTCGCTGCACCCTCTGAGGCGGGCCATCTGACAAGATACTCATCAAGCATGCTGACCGCTGCATCGTAGAAACCCAATCTATCCCTTGTACGAGCAGCAAGATACCAAAGCTGAGGATCAGGATCAGCGGAATTAATGGCTATGTCATACAATTCGTTCCATAGACCTCCACTGTAGAATGGATCAGCAACCGAAGCGGCGAAATCTCTGTCATTCAGCAATTCCATCCTTATTTCATCGAATGCATCAGCATGAACCGGAGCGGCAGGCCATAGTTCAAAGGAGTGCAGAAGAATGCTTCTGTATCCCGAATGACCATTCTGCAGCATCCAGATACCCCTGTAATGATACAGAAGCGACAGCAGTTCATCCCCGCTTGAAAGTTCAGCTTCATTTAAAAGAGAATCCGCTGAAGTGAGCTGACCGGTTTCCAGGTATCCCCTGTAGAAAAGTACGTTTCTGCTCCGCAGAGCCCGTTCGGGGAGGTCGCCCGGAACTCCTCTGAGTGCCCGCAAAGCAAGATCGGCCAGGTCGGCCTCTATAAGTGAGTCGGCAAGTACCAGCCGAAGGTATTCCGGCATTACGCAATCATTTTGGGAGAGGCTGGAAAGAAGTTCCATGCCGACCCCGGCACCTCCAAGCTCGATTGCTCTGTAAGAAGCAAGGGAATCCGGTCTCTCGAGAAGCAGCTGGGCTGTGATTATACTGGGAGTATCAGAAGATCCGGCAGCTTTCCAGGCAAGATCAAGTCTCAGACTGTCATCTGGTAACCTTAAAAGAGCAGCCCTGATGTAAGCTTCCCTGGCCTGCTCTTCCAGCCCTTCCCGAAGCAGGGAATCTCCGCTGGCTTCAGCGAGGATGCTTCTCTGCAGGCATGAGAGGTTTTCATCCGGCTGAAGTATCCTGCATCCGATGAGCAGCACTGCGATTACAGGTATTAATACAAATGCTCTAGTCCCTGTATTTGGCAAGTTCCTGTTCCAGCTCAGGGTGTCCGGGAGCGATCTTATCTGCCTTCTCCAGTACTGCCAGAGCTTTTGCATGGTCGCCCTGGGAAACGTAAGCTCTGCTCAAGGCAATCATAATGCCGGCAGATGCCTCAGAATCCTCATTCAGATATTTCTGAAGAAAATCGATTGTATCAGCGGATCTTCCGGTTACCAGGAGCACTGTTCCTAAACCGGAGATGGCTGGCTCAAGTTCGGGATCGATTTCGAGAGCTTTTCTGAAGTGTTCTTCCGCCTCCTTCAGTTTCCCCTGTGATGCCTCAATGTGAGCCATGTTCGCAAGCAGCTCGGAACTCTCGGGACTCAGTTCAATAGCTTCTTTCAGATCCGAGCAGGCCTGACCCAACTCGGCATTGTTAAAATGCACTATTGCGGAACGGTTCAGATTTTTTACCCTGTTATCCTTAACTTCAACAGAATGCAGTGTCAGTAGACCCTTCATCTGTTCTAGCTGCTCCTTCTGAGCATCGGTGCTATCCTTGATGCTGCTTGATATTGATGTTACTTCCTTGGCTGTTGAAGCTTGTACCTCCACCAGCTTCTCCTGTATGCTGTCTTTGGCCTGATCCATTTTCGATGTTATTTCGCCCATTCCATCGGAGATGATCTTGATGTTTTCCGAAAATATAACCCCTCTGTTCTCATTGGATTGACCAATCACTTCGGTAACAGTCTTCTCGATGGATGAAGCAGACTCAGTGATCAGAAGGGACACTTCACTAAGTTCCTTTGAGAACAGTTCCTTATTGACGGAATCCTCAGGTCCTGCAGCCAGAGTCTGCAGAAGTTTCTCCTGTGCAGTACCGAGGTCTTCCCGGATACCGGCAAGGAACTCGTTGGACTTTACCAGCTCTGCTGTCAGGCTTTCAAACTTCTCCGTGAGCAGAGATGAAACTCCTGTTTCAAGCTTTTCTATACGAGTATCAATGTTCACCACGGATTCATTAAGCTTGTAAACAAGTTTCCCGATCCCGGTAATCAGTTCCTCCATAGTATTATCAGTGTTCTCAACTTCCGGTTTGTCAGCCATTTTTCACCTTCTTTGTTTTCGTCTCGATACGAAGTCCTGATATTAATTCCATCTGATCCGGTTTGTAGGCAGAACCCTCCTGCTTAAGCACTCCTGCAAGTACGGGAAATTTCCCGGCAATGAATCTGCGCAGGGCTATTCTTTCCATGGGAGCACCTGCCTGTTCAAGAGCCCAGAAAAGCCTCTTCAGGGGAGCAGCGTCTTCCGTTCTTCTGTATTCGTTCATCCATGCTGAAATAGCCCGATCTCTGAATCCAAGATTCCAAAGAGCGAGAGCCCGGGTATCCATAGCCCGGGAGGATTCATCTTCCGCCTCATCCAGAGTTTTAAGGGCTTCATCGGATCTACCGGAAACAACCATGTTGAAAGCATTACTCTCACCTGTTGAATCTTTTCTGGCTTCAGCCAGACCATCTCTCAATCTGGAGAGTAATTCGTTCGAACCGTTCTGTCTGGCAACCGAAACAGCATCGGCAACCATGCCGGCCGAAAATAGTATTTCCAGTAGCTCTCCGGTTTCACCAGGTGAAAGAGTATCTTCATCCGTCATTTCATCAAGGCTGCTCATGCAGGTTTCAGCCAGTTTCTTTCGGAGCGGAAGATCGTCCGGAGGAAAGAACAGTTCATCATTCGCAAGCTTGAACAGTCTTCTGATTCCCTGACCGGAGTTGAGCACTGCCGGGGCAATAACTCTAGCCTCATCAGTGCTTATTTTCCCGAATCCTTCGGGGAAGAGTTTATCAAGTGCTTCTGCAACAACAGCATCAGCTTTGACTGATTCCCAGAATCTGATCCTGTCTACTTTTCCGGCTACGACCTCAGCGAGCATCTTCCTTGACGCCTCTATATTCCATGGAGGATCGCTCTTCAAAGCAAGATCACACAGTATACTCTCCGCTTTCTGTGGAAATCCAGCGGTTAGAGCCTGTCCGGCCAGATCAAGAAGAGCTTCCGCATTCTCTTCGGGGGTCCAGTCAAGCGAAGCTATATCAATAATCGTTTCATTCAGAGGAATGCTGATGCCGGGATTATTTCTGCAGATACTGCTGAAGGCAGATGCGTTTCCAGACGCTGCGGCGCATAAAGCTCCTGAAGCAGATCCTATCTTATTGTGAAACTCCTCGACTATCCCTTCTTCAGAGAGCTCGGGAAGAATAAGTACTGCCTTCGTGATCAGATCATCGGTATCGGCATCGATCCTGTAGCGGGAAGCTAATCTTGCGGCATATAGATATGCTCTGCCGGACTCACTTTCAGCTGCCATGGAAAGGGCCATATTTACAAGTTCTTCAGCTATGCCCGAATCAATATCGAGCATAACGGCAGAATATTCATGAAATCTTTGAAAGTCCCCCCTTGATGCGGCAGTTCGTGTAAGTGAATCCAGAAGGTCGTACTCTCCAGGATGGTCTTCGACCATACTCTCAAGTAATTCCAGTACGCCATCTTCACTTAATACAGGGGCCAATATGGCTGACACATCACCGAAGCTTTTTTCAGTCTTGTATGATTCAGCGATAAGCTTTCTGATCTGAAGACCCAGAGCGGGTGCTTTCGGCAGTATGAATTCCAATACGGTTCTGGCCAGTATGCTTGACCAGGATCTTTTCACAGGTTTTGCAAGAAGATCCAGAGCCTCATTGTACCTGTCCCTCAGCGTTTCAGAGCAAGCCTGTGCAACAGAATCGATAAGAGGTTCGCCAATACTACCTTCTATGTAGGATGATCCTGCAAGAACAACCCTGTTCCGCGAAAGCAGATACTTGAATTTGAATTGAGCCTCCTCTGCGGGATTATCCCACTTGAGTTCCGTTGCAAGAGCGATCTTCCAGTCTTCGCCTCCCTCAATCGTCTCAAGAATCGATGCGAGTGATTCAGCAGCCCTTCCGGGGGTTATTTTCGTGAATATCAACTGCAGGTCAAGCTGATCGCGAAGATCATCCGGCAGTTTTGCGATTCTGTCGATAACGACTTCCTGAAGCTCAGGGGTTTCCATCGCCCTGACAAGGTGTTTGCCCACATGCTCCATATTACTCTCCCGCAAACAGATCAGTGCTACCACCAACGCCTGCCATGGAGTATTCGGGCTGAAACCGGCATCTGTGATCTGCTGTACTGATCCAACAGAAATTTTATCTTTCCTCAGTAATTCCTGGCCTTCCTGTGAAGGGTTTCTACCCTTAAGCAGAAGCTTGAACCAGTCTTCAGCTGCATCCTGCTCCCTCTCTGAATGAAACCTGAAAAGGGCTCTTGCTTCTCTAAGCTCGGGATATTTTTCAATCTGACTCTCCAGTACATCAAATACAGCTGCTGCCTCGCTGCAGAACTTTTTTTCCGTTCTTTTTGACAGATACTGAAGAGTGGCGGAAGCCTCACTCCTCTTTCCCGTTTCAAAGAGTACCGCGGCAAGCAAAGAAAGGACGTAAGAGTTATTACTGTCTCTGATGATCAGCTTTTCCACGTGTTCAAAAACAAACGCCGAATCCGCGTCAATTATCGGAAGTAAAGCAAAAACAGCATCCTTGATATCTCCGCTTTCAACAAGGTAACTTGCGAGTTTAACTGCTAATGTACCTGTATTGTCACCGGTTTCGTTAAGAATATCACGGCAGATATCGATCAGTTTCCGGCTATCGGCACCCCCCGCTTCAAATGCTCTCTCGAGAGCTTCTGAAGCTTCGGGAATTCTTCCCTTTTCCAGGTTGATCTGGGCTGAAAGCAGAAGGGGAGCTGCGCCGCTTTCGGGATGGGCTACAAGGTCTTCAATTGCTGATTCCAGCTCCTCTCTGTCCAGGCTTTGACTGTATATGCCCTCCAGAGTTTTTGATGCAGCCTCAGTCTTACCGGCTGCAGTATACATCTCGGCAAGAAATGATGCTGATTTACCAGAACGGTCAGCAGGTACCATCCATTTTTCAATAACGTTCGCGGCATCCACAGCTTCATCGGGGGATGGTTCACTGTCCGACAGCTTGCTTGCAAACTCCAGAGCCCTGTCCATTTTACCTGAGACCGCTGCAATACCCATAAGTGAGATCAAGTAGCTGCTGTCCAGATTCTTTATCTGATTACCCATCCAGAATGCCAGAAGGGATATATCACGGTGAGGAAACTCAACCTCCCTGCACACTTTCCAGAGAAAATCTATTGCCTCGCCCGACCTGATCTCTCGATGCAGAGCCAACCCCCACTCGACCAGTGAGTCCTGATCGGCTTCAGGGTGAACAGTACCATCAAACCGCATTGAACTATGCATTTTCTCTTTGATAACTTCGAAAAGACTTGTAACGGTTATCTCATCAGCCTGACGGAGAATACTTATTGCGCCCCTGTAATCATGTATATCAATGTAGCTTTTCCAGATCACCCTCAAAAGGTCTGTGGATCTGGAGAATTCATTCAATCTGCCGATGAAAAGATTCCGAACTTCCTTAGCTATCTGTCTGTGACGGTGCATGACTTCTTCGCCTACACTGGCAGCAAGATTCGGATGACCTATGTCAAGCAGGAGTTCAACCAGTTCCAATGCGACAGTGCTTTCTTCAAGGAGAACACTCTTTTCCTCTTTAACTGTAGAGGCAACCCTGTTTACACTGCCTTCAGTGGCGAATTTTCTGATCTTCTTCAGTATCTTTCTGGATCCCGATTCAAACAATGCCATTATTCTCACTCACCTACTCAGGTATAATTACAAGAATGTTTCCTAAAGAGAGTACATTATTCTCCAGCGAATTGAGGAACATAATCTGTTCTATGGAAACCCCATATCTTATCGCCAGATCCCAGAGTGTATCTCCCTCAATAACTGTATGCTCAACTCTTCCTCCACCTGATACTATATCTATTTCATCTCCAGCGGGAAGGGCGGGTCTGGGTTCGCTCTGTTCCTGATCCTGTGAACTGCCGGAACGGCGGAGCAGAAGGACATCCCCTGGGAATATGGTATCACCAGGTGACATTTCGTTCCACAGGGCCACTTCCCTTGAACTCACACCTACACCTGCTGCGATCTCACCCAGTGTGTCGCCCATGCGAACGGTATACCTTATGAACTGAGGGTTTTCAACGTATCCAGCATTCACTGGCTGGCGCTGGCTTTCCGGAATGTCGATGTACATACCCGGCTGAAGCGATCCTGCCGGATTCAGTCCCATAAGAACTTCCGATGACACGCCCAGCGCAGAAGCTATCCGGCTCCAGCTGTCCCCCTCCTTCACGATGTACCTCTCAGGATCGATAGCCCAGGAAGTATTGAACACTTCTCCGGCATATGCAGCAGGCACGACTATTTCCCAGGCTTCTCCCTCTGCCGGTGTTTTTTCCACAAGGTACGATCTATTGAGCTCCATAAGTACATCTATATCAAGGTTGGTCTCAGCGGCAAGCAATCGAAGATCAAAACCGGAAGGGATCCAGACGACAGCAAGCTTATCCGAATCAAGCTCTACCTGAACGTAAGCCTCAGCGGCAGAAGCGAACCGCGGGACGAATGCGTCCGTTTCTCCTGGAAGATCAATTTCACCGAAAGTGCTGCCCCCCTGCCGAAGTCCTGCCTGCACCCTTCCCGGACCGCAATTGTATGCTGCAATCGCCAGAGACCAGTCATCGAATATGTTGTGCAGGTGTGTGAGATACCGAGCTGCTGCTCTTGTGGAAGCAACCCAGGAATATCGTTCATCAATGTATTCATCTATCTTTAAACCAAGTTCGCGTCCTGTTGTGGGCATCAGCTGCCAGGGGCCTGCGGCTCCAACTCTGGAGTAGCAACCCACAGTGAAATCACTTTCGATCCAGACAAGCGCACCTATCTCGCGGGGAACTCCTTCGCTTCTGAGAATCCGCTCAACAAGCTCTTTAATGTCTCCCCTGCCTGGAAAACGTTCGGGTCTGTACTGGATATCACTGCTGGCTGCCAGAGAAGCAGGTATGTCCGTTGAAGATACCTCGCTGTATCCAGTTGCTCCCCCCTGGAGAACCGGGAGGACCATCTGATTCCGGGTTACCAGCGGCGCTGAATCCGTGCTGCGATGATCAAGGGAGCTGATACGTGTTCCTGAGCATGATAATATCGTGAGGGTTGACCACAGGATTGCTGCAGATATGTATCGGTTATTGTATTTGGAGGTGAAACAATGATTACCTGTGGTGTTGTCGGAGCGACAGGGCTTGTTGGCGAAACTATTATCAAGGTGCTTCAGGATCGTTCCTTTCCTTCAGTGTCGTTTCATCCCTTTGCCTCAGACAGGTCAGAGGGGAAGATGGTCCGGTATAGAAACACTGAATACGCGGTAAAAGTATTAACACCGGATACAATCAATAAGGGAATGATACTCTTTGGTGCCACTTCTGCAAATATAGCAAAAAATTGTGTACCGATGAGCATTGCAGCAGGAGCGCTGGTAATCGACAATTCCTCTGCCTATAGAATGGACCCGGATGTTCTGCTTGCAGTGCCTGAGGTGAACGGACACCTTATCACGGGAGAAGAGAATATCATTGCAAATCCCAACTGCTCAACCATCCAGCTTGCGGTGGCTCTTAGCCCTCTGCGTCAGCTGGGGAACATTGAATGGGTTTCCGTGTCAACATACCAGGCGGTTTCGGGCGCAGGAACACCCGCCCTTGAGGAGTTGAAAAGGCAGCAGAATGGAACCCTGCCTGCAAATGCCGCCGACAGTATCCATGAGAATATCATCACCAGTATCGGTCCCCCTGATGAAGGCGGCTTCTGCAGCGAAGAGGTCAAGCTGATGAATGAGACCTGCAAGATAATGGGAACGGATTTCCCGGTATTCGCTGCAACCGCAAGGGTTCCTGTAAGAACGGGGCACACAGAAGCGGTAGTTGTGAAATTCGATAATATTGTCCGGAGTGATGAGGCCGCAAGAATACTGTCAGAATCTCCGGGAGTTGCCGTTTCGGAATTCGGCTCTTCACCTCTTGACGCAGAAAATACCGATATCGTTACTGTGGACAGAATTCGCAACAATCCGCGAGACTCCTCAGTTCTTCAGTTCTGGGTACTTGCTGACAACCTGAGAAAAGGCGCTGCACTTAACGCAGTGCAGATTGCTGAAGAATACCTTCGCATTACAAAACAATAATCCTTGATTATCCCTGAGTAAGCGACGGGGAGAATAGTTTCGAACTATTCTCCCCGTTCTTCAAATTGTTACTCCCTCATCACAACGAAGCTGCCGGTACTGATCTCTGAACCGATGCTGCATTGAAGAAGGTATACTCCATTGGGAACAACTGTTCCGTTCTCGGTGAAACCGTCCCAGTGAAGAACGCTTCCCGATTCAGCATAACCGCTCCAGATCATACGGCCGGAAACATCGTAAATCCTTATCTCAGCTTCTTCGCTGCGCTCAGCAACAGGAATTGCGAACATCCATCCTTCGTTCTCAGCGCTTCGGGTGATCTCAACGGATGAGACTGTATCTACAACTCCTCTGCTGCCATAAACACTGATCTCGGTAAGACCCGAAGCTCCTCGTATCCGTATGTAACGAACGGCATCGGTACTGCTCCGTGACTCCTCAAAGAATGGATAGAACTCCCTGTCAGAGCCTGCCACTTCGATTAACAGATAAGGTTCAACTTCAGCGGCTGTTTCAAGAGTTCGAACGGATTCATCCGTCCATGTACTTTCAAGAGAAATATCTAACACTTTCTCATGCAAAACAGACGTTACATTACATTCCTCACCGAGGTCAATGACTATTGCATCAGCTCCAGACGATGGTGAGTAACATACTTCTACTGAACCATCTGTCAGGCAACCGGGATTACCTCTCGAAGGAACGGCATAATCTGTTACTGTTGGCAGGGTTTCAGCCGTTCTCTCATGTACTGATGTTATCTCGGCATGAGATGATTCTTCCGTTATCTCCGGTTCAGATGCCTGCATCCCGGATGCTTGAAGAATCCTTGTCAAAACCCTCGCTCCTGAAAACTCCTCAACAACCGAACACCCGGCGGAAATAACATCGGGTTCCTCACAAGAATCTGTGCATAAGTATGAGTCTTTAGCATTCTTTCGATAGTACCTGAAGGCTATGTACGATAATGGCATTCCTGTTATAGATTCCGCTCTGGAAGCAGATATTGGACATCACGAATGATAAGAGATCATCAATACGAGACAGTGATTATCTGTAACTGTTATCAAGTAAGACAAGACTGTCAATTACGGCCCCTTCGTGATCATATCTTGTTGATATATTACATGATGGAATATACTTCAACACCTTTAGCTGCACAAATTCTTCTGAAGAACCAAAAAAATAAGGCTGCCGATTACCCGGCAGCCTCATATCTTTGAATCGTTATCGAACAGTTTAGATGTCAACGTCCATATCGTCAAAATCGAACTCGTCATCCAGATCCTGGCTAAGGTCTTCAAGTTCAGCATTGCACTCTTCACAGACCACAAGATGAGGAGGATTGACGTGCCCGCAGCTGGAACACTTGTTCTCATCAGATCCGCTGGAGATATCGTCGCTATCTACGTCTAGATCATCGCCTCCGATCTCCTGGACATCTTCAATAAGTTCATCATCTTCTATATCGATGACATCATCAGAGACGCTTGTATCCGCCCTTGGTTTTACCGATGCATCCACGCCGGGAACTCCTGCGGAAGTCGCGTGATCTACGTCACTGAGCACACCGTTGAGATCACTCAGTTCCTTCCGGAGCTTGTCGAGGGACATTGAAGTCTGATCACGATCTGATTCGGACTGGTGGAGTTCATTCTTGAAGTCATCATTGTCATTATTGAATTCTCCAAGTTTGGCTCTTATCTGAAGTTCGTCAACCTGATCCGACTGTTCGGTGAATGTTTTCTCCTGCTGGCTGATCTGAGATGTAAGCTCTTTTGCCTTCTTCTCGAGGGAGCCTCTCTGCTCGTTTATTTTCTCGAGCACATTCTGAAGCTTGGTACTGTAATCCTGTCGGATCTTCTCGTACACTCTGGTATTAGTATCCGGTTTCATGGTCTCCAGGTTATTCAGGCGACCGACATATTCTTCCCTGCGATCAAGCAAGTCCAGAATCTTTTTTTCGAGTACCTCTGCCATGCTCTCCTCCTAGGATGGATTATCTATTTGTTTTCACTAAAATTTTTAATACAAGCTCAATTGTCGTTTATAAATGTCCGCTTGTCAAGGTGAAGATCAACCTCGAGAAAACCAGAAGGTGGTCAACACCTGATTTTACCCCATAGTCAGCCTCCGCGAACGCCTCTGCAGCGACGGCTGTATCAACCTTGCAGGCGGATTTTGTGAATTTCATGAGCTTATCAAGAAGTGGATACCTCGCTCCCGTTTCCTTTGATACTTTCTGAACGTCTCCACCCCCCTCAACTATTTCGATTGCCCGGATAACCTTCTGCCATGAACTGAAAAGGTATGCGATGATCGAAAGAGGTTCCACTCCGTACTGCAGAAGTGACCACGCGGCATCAACCGCTTCCCCCCTTCTGTCATAAAATATCATATCTCCAAGATGGAAAACATCAGCCCCGCCCTTTCCAGAGATGACCTCTATCATTCTGTCTCTGTCGATCTGAGTTTCCGGACCATGGTAAAGGGCAAGTTTTGATACGGCATCCGCCAATCTTCCGAGGCTTCTTCCCGAATACTCTATAAGAAGCTGGACAGTATCCCGCGTTAACCTGATGTTCTCCTCGGCAGCCAGTTTTGAAGCCCAGGCGGTCATATCCCTGTAGAAAGGTTCGTAGCATATATAGACAGGCACTGCTTTCTCCAGTTTCCTCAGAATCGCGGATTCTCTTGGAACCTTCGTGGATGACATGAAAAGAGCTGAATCACTGAGCCCGTTTTTGATTGCATCAAACATTTCAGGTTCTGCAGCTTTACAGAGCTTGTGAATATTCGATATCACTATCAGCTTACCCGCGGAGAAGAGTGAGTTCTCAAGGAGATGTCTTTTCAGATCGCCCTCTTTGAGCTCATCAGCATCGAATCTGAATATTTCGTAATCCAGCTCCTGGCGGAATTTATTAATAATTGTACTCTGAAGCCGCCCTGACTGGTAGAGGTCAGGTCCCGCAACCACAAGTACAGCTCCTCCGTCAGCAGCTGTGACCATATTGTGCATCTCACTGTATTTCTTGATCTTCATATTGCCATTTTCTGCATTAGCGTATCTTACCAGACCTTGCATAATGCATTGAAGGTGTGTATTTTTGCTTCTTCAAAAAACCAATCCAATTTCGGGGGAGAATGATGTTAACCTGGTTAAGAGATAACGCTAAGATATTCCTGATCGCTACAATTGTCATATTCGTTGCCCTTATCTTTCTGAGATGGGGTATGGGAGAAGGAGACAACACTCCCAAAAACCCTTATCAGCGTCCCATAGCAACGGTCGATGGAAAAGATATTCTACCTGATGAATACCAGCAGGCCCTTCAATCCTGGAGCCAGCAGTACCGTTCAATGCTTGAGCGAAGCGGCAATCCTGATCCCGAATCCATGATGCTTCTCATGAGCGCTCAGATATCAGAGGAGGCTTTTCAGGGTCTTATCGATCAGAAGCTGCAGGGAATATACATGAAGAAGCACAACTGGCTGGATTTCACTGCGGAACAGGCTGAGGAACTGCTTATCGCACAGATCGGTATGCAGAACCTGGGTGAAATGACAGCAAGAGAATACCTCGATATGATTAAATCAGAGCAGCCCGGAGTTTACCAGCAGTACCTCTACCAGACATACATGAGCGCCAGTGCCCTCAGGTTCCCTCTCGCTTCGGGGATGGTCAGTATGGCCAGCCTTGAAGAGGTAGATTACCTGATCCTTGATACTCGCGGGCAGATCACCGCAAGGTACATAGTCATCAATGCTGCACCTCCCCTGCCCGATGAAGAGTATCTGATGGAAATCTACGAAACCAGATCGGAATTCTTCAGCAAACCTGCAGGTTCCCTTCTAAGGTATATCACGATTCAGGTACTGCCCGTGGACTCGGATCTGGAATTCACCATGAACAGAATCGATTCCCTCGTTTATTCAACTCCCGGTGAACGGATAATTGCCACCAGGTCTCAGATCGCCGAAGTGTTCGGGGACAGCATCAGAATTGAAACTGGAGAAAGAACTGAACCTTTCCTCAGCGTATTCTCGGGAAATCCATCCATTAGAAGCTATCATGTCCTGCTTCTTGACTCACTCCACGAATCCACTGTTACTTTTGCGCTTGATTCGGCGGTTAGTCAGGATGACACCCTCTTCCTGCAGAGCTGGGAAATACCTATTCTTCCACAGTATTCAACGGTAAGAAGGATTATGTGGGATCTGGAACTGAGCATGGAGGACATGCTCGCAGAACACATTCCAGCGGTTCCTGATTCCCTGGTTATTGTTGATTTCGGGGAAATGCTGGTTGAGGAAGACACTCCTCTCTCAGGACTCATATCCGAAGAGCTTTTAGCGTTCGCTTCGGACACTCTCTGGAGAGATGAAATAGGTCCTCTATTCTTCAATCCTTCCTACATGGGCGGTTACCCGGCGTTCACCATGGTTCGTAGACTGGAATTTTTCCCGCCTGATACTACAATCTATGAAGATGCCCTTGATTCCGGTTTTCTGTTCGAAACAGCAATGTATACACTCAGAAGGGAAGCTGCACGGGGTAAAGCTCAGGAGATTATCGATGATATCCACTCAAGTGGTATCAATCTGGCAGCGTACGCTTCCATTGAATCACTGCAGGTTCATTCGCTTCCCTCATTTACAACAGCACAGATCAGGCTTAACGCTAGAATGGATCCGGAAGCTGCAGGCGGAATTCTCTATTCCGGCGAATTCGCTGAAGCTGCACTTATTGCCCCCGAATTCCAGGTTATCGGACCTTTCATGACCGGAACCAGCTGTGTTATCGCTGAAATACTTTCAAGACAGGTCTCCGCCGAGGATCAGAACATGCAGGCATTGACTTACATTTCAGCCCAGTACGGTCATGAAATGCTCGGATCCCAGTACATCATCAGGAACCTCAGAGAAACCAGCAATATTCATGATCTGAGGGAAGAATGGTCCGAGTACCTTGAGATCGTCGAGGATTCCCTGGCAGCCGAGCAGGAGCAGCTGGAGGAGTAGTACAAAGCACCCGGCACAGGATTCATGCACCAGATCGGGAATTATGGACAGTGTAGTTATCGAATACCGTTTCAGGTTGTCAGATGATAAGATCGAGGAGTTCCGCGTTGAGCTGGATCCTCTAACGCTCAACCTGATGACTGCAATCCCTGAGAACCCTCCATTGTGGACGGAACTCGGTTTTCATCAGTGCCCCAACTGCTCGCTGGAGACTGCGAACCACAGGTACTGCCCTCTCGCATTGAGCATACTTGATATCGTTGAGCATTTCGATCATGTGCTTTCCTACGACAGGATACATCTCGATGTTCATGCAGAAGACAGACACATCTCTCAGCAGACCTCAGCACAGCAGGGTCTGAGTTCACTGATGGGACTTCTGATAGCAGCTTCCGGATGTCCGCATACGGAGTATTTCAAGCCGATGGCTCGTTTTCACCTTCCGCTTGCCAGCAGAGACGAAACCGTCTACCGGGCTGTATCAACGTATCTTCTTGCACAGTATTTTATTCAGAGGGAGGGCAGGGAGGCTGATTTTCAGCTTAAAGGGCTGAAAAAGATATACGATGATATTCAGGAGGTGAATTACGCGGTTGCCCAGCGTCTCAGGGCAGCAAGTGAGGCAGATTCTCCGGTAAATGCTATCGTCATATTGGATACTTACGCCAAGGCTATTCCCTTTCTGATAGAGGATTCCCTTGATTACATAAAGTACCTGTTCGACCCTTTCATTAAGAATTAGCCGGGATTATCCTTTTCTTTTCTGCTTCCCTCCCGCAAGGAGAAGAACCAGGAAAAACGGGCCCCCTATAAGTGACATCACTATGCCGATAGGAAGCTCGGCCGGGCTTATGATCACCCTTGAAAGAGAATCCGCAAGAATAACAAGCAGCATACCTCCGAGCGCCGATGCCGGAACAAGGTATCTGTAATCGGATCCAACGAATCTCCTCATGATGTGGGGCACCATAAGCCCCACAAAACCAACCGGACCCACTACCCCGACGGTTGACCCTGCAAGAAGGGCTGCAACAGCAAGCAGCAGATTCCGCTCCCAGTTTACCGAAACACCTCTGGTATGGGCAATGTCATCGCCCTGTGATATCTGGTTCAGAACCCCGGTTCTTGTAAGTGCTACAGCTATTCCCAGAATCACAGGAGGCAGGAGGAAGAGAGGTTTGTCCCATCCGATAACCGCCATATCGCCCATCATCCATCGTACTATCTCCATAATCCTGGAGGCATCACTGAAATACTCGAACAGGAGCAGTATCGATGCGCCTACAAGATTCATTGTGATCCCGGCCAGCAGGAGCGTTGGACCGTAATTACCCCTCCTGCTCCGGTAAGCCAGGGCGTACACCAGAAGAACCGCGAGCAGGGCTCCCGCCGTTCCGGCAGCGACAAGGCCAATAACCGGTACGATCATCCCGGACACGATCACCGAACCGGCCACCAGTCCGGCTCCCGCGGATATGCCCAGAGTGTAGGGTGTTGCAAGATCATTCCTGAGCAGTGACTGAAGAACAGAACCCGAGATGGAGAGCGCGCTTCCGGCAAGCAGGGCAAGCACAAGCCTGGGCAGCCTGAGTCTCATGATAACCCATTCCGGAGGATGATCCATGGGACCTGCAAGAAGTGAAAGAGCACCGGCAAGGATCACGGACAGTACCAGAAGGATCCAGAATCCTGATGACGGCCTTGAGACAACTCCGTTTTTCATTGTTTCATTTCGGGCACGATAACCCAGGAGCGGGTTGCACTGTCCTGCGATACAAGAAGATTAACATTGAATACTTCTGACAGGATCTCAGTTGTATAAACATCTGAGGGGCTGCCGAAAGCTCTGGATCTTCCATCCGAAAGGATAAGCACCGAATCAAGGTACCTTCCGGACAGCGCGACTTCGTGTGTGCTGACTAGAACTGCAATTCCTCTGCTTGAGAGTTTTTTGAGCAGCAGCCACATATTGAGCTGATGCCTGAAGTCCAGTGATGACCCAGGTTCATCAAGAAGGAGGAGTTCAGGTTCCTGTGCAAGTGCCGAGGCGAGCAGAACCAGCCTCTTCTCTCCGCCTGAAAGGTTTGAAAACACTCTGTTCCGCAGATCCCATGTATCCGTTTCAAGCATACATTTCTCTGCAATTTCCAGATCATCCCCAGAATCCATAGCCCATCCGCTTCTGTATGGATGCCTGCCGAGCAGAACGGTCTGGGCAACGGTCAATCGGGAATGTGGGTTGAAGTTCTGAGGAAGGTAGGATACCATTCTGGCCTTCTGATTGCCCGAAAGTGAGGAGAGCCTGCTGCCGCAGATGGATATTTCACCGGAATAATCAACTCCGATCTGAAGAATGCTCCGCAGAAGGGTGCTTTTCCCGACGCCGTTCGGACCTATCAGTCCGCATATCTCACCCGGCACGATAGAAAGGTTTATATCCGAAAGAACCAGGTTACGCCCGTAACCTGCATTCAGATTGATGATACTCAGAGCAGACACGAGCATATCCTCTGGGCTATCAAACCTATTCTTCCGCCGGGAATCATGATGTAGGGCTCGAAAAGACAGTGTACCCGGTCGGATTCGAATCCCAGCTCCATCCAGTGGTTCTTTTCGGAGGACATGATCTCCAGCGTATCCGTTTTCCCCGGATAAAGACAGACAATATGATCAGGAGAAAGAGAAATAACTCCTTCTGCGGATATAAGAGGCCAGGAACCGGTTCCCGGAGCGGATATGACGCAGTTTACAGAGGAGAGAAGATCTGCAAAAAACGTGCTCCTTCCCGCTATGGTCATGCTGGACGAACCTCTTTCGTGGTAAATCACGATCATGACCGAAACGGGAGCGATGCTCTCCATTTCAGCTGCAAGCGAATCCAGTTTCTCATTCAGCTCATCCCTGAAATCAGACGCCTGTGCGCCGTACCTTGCGTCCAGTGAATCAACGGAGTCGAAAACATCCGCCAGAGTATCGAACCGGTAAGTATAGCAGGGTATTCCCAGGGTTTCAGCAAGTTCTCTGAGCATCGGACTCTCACCTGAAATGTGGATTGAAGTTGGGTTCAGTGAAGCTATCTGCTCCAGCGAGGGGTCTATATAACCGCCAACCTGCGGCAGGCTCCCGGTCTCCTCGGGCCAATCAGAGTATCGGTCGACACCGACTATTCGAGAGCCCAGACCAGATACGTACATCAGCTCAACAAGAGACGGTCCGAGAACCACAAATCTGTTATCCTCCCGGCTGTCGCTGCTTACGCCCGAACATGAGCATAAGAGAACGAATGACAGAAGGAGAAAGAACCAGCTTTTCATAACGATCCATTCTGCGAAAGTGTCGAAAGCAGCCCATGCCCCTTGAGCTTCTTAAGAGCTCTTAACTCAAGCTGTCTGACTCTCTCCCTGCTGATACCGAATATTCTTCCGAGTTCCTGCAGTGTACACGGCATATCATCCAGAAGTCCGAAACGCAGTGTGATTATAGTCTTCTCCCTGTCCGAAAGAGAAGCAAGGGCAGCATTGATACGCTCTCTTGTATCGTTATGCTCTGCCTCCGCATCAGGCTGCTGAAGACGGCTCACCAGAAAATCGGCGATAGTTGCATCATGCTCGCCATCTGTATGGTCAAGTGAGAGCAGGGGCGCTGTAGAAATGTACACCTGTTCTATCTCATCCCTGTTTCTACCCATGTATTCGGAAAGCTCATCCAGAGTTGGCTTTCGACCGTTCTGCAGTATAAATTCATCGATCGCACTGTTTATTGAGGAATCCTCTATCAGCACTGATACCGGGAGCCTGACCAGCCTTGAATGGTGGAGGATGGCTTTTATTATGTATTGTCTTATCCACCAGACCGCGAAAGTAGACAGTTTGCATCCCCGCCGGTAATCAAAACGCCTGACAGCCTCCATAAGACCCCCGCATCCTTCCTGAACAAGGTCCATCTCTTCCATTATACTGCATGGATAGTACTTCCGTACCATGGAAACCACCAGCCTGAGATTCGCTTCAACGAATCGTTCAAGGATATCTGCATTTTTCAGAAAGGCTTCGCGGAAACGTTTAGCGGCGACGGAATACTCGTGAATACTTGAGCCTCTCGCAACCTCCATAAGATCCAGTTCGTTCTCGATGGATGAAAAGAGAGGATGCAGCTCCCAGGCTCGATAACTGTTCTGATCGGAAGGTTTTAGAAGTGATTCATGAGCGAGAGCTTTCCTGTCGGGGGGAATCGTATCACCTTCCAGAATATTCATCAGGCTCATGCGCCGGTTCAGCAGCTTTCTGCAGCTTTCGATCCCTTCAAAGAGTTCATTTCCCATGTTCTCAACTGTATGCCACAGAAGATGAAGAGCACGCACTGAATCGCGGTTAAGGTAACGGCTTTTCATGTTACCGAGAATGTCCCTCAGTTCGTTTCTCCTCGAATCGGGCAGACGACCGCTGACCATACCCCAGAAGGACTCATCGATAATTCTCCTGTCGGGGATTTCTCCATTCAGCAGTTTGCAGAGCGGTCCGAAGAACTGATCACTGCCAAGCTTAATGGAAAGGATGGATTCAAGCATATTGCATCTTATCTTTTCCTGCTCTGTGATCAGGTCATTCTCCTCCTCCGCTGACATTGGAGAAACTACGTCAAGCTCTCGGAAGAAAATAGTTCTTGATGAGCAATCACGATTTTTTTGGTAACCGGAAATAGAGACCCCTTACATGTTTATAAGCTTCTTCTCGATTTCGATGATCTTTCGCTGCAGCTCCTGACGCCCTTCATCCTCCCCGGAATTCAACTGCAGCTTCAGCAGTTTACACTCTCTCTGAAGCCTGTCCTTTTTCAAGATTCTCATCACACTATCAACGTCAACCGGCCCGGTCTGTTCTGGATAGTCTAACATGAGTCTGGTGCATACTGAACTTTTATCGTCTTCAAGACGTGAAATCTGAAATTTTTCCATTCCGGAATCAGCCTGCTTTTTAATCTCTCTGAGTATCCCGCATCCGGATACACTGCGGAGGTCATCCTCCTCGACAAAATCTATGAGTGTGCCCGCAAGCCCGGAAGGCGACAGGAGAATTGAACCTATAATCCTGCTGTCCCACCTGTTCAATTCCGTCTCCCTGAGTTTCTCCTTACCCGGCTTCCTTGATTTACTCTCCCCTTCTTCGATCTCAAGTTCCAGTGTTCTCATGGAATAGCCTGTCTGTTCAGATATTTCTCTTATCATGGTCTCTCTGATAACAGGCTCTGTGGCGGCAGAAGCGATCTCGACAAGTCTTTTAACAACTTTTACTTTTCTTTCCGAACCCTTCACCGAAGACCAGCCGCCAAGCAGCTCAAGCGCATATCTGATCGGATCATCAGCAGCGGAAATCAGCTCAAGCACCGATTCTCTTCCATTCTCGAGTATGTAATCATCCGGATCCTGTCCACCTGGAATAGCGATTATTCCGGGGAGGTATCCCTGCTCAAGAACGGCTTCAGCAGCCCTTACAGATGCCCTCTGTCCGGCTCTGTCACCATCGTAGCAGATGTAGACTGACGCAAGAGCTCCCATCTGACGGGCCTGGGGGGATGTAATGGCCGTTCCGCACGTTGCCACAACACATTCGAATCCAGCGTCGACAAATCGCGCATGATCGAAGTAACCCTCGACGAGAATGATCATATCCAGGTCCCTTGATGCCCTTGAGGCATCTCTGTAACCGTAGAGGTAATCACCCTTTCTATAAATCGGCGAATCGGGACCGTTAACATATTTCGGAGCACCAGTTGCGGATTCCCTGATCAATCTGCCGCCGAAACTGATCACTCTGCCCCGTCTATCTGAGATAGGGAACAGTATTCTGCCCCTGAATCTATCGTATATTCCGCTGCCCCTTGTGGATTGAATAGCTACACCTGATTCGATAAGCTGGCTTTCCGAATATCCTTTCCCGCGCAGGTGGGAGGAGAGCTCACCCTCATCGGGCGCCCATCCGATACCGAGCTTTTCGATGGTCTGCCGGGATAGTTTTCGTCCTTCGAGATACTTCATCGCAACAGCTCCAGCCTTACCCGAAAACTGCTTCCTGTAATACTTTTGAGCCTCGGCAAGAATCTCTCTGAATATGTCGGTTCTGGTTGTATCTCTTCCGGTTCTTTCAAGTTTAATGCCGGCTTCGGTTGCCAGTTCCTCCACCGCTTCTGTAAATGAGAAGCTGAGGTAGTTCATGAGAAATGAGAATATATCTCCTCCTGCCCCGCACCCGAAACAGTGATACATCTGCCTGTCCGGAGAAACGAAGAACGATGGTGTCTTCTCCCGGTGAAAGGGACACAAACCTTTTATGCTTCTTCCTGATCTCTTGAGGCTGACGTACCTGCCGATCACGGTAACGATATCACTCGATGTCCTGACCCGCTCGACTGACTCGTTTGAGAAATAGCCGCCTTTCCCGCTCATACGGAATTTTTCCCGGCTGTGTTCAGAAATACGATAGTGACTCCCGTCCCTCCTTCGAAGGGTTTTCCCTGCCTGAAGGAAGCTATTCTCCTGTCTGCCCGTACAGTATCGACAACAGCCTTCATCAATATGCCTTTTCCCTTACCGTGTATGACATTTATAAAGGGAATACCAGCGACTATCCCATCATCAACAGCACGGTCAAGCTCGGCAAGAGCTTCTTCTGAAGACATGCCTCTGAGATCCAGCTCTGTTTCAGCGGTTATCGGAATGCTCCACCCTGCAGAAGAAGGCTTCTCGTCCGGCGGCTCTACCTTCTGCAGGTCGCAAAGTGGTTTTCTCAGCTTCAGATTACCAAGGATGACAGTGGCCTGATCCTTCCCTGAATCCTCAACCTTTCCGCACCCGCTCCATCCCTTCACATTCACCCAGTCTCCCGGTTCGATATCCTCTGAGAGCTGTTCCCTGTCAACAGATGATATTCCCTTATGATTACGGGATAGCGTTGATACTTCCCTTATCTTCGATCTGAGCTCTCTCCGATCGATAGGGGAATCGGCCCTTGCAAGCCTGGCAAGAAGAGAATCAGCCTTTGAATTAACGCTCTGTTCTAAATCGAGATAATCCTTCTCGATCTTCTCTTTCTGAATCAGCAGATCGTTTCTTGCCCTTGTCAGTTCCGCTTCATTCCGCTGCAGCGATTTTATGCCATCTTCGCGTTCCCTGCCCAGTTCCTCCAGCTGGAGCAGAACTTCCTTTCTCGTTGCAGTGATCTCCTCAAGCATTCTATCCAGTCGGAATGAATCACCGGATAACTCCTGTGCTCTCAATAGAATGGAATCCGGAAATTTCATTCTTCTTGCTATTTCAAGGGTAAACGAAGATCCGGGAATTCCAGCGACGAAAGTGTAATCCGGCACTAGTGAATCTTTCCGGAAATTCATGCATCCATTGATGAATCCCGCTTTTCCATGTGCAAAACTCTTGAGCTGTCCCTGGTGAGTTGTAACAATCACCCTGCAGCCTGATTCGGCCAGATGCTCAAGTACAGAAGCAGCAAGAGCAGCTCCGGTAAGAGGGTCAGTCCCGGCAGCCGGTTCGTCGATCAGGGCAAGTGAATTCTCACCGGGTGTTCTCAGCATTTCAAGCTGTTCAAGCAGACGTGCGGAATAAGTGCTCTGGTGATGTGCTATCGATTGCTGGTCCCCGATCGAAACGTACACTCTACTGAAGAAAGGGATGGTTGAATCTACATCCACGCACGAACCAATGCCGGATTGAGCCATACAGGCGGCCAGTCCGACCGCTTTGAGAAGTACACTTTTCCCGCCGGCATTCGGGCCGCTCACTATAAGTACTCTCCAGTCTTCTGGTAGTTCAACAGTGTTAGGGACTACTTCTTCAGCGGGTATCAGAGGATGCCTGAGGTTCCGGAGAGAGAGTCTGCCTTCCGGTGGAAAGAAAGTTTTTAACTCTCGATGAAATAAAGCCCTTGCGAAAACAGCATCAAGAGAAACTGAGGCTTCAAGGCATTCCTTCAGGCTGTTCAGATGCTCCCTGACCTCCAGTGAAGCCTCCTTTAATATCCTCCTCTTCTCATAATCAAGATCCAGTGATGCTTCCCTCATGGCATTGCCGTCTTCGACAAGTTCCGAAGGCTCTATAAAAATAGTCTCTCCGCTCTCGGACCGGTCATGGACAATTCCCCGGACATCACTTTTTCTTGAGGATATAACCGGCAGAACATACCTTCCATCTCTTAATGTAGGCGGGATATCTCTGAGAAGATTCCTGCCCGAAAGCGCAGTCGAGATTTTAGCTATCCTCTTTGACAGTTTTCTCTTGAGTCTGTCCACCTGTTTGAACAATCGGGAGAGTTCACTTGATGCATCCGGGGAGAGTTCCCCGTCCGGAGTAGTTATTCTGATGAGCCTTTCCGACAGTTCTGCAAGCCTCGGTATACGTTTAAGATACTTATCCAGAGCTTTATAGTTTTCACTGACGGAGTCTAAGGATTCCAGGAATCGATCCATACCGGCAAGTATTGAACCGACAGTTCTCAACTGCTGCGGATCAAGTACTATTACACCGTCATCAAGAAGGCTGCATACATCATGCAGACTGTCGTTAGCACCTGCAGGAATCCTGATATCGTTATCGAGAAGAGCCGATGCTGCTTCTGTCTCAAGCCTGAGCTCGCGAGCTTCTTCCATATGAAGACCTGGAGTGAGAGACATGACCTTGCCGCTTCCCATACGGCTTGCCGTTCTTGCGGCAATATCTTCAAGAATCTTCCGAAATTCCAATCGCTTAAGGGAACTGGTCATGGTACGATTTCCTGGAGCAACTATGATGAGGGTACGAAGTGCTCTGATTCACCAAGCTCCTTCAGTACTTTTTTCTCCTTCCTTGAAAGCCTTTCCGGGACGTATACATCGGCGATAACTACAATATTACCCCTGCCGAAACCCTTGAGTTTCCTGATACCTTTTCTTTTCAGAACAAGCCTCTCACCCGGCTGCACACCCGGTGGAATAGTAATATTCATGGTTCCTTCCTCAACGGCGGGAATGGTGATCTCGGTACCCAGTGCCGCATCGGGAAAGGAAATTCTGGTTCTGAAGATCAGGTCGTAATCCTCGCGAAGGAATTCTCCATAATCAATATTCATTATCCTTAGAATAAGATCGCCGGGGCTACCATCATTCCCCGGAAAATGCCCCTGTCCTCTGAGTCTTACGAAGTGTCCCTCGGAAATACCCGCGGGAAGATCCACCGATATCTTTCTTTCTCTGGATTCAAGCCTGGAGCCCAGGCAGCAAGAACACAGTTTCACGGGTATACTGCCCCTGCCTCTGCAGGCCGGGCAGATCGAAACCGACTGCATAGCACCGAGGAGAGTTCTTCTTACAGTTCTGATCCTCCCCTGTCCACCGCACGTGTCACACTGTTTCATTCCTTCTTGAGGATCTGCTCCGGTTCCATCGCAAACACTGCAGTGCTCTTTTCTTTCGACCTTTATCTCACGGGTGCAGCCCATAGCAACTTCTTCAAGGCTCAGCTCAATATCAATAACAGCATCCTCGCCGGCTGAAGACTCCCTTGACTGGCCGAATCCGAAAATATCCTGGAAAGCCCGAAGGGCATCGTCCATTCCAAATCCACCGAAAAAATCAGACATATCAGGCATGCCATCCGCCGAACCTGTTCTATCGAATCTCTCTTTCGTGCTGGGGTCACTCAGAATTTCGTAAGCCTGGGTGATCTCCTTGAATTTCTCCTCGGCAGCCCTGTCTCCGGGATTTCTGTCCGGGTGATACTTCAGTGCAAGCTTCCTGTAAGCGCTTTTGATAGCAGCATGATCAGCGTCCCGGTCAACGCCAAGCACACCGTATGGATTACTGCTCATGAAATCACATCCGTAATAAGGTTCATCAAAACATTCTCATCCGCTTCTTCTGAAGCAGAAATATAGTAAGGAAAAGCAGCTGATGGAAAAATAGCATCCATGGCTATTGCAAATCATGGGAAGCCGAGCGGTCAGTCCATGCCCTCTTTCTGGTCCGGCAATTCTGCACCACCGGAGCCATCTTTGGAGTCAAGGGTATCTAACATATTCAGTATATTCCGTGCAGTATGCAGGACCATGACAAGATCCTTCTTTGCACGTTCAATGGAAGCCAGGTCAGAGTTGTCACGGGCAGTTCTCAATTCGTCGAGGGCTGATTTAAGCTCTATCTGTGAATCCCCGTCAAGTTTGTCCTTGCCTGTATTAAGCAGCTTTGAGGCCTCGTATATTAACTGGTCGGCAATGTTACGCTCCTCTATCAGCTTGATCCTGTCACGGTCTGCATCCTTATACTGCCTTGCATCACGAATGAGCTGCCGGACTTCATCATCTGAAAGCCCTCCGCTCGGATTGACCTTCAGTTCCTGATGCTTACCGGTAACCGCATCCTTGGCGTTGACAAAAAGTATCCCGTTAGCATCGATCGAAAATGCAACTTCTATCCTTGGAACACCCCTTGGCGCAGGTCTTATGCCGACTAGTTCGAACCTTGCGAGGCTTCTGTTATCTTCTGTGAGTTCCCGTTCACCCTGAAGAACATGAATTCCAACTACCTGCTGGTTATCAACAGCAGTGGTGAACATCTTGCTTCTCTTAATCGGGAGAGGGCTGTTCTTCACAATTATCGGCGCCATTACACCGCCGAGAGTCTCAACACCCAATGTAAGTGAAGTAACATCAAGAAGGACGAGATCCTTCCTCTGACCTGAAACTACGGATCCGGCTATTGCTGCGCCCATGGCAACAACCTCATCGGGATTCACGCTGTGAACAGGTTCCTGCTGGAAGGCTTCCTCGACAAGTGTCCTGAGCATGGGAATTCTGGTAGACCCTCCGACAAGAACAACCGTCTCGAGGTCTTCATGGGTAAGACCGGCATCTTTTAACACCTGCTCGCACAGGGGCCGTGTACTTTCAATAAGATCCTTGATAAGCCCTTCGAACAGGCTTCGGGTAATAACCATTTCAAGATGAACAGGCCCCTGATCACTGGAGGCTATGAATGGAAGGTTAATTGAAGTTTCCAGGGATGCGGAGAGTTCGCATTTTGCTCTTTCAGCTGCTTCACGAACCCTCTGAGGTGCTACGGGATCATCTCTTAAGTTGATACCCTTATCCCGCTGGAACTCTTTCATGATCCATTCAACCAGTAATGCGTCGAAATCGTCCCCGCCCAGCTGAGTATTTCCAGTTGTAGCTTTCACTTCAAATATGCCGTTCACCACCTGAAGAACACTGATATCAAAAGTACCGCCTCCGAAATCAAAGACGGCTATCTTTCTCCGTTCGACTGCGTCGGTAAAGGCAAGCGCGGCAGCGGTAGGCTCATTAAGCACACGCTTCACGTTCAGCCCGGCAATAGTGCATGCGTCCTTTGTTGCCTTTCTCTGTACTTCGTTGAAATGGGCAGGTACAGTAACAACGACATCGGTGACTTCCTCACCGAGGTATTCCTCCGCTCTGTATTTCATTTTCTGGAGGATCATCGAGGAAATCTCCTGCGGGGTGAATGTTCTGCCGTCCCCTATTCTGACAACAGCGTCTCCTTTATCATTTGGAACTATGTCGTAGGATACATTGAATATTCCCTTGCTGAGCTCATCGTACTTTCTTCCCATAAGCCTTTTAACGCTTGTTATGGTCTCTTTGGGATTAGTTATCGCCTGTCTCTTGGCGACAATGCCGACAAGCCTGTCCCCTGCAGGTGTGAATGCAACAACGGAAGGCATGACTCTCGGGCCTTCCCCGGTTTGAATAACAATGGCGTTTCCACCTTCGCTTATTGACATGCAAGAATTAGTTGTTCCCAGGTCAATACCAATTGTACAGCCCAAAATTCCTCCTTAAACGCACTTTATTCTAATTTTGAAGTGCTGCATCATAGTCAGAATAAGAAGAACAGGATAACTTAATACTCCGTAGAATAATGCAAGTTACCTTAAACTCCAACCTCTCAATAAACGATCAAAACAGCAGTATACAACAATCAATACAATCTCGATTATTCAGTCATTCCAGTATTCAGAATTCACTTCTTGAATTGCCGGTCTTTCCCGAGAAGCAATCGCAGGGAATCGGCATCTGGAGAAAACAGTACACCTTTCTCACAGATAATTGCCGTAATCAGCGTAGCCGGTGTTACATCAAATGCCGGGTTCCATACCCCTGCTGATTCTGGAAGCAGCTTCCGCTCTCCAGGAGAGTTAAGCTCATTTCTACCCCTCTGTTCGATTTCAATTCCGCTCCCGCACGGAGTGGATAGATCGAACGTGGAAAGGGGCGCAACAACGTAGAAGGGGATTCCATGCTCTTTTGCCGCCAGTGCAAGTGGATATGTCCCTATCTTGTTAGCGGCATCTCCATTTGCGGCTATCCTGTCACTGCCGACTATAACAGCATCGACCTCTCCCTTCTGCAGAAGCGAGGCCGCAGCGGAATCGGGAAGCACATCGACCGGAATACCTGCCCTTGAAAGCTCCCATGCCGTCAGCCTGGCGCCCTGAAGAAGCGGGCGGGTTTCATCGGCATACACCTTTTCCAGTATGCCTCTTTCCCAGGCTTCGTATATAACTGCAAGGGCAGTCCCCAGGCCTGCGGTAGCCAATCCCCCTGCATTGCAATGGGTCAGAACTACCGAGCCTTTTTCCAGCAGATCGGCACCGAATCGCCCCATTTGTCTGCTGGCTTCAAGATCTGATCGCATCATGTCCCGGGCAGATTCCAGAAGGGCTTCGATAGCGCTGTCCCTGCCGGGATTCATGCGGAAAATGCGTCTCTGGATATCGAGACAATGAAAAAGGTTAACCGCTGTAGGTCTTGTTCCTTCAAGTATATCTATCTTCGCAACAAAAGCTTCATTGAACTTTTCACCAGGATCCGTAGTTAAAGCAGCAATTACAGCGCCAAAAGCTGCTGCAATACCAATGGCCGGTGCCCCTCTGACGGCTAGGGTCCTGATGGCTTCCGCCAGGGAATCGATATCCCTGCAGTCTATATAAGTTTCTTCGGATGGAAGCTTTCTCTGATCCAGCAGCCGGAGATTACCCTCCATCCACTGCATGGTAGGAAGAGGAATCATGTCAGCATTTGCCCGACAGAATGGAAAGACACAACTTAAAGATACCATCTGGTTCCATCATTCTGCCCATACCTTCCGCGCCGCAGGCAAGAGGTCCCTTTACAGGACCTGCAAAAACCACTCCACGGCTTTTAAGCGTCTCGATATTGGCAGCTGTAGCTCTGTTGTTCCACATCCTGATATTCATCGAAGGAGCCATGATGACCGGAGAGGAACAGGCTAGAAAAGCGCAGGATAACAGGTCATCAGCCAATCCATTGGCGGACTTGCCGATAAAGTCGGCCGTCGCGGGGACAACGATATAGAGATCAATATTATCAGTAAGTGTAATATGAGGAACTGGATCACCGGGCTGCATTGTAAAAAGCGAACTCTGAACAGGTCTTCCGGTTACACAGACAAGCTGTGTCTCGGAAACGAAACGCAGAGCTCCGGGAGTAAGAACACCATCAATTTCGAAGCCCTCCTTTCGTAACATGGAGGCAAGCATCACTCCTTTGAAGGCTGCCGCACTTCCGGTGATTCCCAGCAGTATCCTTTTATTTTTCATTTGAATACCTTTCAGCAATACAATCTATTCCTACAAGCGTAAGTTCAGGGCATACCTTCATCAGGTTTCTGCACTTCCGGGCAATACCCGGTGCCCAGCCTCCAGTAGCCCATATTTCGGGAACTCCTTCAATTACTTTGCAAAGCTCGTCTATTATATGGTCGGCCGCTCCAACAGCCCCTAAAAGAACGCCTGAACAGACAGCCTCTGCAGTACTCTTCCCAAGAGGGGACGCAGGGAACTCAAGGTCTACAGGATTGAGCTTCTCCGCCTTCTTGAACAATTCTCCCGCAGCGGTACCCACTCCAGGCGTTATTGCACCGCCAATGTAAACACCTTCTCTGCTGATTACATCGAATGTTGTTGCCGTTCCGAAATCCACAACAATAGCAGGAGTAGACCCAAGTCTAAGAACAGCAGCAGTATTTGCCAGGCGATCCGCACCAAGTTCGTGAGGAAATCCGTAATCAATCGTTATGCCCGCTGTTTCTACGGTTACTTCAACCGGATCAGCTTTGATGTACCTTCCCGAGAGATTCAGGAGAGCATGACGAACCTGTGGAACAACGCATGCGTAAGCAAATTCCCCGGGCAGATCACAATCGTCCGCCTTAAGAAGAGAGCCCAGGATAACCCAGAGGTCATCGGCAGTCCAATGTCTGGTTGTTATCCTCCATTGAACATCAAGCCTTCCATCTACGAATACCCCCGCTGATGTTCTTGTATTTCCAATATCAAGCACTAGTCTTTTCATATGATCCCCCAGTCAAATCCTATATCCGCTGATGGAGCCGAATGTGTAAGGGCACCTGAAGATATTCCGTCAACTCCGGTAGCTGCCACTTCTCTTAAATTCTCCAGCGTTATCCCTCCGGAAGCCTCAAGGTAAACACCGCTGCCTGATGCCACTCTCACCGCTGCTCTGAGAGTATCGGGGTTCATGTTGTCGAGCAGTATCCTGTCCGGTTTTTCATCAAGCACTTTCTTGAGCTGATCGATGGAATCAACCTCAATTTCAACTGGAATTCCCTTCTCCTTAATACGGAGCATTACGCTGTGCAGTTTCCCTGATCCTCCTGCAACGGCAATATGATTGTCCTTCACCATGGCAAGTTCCGCAAGATTGAAACGATGATTCACGCCTCCCCCCGTCCTGACAGCGTATTTCTCCAGTGCGCGCAGACAGGGAGTTGTTTTTCTGGTGTCCAGAATTTCGACACCTGTTCCTGCGGCAGCCTCAACATATTTCCCTGTAAGAGTCGCTATTCCGGAGAGGCGGCAGAGCAGGTTAAGAGCTACTCTCTCACCTCGCAGAAGCAGATCAGCAGAACCCTGCAGACAACCGATACTGTCTCCTTTGGAGGCAGTGTGCCCATCAGGGATAATGCTCTGAATACTCTGAATACTCATCCCCGCCAGAATGGACAATTCTGAAAATACCTGTTCTACAAGAAACCATCCAGCTACGATCAGTTCTTCCCTGGCTGCAACGATACATGTACTGCTATCGCCCGGATGCACGGAAAGTGAAGAGGTTGTAACGTCATCCATCACTCTGTCTTCCGCAAGGGCGTTACGCACAATGAACCTTCCAGCTGACAGGGGATCCGACCAGTCGATTCTATCCATCACTTCTCCTTCAGAAAAGCTTCCGGTCCGAAAACGGTTTCACCACCGATGATCGTTGCAACAACTTCGATCTCATCCGGGGGCGTATGGAAAGGATCGGCAGAAAGGACAGTCATATCTGCAATCCTGCCTTCTGTAAGTTCTTCAGAAAGATCATAAAAACCGCATATCTTTGCCGCTTCAAGTGTGTATGCGTTAAGGGCTTGCGCTGTATCGACAGCGAAATAATCTAATGGATGGTCTGTAGCGCCGCCAAGCCCCTTAAGCGGGCCGAAAGGCATGCAGTCGCTGCCGAAACCAAGAGAGAAACCCGCATCTACTACAAGTCTGAACGGGTTAAGAGCCTGTGCTCTCTCCTTTCCGAGTTTTCCTTCGTACAGTCCCCCTTTGATCTGCCATCTGCTCACAAAATTAGGCTGCATAACAAAGGTGTGGAGCGAAGTATCCCAGCTGCCCGGCCAGTCTGCGGTGAGTTCTTCAGCATGCTCTATCCTCATGGCTGGAGGATTTCTCCCGTCATGCTTCATGCGAAAATAATGGGCTGCACGGTCAATCTGCGCAAGTGCCCTGCCCCCTATAGCATGGTATACAGGCATCAAACCTAAACTGTCCGCAAATTCCAGGCTGCGCAGAACCTGTTCATCGGACAGCAGAGGCTCGGTAACCGTACCGTCCGCATAGCTCCCCGAAACAGCTGCTGTAGATGCACCAAGGGATCCATCAAGGAAGAATTTCAGACCATCAAGCCCGGGAAGTACTCCCTCGAGAGATTCGGGCGCTTCTCCTGTGAAGCCCGCATCATTTCCGAAAAGACAGATGGACATCCTTACAGGAAGGGAGGTTTTCAGAAGTACTTCAGTGGTTACCAGAGGTTCGAAGGTACATAATGCGGTAACTCCCGAAGAAAAGGCCAGGTCAGTTGCGTTCGAGCATGCTTCGTCCAGAATATGCGGTTCCGGCGGGAACAGGCTTTCAAAATCGAAAACAACTCCTTCCCTGATGATACCTGCCCCATAATCCGCCCCCGGACAATCCGGGGGGAGCAGTTCAAGCATGGCTGAATTCACAAGGGCTTCATGACAGCAGACCCTTCTGAGAAAAACGGGACGGCGTCCTGTTGCTCTGTCAAGTTCCGCAAGCGAGGGAAGCAGAGGATTATTCCAATTACTGTCATCGAATCCGAACCCCCGCAGAATTCGCCCGGTTCCTCCCGAATCAATAGAAGAAGAAGCCAGATCGATGAGATCTGTTGAGGACACAGTTTCTGAAAGGTCAAGATACTGGCGTTCAAGGCCGCTCCAGCAGAAATGACAGTGCGCGTCTACAAAACCCGGTATTACAAACAGATTTGAATGTGTGCCGGGGGATGGGGCAATACCCGTTATCCTCTCTCCGGATATGGATATCCTGGATGGAGGAAGCACACCGCCTGCAGGACCTGCCCATAATCCTCCACAAAGGAAGGATTTCATGAATCTCGATCCTGAAGGTAATGAAACATAAGATCAAGAACTTCGGCTTCAACCTCAAAACTGAAAAAAGTGGAAGTACCGCGCCGCTCTACAGCGATAACGCGGCCTCTGATCTCAGCGGTTATAGGTCCTCCGGGAGGTACCGGTCCTTCCGCAATTTCCCTGACACCTCTGCCGGGGTCGGATATCTGTCGGGCTTCGATCTCAGTGAGTTCTCCCCTGTGCCGAAACCAGCGGGTAAGTATTATATAGCTGCCTTCGCTTATGGAGGAAGCAGCCGGGAATCTGACATCGAGAACAACCGGCAAACTCTCATCCTTCTTCTGGAAATTGTATACGGCAACCCTGTTCCTGCCTCCCTTCTTGGCATCGTAAAGAGCCTGATCGGCAGCGACAAGGAGTTCGCTGCCGGCAACAGAAGGGAAAGTGCTTACGCCGAGAGATATTGTCACAGAGAGCGGGATCTGTGAAGATGCATCGTCTTTTCCTGATTCTCTTTCCAGGGGTGAATCGTAGATGCTCCTGCGTATCCTCTCCGCTGTCCTGTCAGCCTCGTCAGAGGATGTGTTCGGGAGAAGGAGCGTGATCTCCTCACCACCGTATCTGTAAGCCTCACCGCGGTACTTCACAGCCTCCCGTATTATGCAGCTTACATGCCGCAGAACTCTGTCCCCGGTATCATGCCCCCATTTATCATTGAAATTCTTGAAATGATCGATATCTATCATTATTACTGATAGAGGAAGATCTTCCTGCCCCATGATCCGAAGAAGTAATGGCAGGCTGCTGTCAAGAGCTTTTCTCGGCGGTATTCCTGTTACCGTGTCCAGTTCTCCCGTCCAGGGAAACTCCAGCTGAAACTCACCACTGCCCATGAATGACAAATTCAAACCTCCCGTGTTTGCATGAATAATAACAGGATATCGAACAAATGAAAGCACCATAGCCATTATCCATCACGAATGCCCCGCGAGTTCCTGTAATGGATCCGGGCTGATATTGACGAGAGCAGAAAAAAGGAACAGACTATTATGTATTTGTTATCACCTGTGGGGGAAATCCATGCTTCGAATTCGCAGCTGCTTAATAGCAATACTCTGTGCAGCGCTACCGTGCATGATATCATGTTCATGGTCGCCGGCACAACAGGAAATTCTTGAACGCTACAACGAAACGGCTGGATACATCGACAGGAACGAATGGGAATCGGCTGCCGGTTCTCTGAGTTCCTCTACTATGCTTCTCCTTGATTCACTGGTATCGGATCTGCAGACCAGAGGATTGCACGGATACGGATCCGCTCTGGACCTTCTTCCGGTGCTATGTCGGGAGTACATTGACTTCAGTGGAGATGTAACTATGATTTTCATTCAGGGAGATCGGGCAGAAATCACTCTTTCTTCTATCGAATCCCGCACATACTTAATGATTCTCGAAGGGGACTACTGGAAACTCAGTCTGGAAGGGATATTCAGAAACAGCATCGATGCAGCCCTGACGGGTTCGTATGTTCGATCATTATCTGTTACGAATAGTTTGTGATTTGTTAACGTTTGAACCGTGCCGGTTCGGAAAACCGGGAATAGAGAGAGAGGAACCTTGATGAAGAGATTAGCATTCCTTCTCAGTATACTTGCTATAGCACTGTTTACCGCCTGCGGTGAACAGGCGGAAGAGGGAACACCAATTCCAGAGGATACTGATGAAGCAGCAATGGTTGAAGTCACCATTACAAACGGGCTTGAGATGTGGGATATATACTTCATACTTATTGATCCGTCCGACGACATGTGGGGCGAAGACCGCCTCGGTGAAGATATCCTGGCTCCTGGAGATGCATTCACTGTTGAGATAGAAGAAGGCACCTGGGACATTATGGTTACGGACGAAGACGGTGACACTTATACACTTTGGCAGGTCGAGATCGGTGCGGAAGGCTACCAGTGGAATGTAACGCTGGATGATATGGATTCCGGGTGGGAAGAAGATGAGTACTTCGACCCCAAGATAGTCGAATCAGGCGAGGGAACCGCATATGTCTCGATCATCAATGATCTTGGCGGATACGACATTTTCTACGCATATGTCGACGCTTCGGACAGTCCCTGGGGCGAAGACCGCCTGGGTTCTGAACTGCTTTACCAGGATGATGAACTTATCGTCTGGGTAGACCCCGGAACCTATGATATCAAGGTCGAGGACATAGACGGCGACACCTACACCCTCTGGGGAATCGATGTTGATGAAAACGGCTTCGAATGGTTCGTAACGCTCGATGACATGGATTCCATGTCAGATGACGTAGAATATGAGGGCGTTTCTCTTGAAACAGGCGATGGAATTGCACCGGTCACCATCCTTAACGATCTGGGCGGCTGGGACATCTTTTACGTATATGTCGACCCTTCGGATGGCCCCTGGGGTGAAGATCGCCTCGGAGCTGATATTCTTACAGGATCAAGTGATATCACAGTCTGGGTAGACCCCGGAACCTATGATATGAAAGTAGAGGACGTAGACGGCGACACCTACACCCTCTGGGGAATCGATGTTGATGAAAACGGCTTCGAATGGACAGTCAACCTTGACGATATGGATTAAGCTGATCTGCTGCTGATTCAGAACAACAGAAAAACCCGTGGATTGCAGAGCTTTCCACGGGTTTTCTTTGTACTGAAAATTACTATTTTGAGTAGAACTCGACAACCATTCGTTCGTCTACTTCAAGGGGAACATCCTCCCTGGAAGGAAGAACCTTCATGATAATCTTCCTTGCGGCGGGATCAACATCTAAGAATGCCGGTACACCAATACCGGAACCCTCTGTAATGTTAGCCTCGACAACTTTAAGTTTCTTACTCTTCTCCTTCAGCGAGACAACATCACCGACCTTTACCAGATAGGACGGAATGTCCAGTTTTCTGCCGTTGACGGTTATATGACCGTGGCAGACAAGCTGACGCGCGGCAGGTATGGAAATGGCAAAACCAGACCTGGCTACTACATTGTCCAATCTGCGCTCGATCTGCTGCAGAAGGTTATGACCGGTTTCACCCTTCATCGAAGTGGCTTTTCTGTAGTACTTACGAAGCTGCTTTTCCGACAGACCGTAGTTAAATCTTATTTTCTGCTTCTCGACAAGCTGAAGTCTGTAAGTTGAAGCTCTTTTCCTGCGCCATCTGCCGCCATGTTCTCCGGGCGGGTTTGGGTTGGCAGGATCTTTTCTTGTAAGACCGGGAAGGGGTCCTAAAGACCTGATCTTACGGAATTTCGGACCGCGATATCTTGACATTAAGCAACCTCCGTTTTTGTGTGCCTCACGAATCTATCGTGGCCTGGCGATAACACCGGACACCCGCCGGTGAACTGTTCTTGGACAGCCACCTCCAAGCTTCGGCACAATTTAATAACGCTGAAATCTAGCGATTGAAGTCGGTAACCGTCAACCAGCGTGAAAAACAGGCGGGGGCATGCAATGAAGCATACCCCCGATTCAGGATAATCTTAAATCTACCTGATGATCACACAGGACCTGGTTATGGTATCACCGCCGGCAGTAAGCCTGAGCAGGTAGATACCGCCTGGTGCCGGGGCACCTTCCGAATCGGTTCCCGACCAGAGTACAGAATGAGTTCCCGCAAGCATTTCGCCGGATGCGACACGGGTCACAAGCCTTCCTGACACATCGTAAATGTCCAGGGACATGTTCCCGCCCGCAGGAAGAGTAAAGGCTATTGTGGTGGAACCCGCGAACGGATTCGGTGCCGGTGCGGAAAGATTGAAGCTCAGCACACCGATCTCATCTCCTGAAACACCCACTCCGGATACTGGTACCAAAGCAACATAGGGATACAGGTTATGGTTTGTACCTGTAACTGTAACATCACCTGTACCGGGAATTGTGGGGATAGCAAGGGTTACAAGACCGGAAGCGTTCGTATAACCACTCTGAAGCAGGGTTGTGTCCTGAACAACACCAATAAGAGCACCCTCAACAGGAGATCCGCCGGCGGTTACTGTTACGTTCCAGTTCCCTTCGAAGATCGTGGCTTGATGGTCGCAGGTCATATGCACAATGGGCGATGTATCGGTGAAGATATCAAATTCGGGGCAGCCCATTATCATGTGCATATCGCTGTTACTGGAACTTCCCGTAAAGGAATAAGCCATAATCTTGCCGTAATCGAAAGCCGCACCCATGTGGTACATTTCCTCTTCGAAGTATCCCCTGAACTGGTACATGGCCAATGAATCTGTAGGTCCGACAGGACTGTTCATGGTTGCACCCATGAAGCCGACTGCACCCTTGGGACTGGCTATACTGCCTTCGCCCATCCATGCTTCACTGAAACAGGTGGTTGAGTTATCAAAAGCACTGTTCTGACAGGCTATGGAGCTTACCCAGGGCAATCTGCGACCGTTTGACAAGGCAGCGACATTACTGTTACTGAAACCGGTGGTTCCCCAGGCTGTCTGGGAGCCGTGTCCGATATAGCTGAGAAGCGAAAGCCCATCGTTAACCTCAGCGGATATGTTGGCGATCGTAGGCGGAATGCCGCCATGCGCACTGGAATTGCAGTACAGTGTATTGGTCATACCATGCGCCAGAAATACCTGAGCGTACCTCCACGACATCAGCGGATCCTGGAAATCGGTTGACCCTATGCTGATGGAATGCTGGAACCATGTCGAAGCAGGCTCATATGGATCGTTTTCGTAGCTTTCGATCTTCCATGTCTGGTACGCCAGCGTACCTGTATCTCCGCAGATCCTGCCGACATGGATACTTGGATCAACACCTGAACCGATAACACCGTACTGGTTATCAGCCTCTGTTCCGCTGGAATAGTACGGCGGTACAACGTTTTCGTCACCTACTATAAGAATCCACTCAGGTGGATTGGGCCAGTCGTTGTAAGCGTCTTCGATCCAGGCATCTATCGCGCTGGCTGTGCCGCCGATACCGGGCACTACACCGTACTGAACATCAAGGCCGGTCTGCCTTTTCCAGTCGATGAGATCCTGCGCGTATGCGATGCTTTCAGTGGATCCGATAACCAGGTAGGAACCGTCAATTACATCGGTCCCGCCCTCTTCGAATCCAAGGACCTTCCGATAGATCGGCAGGTAGCTTCGAGTATACCCGTGGAAAGTTTTGTAAAGCTCGTTCTCGCCGGTGCCTTCAGTCGTGAGGCGAACGGTGATATTGGTGTTGATCGTTGTCTCGCCGGTAACAGGATTGTACTGCACGGGTGAGAACACCACCCATGCAACCCTGATGTCTCTGAGGATGCTGATCCTCTCAACGTAAACGGGCTGCGAGGGGTATAACTCAGAATTGGAATAAACATTTTCATCAATTCTGTAGGGTGCGGGGCCTCCGCTCCTTGTAGGATACTCCTGGAATGGAGGAATGCTGTAGATTCCCAGGGGTGAGGATTCCGATGAAACGATCTCCACATTCACAGCACCGGTATTAGGAATAAGAACCATTCTTCTGATAACCGGGAGATCAGGACTGCCGAGGGGCACGCCCATTCCCTCTCCGGGAATTCTCAGAACGTTTCCAGAACCGAATTCTCCTACGATCTCATCTACTACAGTAAGAGCGGGAAGGTTGAATTCAACCAGAATTCCTTCAGCGTCCGTGCCAAGGTACTCGGCAGTTTCTACAAATTCCTCGGCGCGGTATATCACTTCAGAATGCGCAGTTACCGCGATCAGAAGCAACGGGATTATAAGCACTCTCAACATTTTCTACCTCCAGAGGATAGGGGTATCTTCAATGAATTATCTGCTAAACTATGATCCAATATCTCAGTAAGTATAAAGTGGAATATCCATAAATAGTTCCCGCTCAGGAACAAGTCAACCCAGCTAGACAAAGTTAACCAGGCAATGCCAAGCTAATTTCTCTTATCTTATCGATTCATCTCCTGAAGAGTTGAAGATAGTGAAACACAATAGATTAATGAATCACAATCACAGTTCTCGTCTCCTCCGTAAGGGAACCGGAAACAAGAGACACATAGTATATCCCTGTAGGGACGATGTATCCGTTTGCATCCTTTAGATTCCAAAGGAGATTATGGTTTTGCATTCCTGGCAATTCCTCGGCAATGGTATTAAGTAGATGTCCGGATATGTCATAAACATGCACAGTTGAACCAGAATCTTCAGATGTCATGAAGCTAATACTTAATGAACTTCTTACGGGATTTGGGAATACTGTAAAGTAATCCTCAATATAGGTACCGCGAGATGATAATTCTGTACTGCTTAGATTGTCTTGATAAATCGTATTGGAAATGCGATCGCTCGATCCAGGAGGGTCCAATAAATAAGTTTTGTATTCTGGTGTAGTGTCTGGATACTGATATTCACAAGTCATCACTTCAAGTTTTCCATCATCAGATGGATAAGCAGGGGTGATTGAGAGAAAATTTGAAGTGTACCATGTACCTTCGTCCTCCCATTGCTCAGCTGTGCATAACAGAGAATCTATTTTGCTTCCATCAAATGCATCATAAACTGTAACATTAAGCTCAATAGCATATACATCATCATCTCTTGTAGAAATTCCATCTTCCGGGGGTGGTGTCTTTTTTCTCCACGCTAACCAACCGAATCTATCCGAATCACGGGTGGATTCGTGATAGGGATTCCCAGATGGATATGTTAGATTAGTTGCTACAGCATCATACAAATAACCGTATGCAGGGATTGCTGAAAAATCACACACTATTTCATCGAGTTTAATACTTCCTAGGTAATCAACAATATATACATGCAGTATTTCACCTACCCAATCACACATCCATGTTCCTCCGTAGATATCGCATCTAGTATGGTCTGGACCAGAAAAGAGATTCACTTCATGAAATAGATCAGCTGTTGTTAATGGACCAGTAAGAGTTATATAGTGTTCTATAAATTCGAAAGGAGATGTTCTTATATCATAAACAGCATATAGAATATTCGATCTTGAATCCTGATCTCCAGGCTCGCGATAGTAACCAGCAAGTGTTTGGTGAGGTACAAGATGTGAATAGGTTGTTTCGCAGTTAGAACCTCCTTCACCCCATGCTGTCGCAACTGTTGAGGCATCTGCATCTAGTGGCTTTCCAGCAAGATCAGTCGCGAAATTTGAATGTATTTCAAGTTCAACGAGTTGATTCCCAACATAACCTGATGGTCCAGATTCAGATGTGCGATATATTGCAGTTTGACATTCACCCAATGAATTCAAGCAGGATGCATCCAGTGTAAGATCTAGCTCTCTCTCCCAGTTTACGCTGGAATCAGGACCTGTAAACATTTTGATTATCACTGGTATACTCTGAATCACTGTTACCGGTTCGCTGTAGGATATCTCCAACGAATACTCATTCAGATCACCACTTGCATTGATATAATTCCAGCCTGGAGCACTGACAGATTGCATCCATCTTCCTGAATCCGGATAATTTTCCTCGATTATTGTATAGTAATCATTAAATACAGTCTCTGTGGGATTGTCTCTAAAACAGATATCTGTGATCCTTGGAGCCCAGTTATCTACAATTACACCTGTAATTTCAGGCCTTAGTAATGTAATATTATTAACTGGCAAGGTTCTAAACGTACTATCAGGGGACTTTTGAGGGATAGCCATTACTTCAACTGCATAGCGTCCATCTGGAAAACTGGCAGCTTCATCAGTGTATGCTGGATT